>NZ_FRAG01000125.1 GCF_900142245.1 Paramaledivibacter caminithermalis DSM 15212 | reverse complement strand
TTTTTGGAAGCATTACCAATTAAGCTTTTATTTTTGCAAAACAGGAGTTATTAATAATCTTGATAAAAGAAGTCGCATCTAATAGGACGTTTTAATTGCTTCATTTTATAGTATTTTTAGAACTGCTAATTTAATACTTTGAGAATGAGATAAATAATTATTTTAGTTTGTATTTGAATTAAATATAATTTATATGATGTTATCAAACGGTATAGCTTTAAGATAAACTTTATAGAGTGTTTATGGTACTGAGAGTGTTTATGGTACTGATTTAAGAAGGAAATTATCTGCAATGTATTCTATTAATAACTAGAGAAAATCTGTAAAGGGATGTAGATAGGTATTGATTTAAGCAATTTTGTTCACTTAATATTTATCAGGTTATAGTGTATGTAAATTTATTTTCACGTTATATACAATAAGTAGATATATGTCGCTTTTTATTCGATCTATACAGATATAAGCCAACGGTATTAAGATGGAAAAACATAAAGGACTATGGAACAAAAATTTTATATTACTTATTATTGGAAGTCTAGTTTCTCGTTTGGGTACAGTTATATACAATTTTGCTCTTGCTTGGTGGTTGCTTGAGAGGACGGGAACGGCAAAATACACAGGATACGTCATGGCTGCTTCATTTATTCCAGCTGCGCTTATAGGTCCAATGAGTGGGGTGTTGGTTGATCGCTTGAACAGAAAATATGTATTAGTATGGACAGATATTATTGCGGGCATTACATCTACAACTGTTGGTATGTTTTTGCATTTCGATATTCTAAACCTGCCATTAATCGTTGTAGCTGGATTTATTATTGGTTGTTGTTATTCTTTATTTAGACCAGCAAGTAAATCTATTATCTCACTAGTATTAGATAAAGAGTTTTTAATAAAAGGAAATTCGATTATGACAAATATTATAGAAACAACAAGAGTAGTAGGCCCAATGATTGGAGCAATACTATTATCTGTACCATTCATAGGTGCTAAAGGTATTTTTATTATTAATGGAATTTCCTATTTCATTTCTGCTTTTTCAGAAGTATTTATCGAGTATCAACACCAGGGGTTTATTAACAATTATTCCAATTTTAAAGAAAACTTTTTTGATGGTTTTCGGTACACCTTTCAACATGTGAATATTAGAAATACTATAATACTATGTTCAATAACAAATTTCTTTTTAACAGCATTAAATTTGCTGATGCCACTCTATGTCATGAAGGTGTTGAATAAAAGTAGTACATTTTATTCGATTACTTTGACTTTTGAGGCTGTTGGAGGTATATTTATTACTATTATTATGCTCTTTTTACCAAAGTTTAAACCCAAAATGAACTATATGATTTATTCATTAATGTTTACAGGATCTGCATTGTTAGTAATTTCAATATATCCTTCAGAACTTCTTGCATTGTCTAGTGTTTTCTTTATAGGAGTATTTCTTGGTATATTTAATACTTTGTTTTCTTCTTATATTCAAGTTTCTGTACAAAAAGAATATATGGGAAGGGTGTTTTCTATTTTATTTATGATTTCAACATTAGTTATGCCATTAGCCAATATATTTTTTGGTCAAATTGGTAATATAGTCATTTCTTCAGTGTTTCTTTATGCAGGTTTAGGGATATTTATTTCGAGTACAGTGGTTTTGATATTATCTAACAAAACTATTGGAAAAACTATATATAAAGATAAAATAGAATTTTAAAGGGGATGAATACATGATTAAAATTAAAATTCATGATTGGAATTATATTTGGAATATTGAAGAATTATGGGAAAAATTAAATACATATCATATGGGAATTTCGAAATATTTTAAAGACAAATATGCTAACTTAACTTTTTCAAAAAGAGTTCAAAGCTTGCTCAGAAAAACTGACGTTAAGAATGTGTTTATTATAAGTGCTACATCAGAAGAAAATCAACAATTAGTAGGATATCTAATATTCACAATAGACAAAATTCAAAAACAAGGAAATATTGATTCATTGTTTGTTTTAGAGCATTATAGAAACTACGGTATTGGTAAAGCATTAATGGATGCTGCTATTCATCATTTAGAAGAACATGGAATTGATTCAATTTTTCTAGATGTGTTACCTGAGAATAATTTAGCTATAACTTTTTATGAAAGCTTGGGATTCCATAGTGAGATATTAAAAATGAAAAAATAGAAAAGCAGGTAGTGTATTTTATACATATATGTAAAGCTAATGAAAAATGTATTAATTATCACTGGTATTGCATAAAAAATAAAAACAAAAGGCAAGAGAAACATTCAAAAATTTAGGGATTTTTTTGCCAGATAAAATATGATAAGATAAGTGATAAGATAGTCCTTGTTCAAATTTTCTAATGAAAGGACAGAAAGAAAAAA
>NZ_FRAG01000049.1 GCF_900142245.1 Paramaledivibacter caminithermalis DSM 15212 | reverse complement strand
TTTGGTTTTATTATTTATATAAAGCTTATATACTAATAAATATAATACATTTTTTGTAAAAATTGTGTAGAAATTTGTAAATGCTTGATTTTTTTGTGTTCTTATTATTGTTTTTTAGATATTACCTAGTTGCTAGGCATTAGAACACAAAAAAGGGTCAAAAAAATCGTCACCTTTGACTCCAATATTCCTAAAGTAACTCCTTGTGCTAGTTAATTTAACTTCTTATTTTAAGATATCTTAGAGAGTTTTAATATTTCATTTGAATAATTTTAATAAACCTGTTTTTACCTTCAATATCATATAAAAAACAGGTTTATTACTTAAGCAAAAAGGAAATATTAAAACTTTCGTGATAGGAAACTAGCACAACAAGTTAAAGTATTTTCTATATGTCAAACGAAACGTCCCCTTGTCATGCGTCCCCTTGTCATGCTATATGTCAAACGAAACGTCTCCCTTGTCATTTGTGCAACATAATGAGATAGAACTGCCTCAAATTTTTATTACGAGGCAGCTCTATCTATGTCTCAGTTCATACTTTTATTTCATAAAAATTAACGTGGGCTTTCGCATCCAATACCAAAGCATCTTGTTGAAACAATTATATCTTCTTCTACTAAGGCAAAAATTTTAATCATTCTAATCACCCCCTTGTTTTTTATCTGATTTAATAATATAAATAATTATATTATTTTAATTGGCTAGATAGTATATGTTGATATACATTATTATTTTTAATCATTTCTTCGTGTGTTCCACTATCTATTATTTGTCCATTATGTAATAATAAAATGTAATCAGCTTTTTTTATAGTTGCTAATCTATGAGAAATTAAAATAGTTATACAATTCATTTTATCTATCTTATTAAAAATATAATCTTCCGTTTTAGAGTCTATAGCGGAAGTTGCTTCATCAAGGATTAATACTTTCGGTTTTCTAATTAATGCTCGTGCAATACATAATCGTTGTCTTTGCCCTTCTGAAAGCAACTTTCCTTTTTCTCCAACAATAGTATCCATACACTCAGATAAATTCATAACAAATTCATAAGCTTTTACTGCCTTAAGAACTTCTATGATTTCTTCTTCTGAGAAATTATCACCTAATAAAATGTTATCCTTTACACTCATATTAAATAAATAATCTGAATGAGTAACTTTAAAAATATTATGTCTTAAGTCCTTCAATCTTAATTCTTTTAATTGTACATTATTAATTTTAATATCTCCCTCATTTGGTAAATAATCTCTTACAAGTAGATTAACAATCGTACTTTTTCCTGAACCACTCTCTCCAACAATGGCTATTTTTTCTCCTTTATTTATTTTAAAATTAACTCCTTTTAACACTAAAAAATCTTTATATTTAAAGTATATATTACAATATTCTACTTTTATAGGACTTGGAAAGTCTTGTCCGCTAGTATAGTTTTCAGGTTTAACATTTAGTATTTCAAATATTCTAATTATTTGAGGTTTAATACTTTTTAACTGTATAAGATTATTGTTAATCATTCTTACAGGTTCATAAATCATTTGTACATATGTATAAAAAGCAAACAATGTTCCAAAAGAAATCTTATCATTAATTGTTTTAAAACCTCCATATCCTAAAATTAATATAGGTGTACACTTAATTATTAAAATCATGATATTTTCAATAAAAATAGCTATTTTAGAATGTTTATTACTCTCATCTATCCATAGTTTTATTGATTTTTCAAAATCTGTATAAAAGAAGTTTAATTTATCTAAAGCTTTTATTATATGAATTCCCTCTAGTTTTTCTCTTAAAGATTCATTTACTTTACTATATGCATCACGCTCCTTTTTTGAGGTGTTTTGTAATTGTGTAGTACAACTTCTTAATGTCATGTAATACAAAGGCATTGAACAAAAAGTAATTAGTGCTAATTGCCAATTAAGAGTTATTAATATTAACGCAATAACTATTCCATAAATCAATTGAGCAATTATTAACGGAATACTTTTTAATGCCACTGATATAACTTGAACAGTATCGGAAAGTGTTCTAGTCAATATATCTCCACTAGAATATTTAGCATATTCATCTAAAGGCATTCTTTGAAGGTGCATATACATATTTTTTTGTTCCTCTTTAATAGCTATATTACTGTACTCCTTTGTCTTATAATTAAGAATAAACGCCATATACCTCTCTATAACTGCAGCTAACAATCCTATAAAAATTATTGGTGTTAATAACCTTGTATCTTTAGGTATTATGACACCATCTATTAGATATTTTAAAATGAAAGGATATATTAAGTTAAGTAACATTGTTGTAATAAATAAACAAAATAAAATAATCTGATATTTTTTATATTTTTTTATATATTTTAATATTTGATTTGTATTACTATTTAAATTATTCATAATTTCACCGCCATACTATTTAAGATCAATCATTTTATTGTAATATTTTATGTTTTCTATTAATGTATCCCATTCATTGTTAGTTTTTGCTTTATACAATCTAATTAAAACATGCGTAAAATACATATCATTTAGGTTCACTACTTTCTCAGTTAATTTTATTTTACTATCCTTTTGAATTGCATCATTTATATGATTACTTATGCATATGCTAGGAATTAAATATTTAAACCAATAGTCTTCGAGTCTATCTTTCCTATTAAATGTAGATAGTATTTCTTGAATATTTTTATAACCTGATATGTCAAAATCATTTCTATTAACATTACCCATATAAAACTTTTCAAATTTTAATAATTCACACGGGTATACATCTCCATTTGGGAAAACAACAATTCTTCTATTTGCATCACAAAAATGATTAATGTTGTTTTTATATAATATAGATGAAATATGATGCATTACATCTGCTAGAAAAACTGGTTGATCAGTAAAAAGTGACTCAAGCGATCTGGTAAAATTATCAAACTCATCTTTAATTTCAACGACTCCTGTGGGAAGTCTACAGGGAGCTATTGCAATAGTAGACGTAAATTGTTTAAGATAGCTTGATAAATCATGTAATTTGATTTTTTGATGCTGTTTCGTATATGTACATTGTAATGAGAATTGAATATCTTCCGCTTTTAGCATTTCTAAATTTTTTAGTATTTTAGAGTGGCTGCCTAAACCTTGTTTGTCAATTCTATTCGAATCATGAAGTTCTTTAGGCCCATCTAAGCTTATTAACACTTTTATGTCATATTTTTTTAATAAGTTAATTATTTTTCCATCCAGAATTGTACCATTAGTTCCTACAGCAAATTTTATATTTTTATTAGAGAAATAATTTTCTACATATTCACAGACTTTCTTTAAAACTTTAAAATTCAATAGTGGTTCCCCACCAAAAAATCTTATTAACTCAACACTAGGATGTTGAGATAGTATTTTTTTTACAGAATTAATAGCTGTGATTTCATCCATTAATTCTTCACTTTCTCCATACGTACCCTCATCTGCATAACAATATGTGCATTTTAAATTACATTTAGTAGCTAACATTAAAGTAAGACTTTTTACTTCATCACAAAACTCAAATTTGACATCGGATAAATTTTCCAATTTTTTATTAAATTCACTTAAATCTTCCTTATTTGTTATTTTGCTTACTATTTTATCTTCTAACTCTACTAATTGCTTTTTGTATGGTAAATATGCTATATTACCTTTTTCTCTAGTTAATATTTTACAATTCTCAAAAAACATTAAATAATACCCCCATATAATTTATATTTATTAGTTAATTGGAAAAATCTACAACTGTTGAAATTTTATTATGTTCTCATAAAAGATTTTCCCTAATCAATTTATTAATATATTTATCAATACATTTATGTAACATAACTATAATGACAATTTCTATAAAAACAAATTATAAATACACTCACCTCTGATTATATGGACTGCCAAATGTAAATTTACAACATTAATATAGTTTTGGTAATAAAATGGTTAAAATAACTACGATAAGATATAAGTTAGCCTCTTGTGCTAGTTAAACGTAATTAGATAAATTTACCAGAAATTAAATACAAAAAGCTACTACCCATAAAACAGTACTAGTATTTACTGGATATATTATTCAAATGTACATACTATATGAAGCTTAAATCTATAGTAGGTTTCTTTTTTTACTGATAACGACCATACTCAACTTCTGCCTTAAAGGTTTTATTGAAGCAAGCCTTTTCAAACTTACAAACTGGTATTGCCATACTATCCACAATGCGATAATTGCTATGTGAAAAACCTGATACTAAGCAAAGTTTCTTCTGAATTTCTTTGGTTATTAGGTATAAATTGCTACGAATTCTATTAAATCTTAATCTATTACCTATAGATGGGAATAAATCTTTAAAATTACGCTTTACAAAATTAAACCATGCTTTTTCAAAATCGATAGTCATTAATTCACCGACTATACTTATGGTAATTATTTCACTATCTGAAAGCATAGCTTTGTATGAATTGCGTCGATTTACTACATTTATTAGAGCAATTTCATGGTAAATATCGTCAATTATAACGAAGGTTACTGTAAAAAAATTTTCAAATTTTTGATTTTCTTGATATCATATTTATTAAGATCTAACATATGTTTTTTCCTATCTTGTTTTTTGCTGATTACATTGACAGGTTAACATAATTGTTAGGGCTTTTGTATTTGTAAATTTAATCTATTACAACGAGTTAATTTATATAGCCTATAGACGTTATTTAATTTTTATATGCAATTTTTCCCACCTAAAAAATATATCTTAGAAATTTATGGTTTATATTCTTTAATTTTGTTATTCTGTATTATTTTTAAAACTCCTTTAAAAATCGTTCTACAAATATTGACATTAAATATTGAAACTAACCTTATTCTATTTAAAATAATTTTTAATCCTAAATTAACTCGTTGTGCTAGTTTCCTATCACGAGAGTTTTATGTCAATCTGTCAATCGAAACGTCCCCTTGTCAGTGTCAATCGAAACGGAAACAATGGGGACGGTTCTTTTTGACTCATTTCGCTCACTAGGTTTTAAGCAAAATCAGTCAGTTAGAACCATCACCCAGTGACTCATTTGATTAGTCCCTTCAAAAACGCATTCATGAATTCTTCGACATCCAGCTTGCCTTCATGGTCATATTCATCTTTACAATTTCTCACGAAATTTATTTCAAAGGCAAATTGATTAGAGCTACCAATGAAAAATAAAGCTGCTACATAGGTATCAATTTTTTTGAATAACTTTTTTTCTATCCCTTCTTCTATTATTTTCTCAATTAATCCTATCGTTTTTTTTCTAAACTCCAAGAAATATGGTTTAATATCCTTACCTATTCCACTCTTGATAGTTTCAATCTGAATCATATGTCCAAGGGCCCCATGTTTTTTAGCTAATTCTAATTGAAGATTTAATAAATGTTGCAGTTTTGTAATAGGATCTATATTTTCTTCTACAATCTCCTTAATCATATCAATATATAAATCCATCATATGTTTGACCATTTGACAAAATAAATCTTTTTTACTTTTAAAGTACTCATAGATTGTACCTTTGCCAACATTAGCTTCTTTCGCTATTTCTTCGACCTTTGCCTTATGAAACCCATCCCGTTCAAATATCTTTAAAGCTGAATAGATTATCGCTTCCCTTTTGCTTTTTTTATCTGCCATTTCATACCTCCGAATCCTAAACAAATCGCCTAAAGTCTCTTTGTAAGTTGTCAGGTTATTATATAACTTTATAATAGACATAAGGGGATAGCTCTATTTGCCATGTTTATTGCAGCAGAAAGAACTATCCCTTATAATCTATGAGAACATTCGAGTTACAATATTTAACATATCTATAACTAATATTATACTCTAACGCTTTTATTCTTAAAAAACTTTTTCTTTAAAAAGTCATTAAAATCATCAAATATAGTGTATAGAACTGGTATAAACACAAGGGTTAATAGTGTAGAAAGAAGTAATCCTCCTATAACTACTGTAGCCATTGGTGCTTGAGTTTCTGCTCCCTCTCCTATACCTAGTGCCAATGGCAATAATCCTAATACAGTTGTAAGGGTTGTCATTAATATAGGTCTTAATCTTATTGGTCCTGCATTGATAATTGCCTCTTTTCTATTTTCACCATTTGTTCTTCTGGTATTTATATAATCAACCAGCACTATAGCATTGTTCACCACTATACCTGCTAACATGATGATTCCTATGAAAGCTGGTACACTTAAGGATCTTCCAGTAATGAATAATCCAAACATACCGCCAGATACAGCTAATGGTACTGAAAACATAATAGTAAAGGGGTGGATTAAGGACTCAAATTGTGATGCTATAACCATGTAGACCAATACTATTGCTAGTAAAAGTGCCATAAATAGGTCTTCAAAGGATTCCATCATATCTTCATTTTGACCGCTAATATCGTAGCTATATCCTTCTGGCATAGGATATTGTGACAATACTTTTTCGATATCCTTTGTTATACTACCTAAATCCCTACCCATAATTTGACTGGTAACGCTTACGGTTCTTACTTGATCATCTCTATTTATAGTAACTGGACCTCTATCTATAGAAATATCCGCTATCTGATTTAACGGAACATCTATTCCCATAGGTGTTTTTATAGATGTTTGACCTAAATTGGATATACTTTCTTTAAAGATTGAATCTCCTTTTATAACTACATCTATTTCTTCACCATCGAACTTATATCTTGTTGCAGTTTGCCCTAGTATAGTTCCCTTTATTGATGATGCGATCTGTGCCGATGTTAATCCATATTGAGATGCATTTTTTCTTTTTATCTTGATTTGAACCTCTGGGATTCCTTCACCAAAACTGCTTTTTACTTCCCTAGTTCCTTCTATACCTTCAATACTGGTTTTCAAATCATCAGCAATTTTTTTAAGTTCATCTAAGTCATCACCCTTTATGTCAACAGATATCGGTGCACCAGTGCCTCCACCCATACCTTGTGAGGTAACTTCTACTCCTACTTCGGCTCCTGGAATATCCATTACCATTTTTCGAACTTCATCTGCAACTTCACTTGTACTTCTTTTTCTATCCTTTAAATCCTTAAGCACTACATATACAGAACCTGTATTTGAACTATTACTGGATGAAAATCTTCTTCCAGTTGATCCAATTGTAGAGAATATAGTTTCTACTTCTTTTATATTTTTTATGCTATCTTCTATCTCCAATACAACTTCATGGGTACTCTCAAGCTTAGACCCCTCTGGTAAAGAAATATTTACAGTAAATTGACCCTCATCGGTTTCTGGGAAAAACTCTGCCCCTACCATTACTGCAGATGCCATACTTGTTATAAATATGGCTATTGCTATAGCTACCGTTGACTTCCTATGTCCTATTGCCCAATTCAATATTTTCTTATAAATTGATTCCACCTTAGCAAATATTTTGTCAAAGGAATCATATAGAAAATCAAATAATCTAAATCTTCCATGATGCTTTTTACCCTGCATCCTATCGACCTTTAAAAACTTTGAACAAAGCATTGGTATAAGTGTTAAAGATACAATCAATGAAGCTCCAAGGGACATTGCTACCGATAAAGAAAATTCTTTAAATATAGCTGATGTTATTCCTTCTACAAATACCATTGGTAAAAATACTGCTACAGTAGTAAGGGTAGAAGCAGTAACTGCCATACCAACCTCCTGTGCTCCTTTGATAGCAGCTTCTTTTCTTGAATACCCTTCTTGTCTGAATCTATATATATTTTCAAGAACAACTATGGCATTGTCAACAAGCATACCTACCCCTAATGCCAATCCTCCTAAAGTCATCATATTTAAGGTTATCCCATAAAAGTATATCAGTATAAATGTTGCAATAATAGAAATCGGTATTGCTGTTCCGATTATAAAGGTTGTTCTTACATTTCTTAAAAATAGATAAAGTATAAATATGGCTAAAACTGCTCCAACAATGGCATTTTTGATAACGTTATCTATGGATTGTTTGATAAATTCCGATTGATCCATAACCACATTTATTTCTATATCTGGAAACTCATTTTTAAGCTTCTCTAACTCTTGATTCACCCTGTCAGCAACCTTTACAGTATTTGTCCCAGACTGTTTTTGTATAGAAATATTTATACTATTTTTCCCATTAGTCTTAACTATTGACTCTACCTCTTTATAGTTCATATTAACATCGGCTATATCTGATAAATAAACGATACCTCCACTTGGAAGAGTAATTGGAAGACTGCTGATTTCTTCCACAGATTGAAATTCACCCATGGTTCTAATGGTTAATTTCTGTTTCCCCTTTTTTACTTCTCCACCTGGTAAATTTAGATTTTCAGCTCTTAAGATTTGAGATAAGCGGTCTATTGTAAGTCCATAACCATTTAATTTTTCCATATTAACTACAACTTCTATTTGGTTTTCCTTTCCTCCTGAAACATCAACAGAGGCTACACCTGGTAATCTCTCGAGCTTGGGCTTAATACTGTCTTCTCCGATTACTTGCAGCTTAGCTAAATCTCCACCATTTGATAATGATAATTGTATTATCGGAAAAGCATTGGGATCTATTTTTAAAACCATTGGTGTTCCAGCTTCTTCAGGCAAAAGCCCCTTTACCATATCAACCTTTTCCCTCATATCTAGTGTGGCAAAATCCATATCAGTTCCAAAAGCAAATTCAGCAACAACAATAGAACTGCCTTCCGAAGATATAGACCTTACATTTTCTATATCACTTACTGTGGCAATGGCTTCTTCGATAGGTTTGGTTACTAATTCTTCCATTTCTTGAGAACCAACGCCGCTATATGATGTCGAAACAATTGCTATTGGTACTTCTATTTCTGGAAACAAATCAATAGGTAGCTTAGTTAGAGATACTACCCCTAAGATAATTATCATAAAGGTAATCATCACAATAGTAACTGGTCTTTTTACAGCTATTTTTGATAGATTCATTATTTATCACCTCTAACTACCTTTACTATGGAGCCATCATCAACATAATTTTGCCCTTTTACTATTACTTTTTCGCCTTTACTTATTCCTTCTAAAATTTCCACATATACTCCTGTATCTAATCCCGTTTTAACTGCCTTTTTAACTGCCTTATTATCCTCTACTACATACACAACCATTTTTCCGTCACTTTGTACAACTGCTTCACTTTTTATGGCTACAACATCTTCTCTGACATCGGTACTTAGTTTAATCTTTGCAAACATTCCTGGTTTTATGATATGTTCGTTATTTTCTATATAAATACTAACAGAATAAAGCTGTGTTTTGGCATCGGCAGCTGGGCTTAATTTGTCTATTTTCCCTATAATGTTTTCATCAGAGATTGCTGGTATTTCCACAACTACTTCTTGACCTAAATGTAAATCATTTATAACGTTCTCAGTAACGTTTATCTCAACATATACCCTATCCATATCTATAATTGTCATAGCTGGCTGAGCATTGGATGCCATTTCTCCCTCCTCAATATTTACTACAGAAACTATTCCATCTATGGGAGATTTAACGGATGTATCCTTAAGACTATCTAATGCTTGGGTGAGTCCAAGCTGAGCCTGTTCATATTGAGCTTTTACTGCATCTATAGATGTACTGGAAGCTGCAAGCTGAGCCTGTTCATATTGAGCTTTTGAAACGGCTCCCTGTTCATAAAGTTCTTTGGTTCTTTCAAAGTTGGTCTTAGCATTTTCAATGCTTTCTTTAGTTTTTTCGTAATTGGCTTTAGCACTATCTACAGATTTCCTAGCCTGATCAACTTGCTTTTGTACATCTTCCTTATCCAAAGTAAATAGTACTGAATCCTTTTTTACTTTAGTTCCTACATCACTAATTATTGAAGCTACTTTCCCTGGAATTTTAGGAAAAATCATGACTTCTTTATCGGCATGTACTTTACCACTAAATGTTATTTCCGTAGATATAGTTTTTATCTCAGCTTTTTCAACTGCTACTGGTACATATTTCTCCTTTATTCCTTCATTAACATTAACTGCTTTTTTTCCTCCACAGCCCACTAATAAGCTCATTAATAGTAATGTTGCTAAAAATAAAGCTAATATTTTTTTCTTCATTCTTTTCCCTCCATGTTGTTATATTCAATAACAAAGGCATTAATTTAGACTATGTAAATGCCTATTATAACACTTTACTGGATATAATTTCTAAGTTTCCTAAAGACAAAACTCAGAACTGACCAGTCAGTCTTATTATATTATAATAGTCCTAACTATAAAAGTCAAATATTATATTTGTAGGAATATTTTATTTAACATAACTATAATATATGACTACTTTTAAAGCATAGCTTTGTTATGTTAAATTTAGATTTTTCATATTACTAAATCTTTAATGAATAATTTAGGTTTAACATAACATATTTTTATCTTATAATAAATAAAAGACATGTTAAATTAATATATAGATATTCCAGTAAAACAGTTAATTTATACACATCAAAAATCTTTAAAAACTCTGGATATTTTAGTATGTATAAATTAAATTTTACTATTGGAAATCTATATGATAAGGAGATTATTTATGAAAATTCTTGTTGACGCCGATGGATGCCCAGTAAAAAATATCATTGTAAAAGTAGCAAAGGAATATAACATACCTGTGATAATGTTCACAGATACCAGTCATTTAATTGATGATGGATATTCAAAGGTTGTAACTGTAGGAAAGGGATTGGATTCTGTAGATTTTGCTCTAATAAATAATGTAAATAAAGGTGATATCATTGTCACACAAGACTATGGTCTTGCCACCATGGCTTTATCAAAAAAATCCTATGCTATAAATCAAAATGGTCTCATATATACAAATGAGAATATTGATAGATTATTGTTTCAAAGATATTTATATCGTAAAACAAGAAAAGCAGGAGGTAAAACAGTTAACCCCAAAAAAAGAAAAAAGGATGATAATCAGAGATTTGAAAAGAGTTTAAGGAATTTAATTGCAAACATTATCGTATAATTGCCATATATGGTATAATATCACTCTTTCAATCCTGTAAATTATCAAAAAATGATAACTGTTCAGCATAATTATCGGATAAATTTGATACTGTTAAACCTATAAGTCTTATTCCACTATCTACATCAATTTCATCTAAAATTTCTGAAGCAATACCATAAATCTGCTCATGCCCATCTATATGATCATGAAGGGTTCTACTTTTTGTATGTATTTCAAAATTTGAAGCTTTGATTTTAACGGTAACAGTTTTTGCAAGAACTCCCTTCTTAATTAAGTACCTTGAAATATCCTTTGAGAATTCAATCAAATGTTTTTTAAGATATTCTCGGCTCTTTGAATCCTCCTTAAGGGTCATCTCTCGTCCTACAGATTTTCTTTCTCTACTAGGTGTTACTCGTCTGTTATCTATGCCACGGATTCTATAATATATTTCATTCCCATATTTTCCTAAAAATTCTACTAAATATTCCTTTGGCAGCTTCAGCAAATCTTCTACAGTGTAGATACCAATATTATTTAATTTTTCAGCGGATTTTTTCCCTATTCCATAAACCTTTTTTATAGATAAAGGCTTTAAAATATCTGGAATCATTTCCTCTTTTATAATCTTAATTCCATCAGGTTTATTCCAATCTGACGCCAACTTAGCTAAAAACTTATTATAGGAAATACCAACCGATATAGTTAATCCTGTTCTTCTTATCACTTGCTCTTTTATAAAATAAGCTATTTTAACAGAATCTTCCTCTATATTGGTAACATCTAAATATGCTTCATCTATAGATAATGGCTCTACTATATTAGTTATCCCATAAAAAATCTTAAAAACTTCTCTTGATACCTCCCTATAACGTTTATGTCTTACAGGCACAAATACTCCATGGGGACACCGCTTTTTAGCCATAAATATGGGCATGGCAGAATGAACTCCAAATCTCCTTGCCTCATAGGAGCAGGTACTCACAACCCCTCTATCGGTTTGCCCTCCTACAATTACAGGTTTTCCTTTAAGTTTAGGATTATCTCTCTGCTCTACAGACGCAAAGAAGGCATCTAAATCAACATGAATAATTTTTCTATTCATAATTATCGCTCCTCCTAAAGCAATTTTATCAAACGCTTGTTCTCATTGACAACCCTTTTTAGTTTTTTTATACTATAGGAATTTAAGTAAAGACTTTAATTTACACATATAAATTTCCAATAGTAAAACTCAATTCATACATATCAAAATATCCAGAGATTTTTGATGTGTATAAATTAAATGTTTTACTGAAATATCTATATTAAAAAATTATTTTAGTACCTTGCATAACAAGATAGCTTTTTGTATAATATAATTGTATAAGATAATATCTAATTCTCGAAAGGACAGGTAGAATATGAATATACAATTTAAAAAAGGGGTACTGGAATTATGTGTACTATCTATACTTACTAGAAAAGATTGTTATGGCTATGAGCTTGTAAATGATATATCTAAAAACATTGCGATATCGGAAGGAACCATATATCCTTTGTTAAGGAGACTGACAAAGGAAGGTCTTTTCTCCACTTATCTTAAGGAGTCTCAAGAAGGACCTCCAAGAAAATACTATAGATTAACTAAGCGTGGTCAAGAAGTCAAGGATGAGTTGACTAATGAGTGGTTTGCCTTTGTGGAAGGTGTGAATACAATTATTAGGGGGAATGATGAATGAATAAAGATGAATTTTTAAAGGAATTAGATATTTTACTTAATAATTTACCTTCAGATGAAAAACGTGAAATATTATTTGATTATGAAGAGCATTTTAGTATAGGGCTTAAAGAGGGAAAAACCGAGGAAGAAATAATAGAAAATCTGGGAAGTCCAAAATTTATAGCTAAACAATATAACGCAAATTATATGGTAAATCAAGCAGAATCTAATCCTTCAGCTTCAAATATCTTTAGAGCAGTATTTGCCATTATTGTACTTGGTTTTTTTAACTTAGTCTTTGTTTTAGGACCTTTTATAGGTATAATCGGTTTATTGATAGGACTTTTCGGAGCTTCTATAGGGATAACTATTGCAGGTATATCTTTATTTGGTGGAATAGCTACATTTTCTGTATTTGATCCATATATATCTTTACCTATAGCTTTAACATCAAATGCTGGAGGAACTATTTTTTTGGGTATAGGTTTAACTTCACTAGGATTAATTTTTTTTATAGGAAATTGTTATTTAGCTAAATGGCTATATATTTTAACTATAAAATATCTTAAATTCAATTTAAAAATTATCGGGAGGTAAATATCTAATGAATATAAAGAAAATTGTTCTATGGCTATTTGTAATAGCGGTGGTTTCTCTTTCGATATCAATAATGTTATTTATAAACTCTGGAATTACATTAGATGATTTTAAAGATTCTAATACTAATATTAATATAGACATGAATAAAAACTTTAGCTTAAATGATTTTGCAAATATGCAAAATGATATAGAATTAAAAGGTAAATTTAAAGAAACTATAAATGATGAAAGGATTTTTGATGCAGCCGATATTCAAATTATAAATGTTAATACAGTAAGCAGTGACATCGAACTTTTTTCTGAGGACAGGGATGATATTAGGATTCACTTTGAAGGCTCTATAGCTTCCAGTAAAGAGATAATATTACCTGAACTAATTACGGAAAATGAAAACGGTAGCTTATTAATTGATATAAAGCATAAAAGCAAAATGAATATAGGCTATTATACATCCAATATTAGAGTACATGTATATATTCCAAAGACCTATTCCAAGGATATTATCATAAAGACTACTTCTGGGGAAATATACCTAGATTATATTGATAATATTAGAAATGCCAGCTTAAAATCAGTATCAGGAGATATAAAAGCTGAATGTCTATATACTGAAAAAACTATGCTTGAAAGCACTTCAGGAAGTGTAAAAATAGAGGATTTTAAAGGTGAGTTAAAATGTATAACCACATCTGGAGACATAAAAATAAATGTTAATAGTCTTACTGATAATATATTTTGCAAATCAATATCGGGAGATACTAAAATCCAGCTTCCAGAAAAATCTGAGTTTTATCTTGAAGCAAAATCAGTTTCAGGAGACGTTGGCTGTGAATTTCCTATAATTATGGAAGGAAAGCTTAGCGACAATAAAATAAATGGAAAAATAGGAAATGGAAAAAATAAAATCAATGTCTCAACAGTATCAGGTGATATAAAAATTACAAATTAATAGATAAGATTAAAGATACCAATAGTCTAAGGTCTCAACAAATGAGACCTATATTTATTTTTTATAGCATTAACACCTTAAACTATTTCTTAGGAAGAAAAACTGTAAATATGGTCCCAACTCCCTCAAAGCTTTCTACGGTTATCCTCCCCTTATTTTTATGAACAATCTTTTTAACAATGCTAAGTCCATATCCATGTCCGCTACCTTTTTTAGTTGTATACCCTTGTTTAAATATCTTATTTATAATTTCCTCCGATATTATAGGATAAGAATTTCCAATAGCAAAAATATATTCATTATCTTGCTGCATTATATCTATGGTCAAGATTTTTTCATCCTCATAACAATTTTCAAGCTCATATATAGCATTATCGATTAAGTTAAATAATACAGTACAGATGTCCACAGAATCTATGGCAATATCTTCTAAAGAACAGTCAATATCGAACTCAACTTCAATACCTTTATTTTCAGCTATGGCACATTTTCTACATATGATTGCCGCTACTTCAGGATTGCCGATAGCTGAAATAGAAAACATCTTTGTGGTTCCTCCTGCCACTTTTTGAATATATCTTAAAGCTTCATCTCCTTTTTCAAGTTGTATAAGTCCTGTTATTACATTAAGATGATTATGAAAGTCATGCTTTTGTGCTCTAAGGGCTTCAATTACTTCAGTGGAATGATTAAGCTTTCTATTTGCTTCTTGTTCTTTTTCAACTAGCTTTACGATATAGAAAACCCATATAACTACACTAATTCCTAATCCATTTATAAGTATTGCTAGAAAATTGGGATAATTGTAATTGATTTTTTGTGTATAACCTACAGATGTTATGATAGCTTGATTAGTTATCAATGTAGCTGAAATGCTCTGTACCAATATTAATATTATAACTGCTATATATGTTCTTTTATTGATTATCGTTTTTTTCATGTTTAAATTTCCTCTTTTTCACTAAAAGAATTAATATCTATAATTGAAATTTTAAATATATACCCAATTATAAATACTATTATTAAAGGAATATCTGATATAATGGTTCCCATTAACCTTATGAAAGAGTTATCAAATAAATCTTCCATGGTTATGTTGAATACTTTAAAAACATTATACATAAGTATTCCCTCACCTACTGAAACCAATAGAAAAGAAATCAATATTGCTATAATTGAAGTACTCAATTTTTGTTTTCCAATAAACTTTAGAATAGCAATAAATAATAATATTATAACGAAAGAATGGGTACCAAGAGGAATTTTATATATTTTATAAAAAGTCCTCACTCCATAAATGGCTAATGAATTTATACAACTAATAAAAACTAAATTTTTAGAATCTAACCTTATACCTATAATACTTAACCCAGTTCCTGCAAACAAAAAACCCTCTATCAAAATTGAAATAAACAAAATCAATAATTCCATTTTCCAAAACACTCCTTTAAAAAACCTATATTGTAATAATTAATCTTTAAGTTGGTCAGGAATTTCAGGTTGATAAGTTCCAACCCAGCATGCAGATGCTGCATTTGTAAAGGCAAGGAAAGTAAGAACTCCGATAATCATTTGTAATATTCTTCTTTTCATATAAATCCCTCCTCTTTTTTATTTTATCATGTGTAAGCTTTTATCAAAACGGTTTAATAACGCATATCCCCAATCCGTGAGTGAAAAACACTGCCACAAAACCCCTAAGGTAGAGGCATAAATCATCATATGGCTTTTTATAGCACCAACATACCATAGAACGCATAATCCAAACCATATAAATAATGCTGAAAATGAAAGCTTTCTCAGTTTTTGTTTCTTTACTTTTGTGGTTATAGGTTTCCCAGGAGTGTCTGCAGGAGCATATTTGTTAATGATCAAAATTGAAAATATAAATACAATAAAAATAATAATAGCTAAAATACCCTTATTAGGATGGGTATATTTTGTTATAATGCCCAGTATATTCATCAGGACAGTTCCATATATGGTACATCCAAGCATACTTGAGGAATGGGCTCCTCCCGAAAACGTACGAAGTATTGCATTTGTCAGTATTATGATTAAAACATTGGGGAAAATACCCAATAATAGTGCAGCGAACAAAGCAAATCCCAGACTGAAAATTGCACTGATCACAAGATGAATGGAATACTTTAAAATAGCCTCTTGGTCTTTATCTATCTCTAAATTTCTTCTAAAATAATTAATTAAATTATTGGCAACCCCATCAACATTAAACTTCTTCATTTTTTCCCCTCAAGAATAATTTTAATTTTATTTCATGAAATAAAATCAAAATAATATTTGACGATATTTACAAAAATCATAAATATTGTATATACTTCTATATTCATCTGAAAATTCCTTCAAACTTCTGAAAATAATCTTATAATTTGTAGGATTTATGAAAATACTAAGGATAGATTTTATAATCAAATAATATTAGGAAGGAGACTTTTATGGAATCAAAAAATAGATTAAATGAAGTTCCATTAGCTAATATAAATGATGGCGAGTTAAAATCCATCAAAAATTTAGAAAAGCAGCTTAATGATAAATATTATCTTATAGCTTTTAATAAGGAAGAGAACTTAAAGCCTTAAAAGAAACTCCAATGTTTAAGTTAATCCCTTATGTTAGTTTCTTACAAGTTTTGATATTTCCTTCTCACTTATGTAGAAAAAACATGTAAAGAGCAGATCCTTGTCTGCTCTTTAATCATCTTTAATTATGCTTCTACTTCTTTTTCTTCATTTTTTACTATTTCTGACATTGAAGTTGCTAATCCAGCTAAACTTTGTATTTCAGAAGGTATTATTATCTTAGTTGCTTTACCATCTGCTGCTTTAGCAAAGGCCTCTAAGCTCTTGATTGATATAACTTCCTTGCTTGGTGATGCTTCATTAAGCATTTTTAGACCTTCAGCTGTAGCCTTCTGTACCTTTAGAATAGCTTCTGCCTTACCTTCTGCTTCTCTTATAGCTGCTTCCTTGGTAGCTTCTGCCCTAAGTATTGCAGCTTGTTTTTCTGCCTCCGCTTCAAGAATAGCAGATTCCTTCTTACCTTCCGCTCTAAGCACTGCTGATTTCTTTTCCCCTTCAGCCCTAAGAATAGCTTCTCTTCTCTCCCTTTCAGCCCTCATTTGCTTTTCCATTGCCTCTTGAATATCTTGAGGAGGTATTATATTTTTAACCTCCACACGATTTACCTTTATACCCCATGGATCAGTTGCTTCATCTAGTATACTTCTCATCTTAGTATTGATAATATCCCTTGAAGTTAATGTTTCATCAAGCTCTAGTTCACCTATAATATTTCTTAATGTAGTTGCAGTAAGATTTTCAATAGCAGCTATCGGATTATCCACCCCATAGGTATACAGCTTTGGATCAGTAATCTGGAAATATACTACTGTGTCTATCTGCATAGTAACATTATCCTTAGTTATAACTGGTTGTGGTGGAAAATCAACTACCCTTTCCTTTAAAGACACCTTCTTTGCAACTCTATCTATTAAAGGTATTTTAACATGCAATCCAACCTGCCATGTGCCTTGGTATGCACCAAGTCTCTCAATTACATAAGCATGGGCTTGAGGTACAATCCTTATATTTGATACTACTAATAAAATAGCAATTATTATTAAAAGCATAGGTATAATTAATCCAAACATAATAAATCCCCCTTATTTATTTTTCTTGTTTTCTTTTAACTATTAGTTTGACTCCCTCAACCTTAATTACTTCAACCTTAATATTCTTCTCTATTTCTTTATTGTCATAGGCTTTTGCAGTCCAAATTTGCCCTGCAACCTTAACCTGTCCTGTATTGAAAGGCTCAATCTCTTTTGTGACTATACCAACCAAACCAACCACACTATTTACATTGGTTTTAGTTGTTCCAATTTTTAAATATTTTTTAGCAATGGGTCTTGTAAAATATACAAACACCCCTGAAGCTATTAAAAAAACGAAAATTTGTCCAACAATCCCCACATCAATCATAGCAACAAGCATTGCAGATAAGGCTCCTAATGCAAACCAAATTGTCGTAAGCCCTAAAGTAAATGCTTCAATTATTACAAATAATACTGCTATAACTATCCACATAATTGGATAAGAAAATTCAATACCAAATATTCTCTTCGCCCCCCTTTCCTAAGAAGACACATTATTTCTTCTAAAGAATCCATATAGTAAAGCTTAATTTGTTGATATCAAAAACTCAGTATTTTAAAAATTTTTGATGTATATAAATTAATGATTTTACTTGAGTCTTTATAATATTATACCATTTATCAATAATATATCACTATTTTTAATGTAAAATAACAATTAATATTTTATGACATAGTATAGGTAGTTAATTTAGCACATTGCCATAATTTCTACCCTAATAATTTCATTATAGGTATTGAATTAGTTTTTACTTCATTATATAATTAATAACGTTATTAATCATATAATTTTTATAGTAGGGAATGAAGTTCTCCCTGGAATGATGTTCCAAACCGCTGATGAGCTAATGACTTCTATGCATATATGCGTAGAAGTATATTTTTTTGTCAAAAATAATTATAGGAGGAATATATATGATAACAAGTATTATGATAATTTTATTACTAGGAATTTTAGCCAACAAAATCTTTAGTTTCATTAAACTACCAGGTTTACTAGGTATGATTTTAGTTGGAATTGCTATAGGTCCTTATGGTCTTAATTTATTAGATAAATCAATTTTAGATAATTCATCAGATATAAGGATGCTTGCTTTAATCGTTATTCTACTAAGGGCAGGGTTGGGGCTAAATAGAGAAATACTTAATAAAGTTGGTAAAATTGCAACAAAAATGAGTGCTATACCATGTTTACTAGAGGGTTTTACCATAACTATAGTTGCCTACAAGCTTTTAAAATTACCTTTTTTAGAAGCGGGAATGTTAGGATTTATAGTGGCAGCAGTTTCTCCTGCTGTTGTAGTTCCATCAATGTTGTATTTAAGAGAAAAAAACCTTGGAATGAAAAAAGGAATACCTATCATAATTTTGGCTGGCTCTTCTGTTGACGATGTTTTTGCCATTACTTTATTTACTACCTTTTTAGGGCTATCTTTAAATACAAAGTCTACCATTTCATTGCAATTATTACAAATTCCTATCCAAGTTATAGGTGGAGTTTTAATCGGTTTGACTTTTGGATATATATTATATAAAGTATATAGACTTAAAAATATAAAATTAAATGACATGGAGAAGCTGGCAATTTTAATCGTAAGTGCTCTTATAATTGTAATAGTAGGTGATATAACCCATATAGCAGGATTACTTGGTGTTATGACCTTAGGGTTTATACTTCTTGAAAAAGCTAACGATTTTGCATCAAATTTTGAAAAAGAATTAAATAAAGTATGGTTCTTTGCCCAGATATTTTTATTTGTCCTAATTGGAGCAGAAGTCAATATCTATGTTGCATGGGATGCTGGTTTATTAGGTGGTATAATTATTTTAATAGGTTTAATCGCTCGTTCAATAGGAGTAATAATTGCCCTTTACGGTTCTAATCTAAACATCAAGGAAAAAATCTTTTGTACTGTAGCCTATACCCCAAAAGCAACGGTTCAAGCAGCTATAGGCGGAATTCCTCTTGCTATGGGAGTATCATCGGGAAATCTAATTCTTGCAATAGCAGTTCTCTCTGTTATCATTACTGCACCTTTAGGAGCCATAGGCATAAAACTGCTTGCCCCAATATTATTAGATAAGGAGTGGGAAGGAGGGAGTTAAGTATGATTGCTAAAAACGTAATGAATAGAAATGTTGTTTCTATCAAGCCAGATGACACTTTAAAGGATGCTGTAGCTTTAATGGTTAAGCATAGTATTAGCGGACTACCAGTCATAGATGAAAATAAAAATATAATAGGTATAATTAGTCAAAGCGATGTTCTAAGACATGGTAAAAAACCATTTATTCTTGAAACCGTTGATTTACTCGAAATCTTTCTTTATGAGCAAGAACCTGAAAACTATGAAAAAGAATTAAAAATTGCATTAAATATGAAAATCAAAGATGTAATGACTAAAAATATTATAGCAGTTTCAGAAAACACACCCGTTGGTAAAATCGCTCATTTAATGATAGAAAACGAAATAAATAGAGTTCCAGTTATAAAACAGGGCAAGCTAGTAGGTATTATTGGAAGAGAAGATATTATTAAAGCCATCGCAGAGGTAGGTGAAAAAGCTTAGAAAAGGAGTAATTTAAAAATATTTGTTGAAAATAAAATAAAAATGGAGGAATTCCCATTAATGAAGTATAATTATATAATAAAATAATCCACATTTAACCTAAGGGGGCTGAGATATGAGAAGAAAGATTTATCCATATAATGGAAGGAGATATCTCATAGATATTAATCCATTATCTAAGGTCGTACATGATCTTGAAAATGAAAAGAAAAGCTGTAATATCCACAAAGTTATCAAACCTCATGTTAAAATGCTTGATAACCAGTCTCAGGTTAATAGGTTTTTACTCTTAAACGGAGATTATTCTTTTTGCAAATGCTGTTTGCCTGAAAAATACCAATACTATAATAAATAAAATTGAATCAAAAATTTATCTTTTCCTTTAATTTTTATAAAATAATCCTTTAAAAATACAGCTTATTTATTTGGTAATATTTGTATTTGTTAAATGCCCAATAATTACTTTACTATTATTCTAATTATTATATAATGTGAGATATACCATAATTTCATTGCACCTATAATCGGAGTTATTATTTTTATTAAATACAGAAACTGAAATTAACCATCTATAATATATAGTTGTATTATAACGGGTGATAATTATGATTATAAATTTTCGTACTTTATTGATACTACTAGTAGTAGCTATATTTGCAAACTCAACTTTGGGCATTTTTTTGCCTGTATATTTTCATGCAAAAAATACAGTTCTTTTTCAAATAATCCTTACATCCTTTCTCTCAATACTGACTGCTTTTGTAGCTCTAAAGCTTATAAATAAGAAATTATCTGATCTCCATAAAATAGCTAATGAAATAGTTAAAGAAAACCCAGATACAACTACAAACAATAAGAACAATAATCATTATTTTAAAAATATCTATTATTTTCTTGATAATATTGAAACAATCCTTAAGAATTACAATCACTTTATAACAAATCAAAATGTGCTTCTTCAAAAATTTTCTATACTCAATGACAAGCTTAAGAAAAGCAATCAAGTACGAGAGGTTATGTTAGAGGTAAGTAATTCTATACTTGAAATTAATAATACAGAAGAACTATTTAAACTTATTCTTGAAAAATTAATAAGTATCATAGATGACGCAGATAAAGGAAGTTTTATAGTTTTAAATGAAAATAATCTTCTTGAATATAAAGCTGTTGTTGGCTATAATTTGATGGAGTTAAAGGGAATTCAGTTTAAGCTTGAAGAAACCTTTCTATGGAAAAAAAATTTTGGCAATATTACTCAGCCATGTATTATTAAAGATATTCGTTCCTTTGATAATTCTCATTTAAGTGATGATACTTATAAAGCCTTAGACCGTATAAATGCTTTAGATATTAAAACCTGTCTAAGTATACCTATAATTATCGACAACATATTATATGGTATGATTAATATTGATAGCTTTAATATAGATGCATTTAATGAAGAAAATATTATAATTGCTGAATATTTTTCAAACCAGGTAAGCATTGCTATAAAAAATCATAAACTTATAGAAAAAATACTATATCTATCTAGATATGACAGTATGACAAATACATATAATAGATGCTACTTTGAACAGCTATTAGATAAATTTTTCAAGAAAGCTTCTAGATATAATGAAAGCTTCTGTATAGCTATGTTTGATTTGAATAGTTTAAAGCAAATCAATGATACCTTCGGTCATGATGTGGGAGATACAGTAATATCTAAATTTGCAAATGTTCTGAAAGATAATATTAGAGAATCAGATCTGTTTGCTAGGTATGGAGGAGATGAATTCATTGGAGTGTTCTTTAATTCAACTCCTAAGGATATAAGAAATAGATTAGAGAGTGTAATAGAATATTTTAATAATAATCCATTACATATAAAATGTCAAAATATCACTATTAGCTTTAGCTATGGTATAACCCATTTTCCTGAAGAATCTAAAGATTTAAATTATTTAATAAAGCTGGCTGACAAAAGAATGTATGAATATAAAAGGATATCCAAGGGTAAGGTGTGTACAAATAGCAAATAGAGTCAGGCTTGAATTATTCCTTAACTTTCTTATCGCTTGTTAGCCTTACTTTCTCTGTGTAAAGAACAGGCAGGGATTCCCACCCACTATATGATACGCCCTTCGCTTGGCACACACCCTGCCCCCTTTTGTCCTATTATTTAATTTATTTTTCTTTTTCTCTATATATTTTACCACTTACAACCAATTCTCCTAACCCCTCTACAAATTTTCCTTCTACAAAAATAGCCACATATTCTACTGAATCAAATTGAGCTAACGTATCATATATTGCTGTATGAAAATATCTTACATCGTTATGTTCTCCCTCATAATAAAGCAATGCTTTATTAAAATTTATCTTCACTTTTTTTTCTTCTTCTACATATTCAACATTCAAAACTTTTAATTTGTTAACATTTAATGAACTACGCACATCTTTAGGTATGTTTTCTAACTTGAATAATTCATAAATTATTTGTTCTTCTATATTTTTACTACTCAAACTAACTTTTTTTTCTATAACTCCACCATCTATAGGATTTTCATATATTAATTTATATTCACTTTTATTTTCATGTGTTTCCATATCTATAATTTTAACTTGTTTTTTTTCGCATCCATTTAAAGTTAATAAAAATATTAAAATTAAACAAATTGTTATATAGTAATTTTTAATCATTTTTAATTAATACCCCCACCACCATTTCCTTATTCCTACATAAATTGACTTAGCAAGAGTATTTTGTCCACTTGAAGTAGTTAAGTATTTTCTATCATATGAATTAGTAATAAAACCTGCTTCAATTAATACGCTAGGCGTTTCAGATGTTTGAAAAACCCAATAATTTTTAGGAGCTATCCCACTGCCACCTTGTCTTTTTTTCATACCAGTGAATATATGCATTTGATCTACTATATTTTTCGCTAATGATTTGCTCAATGTTGAATCACTATATCTTTCATCTTTGTAAAATACTTCTATACCATTGGCACTTGCTGTATTGAATCCATTACAATGAATAGATATAAACATGTCAGCTTTTTTTTCAGCAGCAATACGTCCCCTTGCATGACAATCTTCTTTATCTGTTTCTTTTAAATGGTAATCTCCGCTCCTTGTTAAATACACCGTAGCACCTTTTGCTTCTAAATATCCTTTTAATTTTTTAGATATCTCCAAAACTACATTTTTTTCTAAAAAATTACCATATTGTGCATGATTAAATTTACCACCATGACCAGGGTCTATAACTATAACAGGATTAGGTACGTCTGGAATAACTCTAGATACATTATCTTTATTGAATAAGGTACTATATTCATCTTCAGTACTTGATGTCCTTATAATAGTTGCTGTGAAATCTATTTCACTATCAGAACTATCAATTTCAATACCATTGTTTAATAATTTAATTTCTTTTATATGTCTAAAATTTTCAAATATAGTTTTAGTTAATGTACTTGCTAAATTAGATAAACATTCAAAATCTTGTCTTTTTATATCTAAATTAACGATTATCTTTTCCCCTTCTAAATTAACATCTACTAAACTTATATTTTTACTGAATGTATAATCATATACTGATTTTGGAATATTTATTTCATTAAATACTTGTATTATTAATTCTTTTTCAATATCCTTAATCTCAGAATTCAGTTTTATACTCTTTGATATATAATCTCCATCAATAAAATTAAAATAAAACAAATTAAAATCTTTTTTATTATCTGCGTTACTTGTAGTTACTTGTCCAGCATAAGCAAACATAGAAGATAATAAGACTAAAGCTAAAATAAATACTAAACTTCTTTTTATTCTCTTATACACCATAAAAATACCCTCCTCTTTCTATTTTGGATAAAATAAAATCATCTACATTTTTCATTTCCTTTTATAAAGCCTTCTTGATTTTCATATAAAGTAAATTTTTTTATTTGGAGTTCTTATTCTATTCATCACTTATCCTCCTCGCTTTTCTATTTGTAGTCTAGGGGTCAGGCTTGAAGAATTTACTTATTAAAATCACTAACACCATAGAAAAAATGAATAATTCAAGCCTGACCTCTTGTTTTTTCTGTAATTAGAATAACATATATATTTTGAAAATTATGTAATAGAAAGTCGATTATGGAAATTGTAACCTTTTTGTAATTTTACTTAATTTTAAGAATTATTTTAATTTTGCTTCTTGTGATAGTTATTTAAATTTTTTATTTGTAAAATACCTTAGAAAGTTTTAAGATTTCATTTGAGTGATTTTTATAACACATAAGAAATTATAAACCTATCAAATTATATATAATTCCCGTTATGTGTTTCAAAAAAGTCTTTTTGTACTTCCTATTAAAAATTTTTTTATATAATTAGAGATAAACAACTTCAAGGTTTAATAAATTTCAAAGAAAAAATGTAGAAGCGTTCATTGTTTTCTTTGAAATTTATTTTAAATGTTAATGTTGTTTATCTATATCAGACAATAAAACTTAGTGTAAAATTATTGTAGGAAAAAAATAAAAAGAGAATAGCTTCTTATGTTAAGATGGAAGTGTATAAGCAACACATCAAAACATATGAAAGGAGCTATTCTCATGAATAATATTATACAGGAAATTATGACAAAAATCATTAAAGATAACAATAAAAATATGGAAAAACTATTTACAGAGCATAAGGACATTTCAAGATATATTTTAGATACTAAGAAAATGCTTGATGAAATAGGAATAGCTATAGTAGAAGAAGCATTGAAGATATGTGATGAAATTATAAAAGAATCTTCTAATAGGAAAAAGAATTGGTATGTACAACGTAAGGCAGATGAA
>NZ_FRAG01000022.1 GCF_900142245.1 Paramaledivibacter caminithermalis DSM 15212 | reverse complement strand
CGTTGTTGTTCACCACCTGAAAGATTGTATACTTTCTCCTTTAAAGAAATATTAAGTTGTAAATCTTTCAAAAGTTTTGTTTTCTTATCATTCCATTTGCTTCTTGGTATTTTAGAATTTATGCAAGCTATATCTAAATTATAGCTAACGGATTTATCATCAATTAAAGCAAAATTTTGAAAAAGAAATCCTATTTTTGTGCGTAATAAATGTTGTGCCTGTCGTGAATTGGCTTTTACATCTGTTGCACCACATACATTGATTGTTCCAGTATCTGGATTTTCAAGTAATCCCATTATATTTAATAAAGTCGATTTGCCAGATCCACTTTTGCCAGTAATACAAATTTGGTCGCCTTGTTCAATCATCAATGAAAAATCATCAAAAATTGTTTTTTTTCCAAAAGATTTACTTATGTTATGTAATTTGAGAAGGTTCGCCAGCAAGTACAACTGTTCCGCCGTTCACTGGTGTGTCGATTTGTGCAAAAGCTGGAATTGCCATTACTATCATCAACACACCTATCATTAAAATTGCTCCAAGTTTCTTCATACAAAAACCCTCCTAGGATTTATATTTGACAAGCTGGATAGCTTGCTTGTCAGTAATAGTAATTATAATGCAATAATGTAATTATAATACAATCCTATGAAACCATTTATATCCAAATTTGTCAATATAGTATTGTGAAAAAAGTGATAAATTTGCTATATATGGATATTACAGTAAAACAGTTAATTTATACACATCAAGAATTCTTAAAAGCTCTGGATATTGTGATATGTATAAATTAAGTTTTACTATGGGAAATCTATAGTGAGGAAAGAACATATTGAGTTTAAATTAAGCTTTAAGTTATGCTACTTTTTTATATCCAGTTAGGGATTTCAGTTTGTCGATGCACCCATCTTTAATAGCAGTACAAGCTAAGGCAAGTAAAGATATATGTCCAAGAGTATTTAAATTAGATACCAATTGAGTATTTCTAACATAAGCTTTTTCAAGATTTAGATTTTTCCATCTAGAGTTATATCTTTCAGATTCAGTTCTGAAAGCATAGATTTTTTTTTAAAGATAGAGTCTCTATTGATGTAAGCACGGTAGTCACTATCTATATCAATATATTTAGTACAACCACGATTTTTCTTATTGCTAAAGTATTTTGGATGCTTACAAGGACATAAAGAGTCATCCTTTTTAGTTCTAAACAAAATCGATAGTAATAGAATTCTCAGGAACATCAGCAGTAGTAGTTATTTCAGCAATTGGAAGACCAGAAATAGCATTGGTTAAAACATGGTTCTTATCGCCCCAGTAGAAATCATAGTTTTTTTCATCATGGGAATTATTAGCTGTATGAACACCTAATTTACAGTCTTCATCAGATTTTGGAGGATTAGATTTATTAAACTTATTTTTAGTAAATTAAAGTTTAAAAGTGAGTCTAATTCTAATTCTTCCTACTACCAATTATTGCTCTTGTGTGTATATTTATAAGTTATGTTCAAAGTGTTATTATTAAACATTAAATACGAATCAATGTCCATCATCATTGTAATACCAACAATTTTATCGGATATTATATTTGTCAAAGCAATCCTTCGTCATCAACGATTTTTGTAATACTATACTATTTTTTTAAAAAATATGCAAATAATTATTGTCATACTAAGAAAAAAATGGTATCATGGTTTATAAATTACAGGATTTGCATAAGGGGAGGATAAAATGAGAAACTATAAAGATATTACTATATGGAAGGATGTCCCTGAAGAAAAGTGGAATGACTGGCACTGGCAATTAGCTAATCGCTTAACAAGTGTTGAACAATTGAAGAATATTATCAATATGACACCAGACGAAGAAAAAGGAATACGAGATTGTCTTATGAACTTGAGAATGGCAATAACCCCACATTATGCGACGCTAATGGACCCTAATAACCCTAAATGTTCAGTTAGGTTGCAGGCTATTCCAACAGAAGCGGAGTTAATTCGTGATTCTGACGATTTGGATGATCCTACTTTTGAAGACATTGATTCACCTGCAAAACATTTGACTCACAGATATCCGGATAGAGTACTGCTTTTAACAACAGATCAATGTGCGATGTATTGCAGACATTGTACACGCAGACGCCTTGTTGGAACAAATGATGCAGCATACGGACCGGAAGAACTTGAACCAGCATTTCAGTACATCGAAAAGACAACTGAAATAAGAGATGTTGTTATATCTGGTGGAGATCCTTTAACACTTAGCACAGAAAGACTTGAACAAATCCTTAAACGTTTAAGATCTATTCCTCATATAGATATTATGCGTATTGGAAGTCGTGTTCCTGTAGTAATGCCTCAAAGAATTACAGATGAATTATGCAGAATGATTAAAAAATATCATCCAATATTTATTAATACTCATTTTAACAGTCCAAAAGAAATGACAAAAGAATCTGCTGGAGCATTAGCAAAACTTGCAAATGCTGGAATTCCATTAGGAAATCAATCAGTACTGCTTAAAGGTATAAATGATTGTCCCAATATTATGAAAAGGTTGGTGCAAGCATTGGTCAAAAACCGTGTTCGCCCTTATTATTTATATTAGTGTGATAGATCTGTTGGTATCCAACACTTTTGCACATCAGTCAGTAAAGGTATTGAGATAATGGAAAGTCTGAGAGGACATACATCTGGTCTGTGCATACCAACATATGTTATTGAGGCAGTTGGTGGTGGTGGTAAATGTCCAGTATTACCTCAGTACTTAATATCTAGAAATGATAGGAAAGTTATTTTAAGAAATTTCGAAGGTGTTATTTCTACTTATACAGAGCCTGATGATAATCGGAGTATCTGTAGTTGCGAAGACTGTAAAGCAGAAAATGAAAAAGCAGAGCTAAATGGTCTCAGAAACTTTTTTACAGATAGAAGGATAATTACGGAACCATGTGAACTGCCAAGAGCAAGGAGAAGAGAGAATCCAAATCCTTTAAGTTTTTAAAACAATATTGAAATTCATTTAACAAAGTCAAAGAGAGGCTAGAGAATGAGTGAGCAGATTAAAATTTATGATAAAAAGAAAAATCTTATGCTTGATTTATCACTATTACTGGTTGCCCTAGTCTGGGGTGGAAGTTTTGTTGCTCTTAAAAATGCACTTGATGTCATAAGCCCATTATTCTTAATGGCTATTAGATTCACAGCTACATTTATAATAATGTCTATTATCTTTAATAAGAAATTGAAAATTATTGGTAAAAAGGATATAAGGGCAGGTACTATTATCGGACTATTTGTATTTTTAGCATTTACAGCACAAGCATATGGTCTAAAGTATACAACAGTAAGCAAACAAGCATTTTTAGTAGGTACAAATGTTGTTATAGTCCCTTTTTTAACATGGATAATACATAAGAAAAGTCCTGGTTGGGAGGCGCTGACAGGAGCTGTTCTAAGTTGTATTGGTATTGGACTGTTGACCTTACAAGGATATAATATTTCAATCAATATAGGAGATGTGCTATCATTGGGTTGCGCTTTTTTCATTGCTGCATCAATAGTTGCCATTGACTATTTTTCATCGGATTCTGACCCGATTACTTTAGTAATAACTCAAATGGGAGCAGCTGCACTGTTTTTTATCATAATTGCATTTGTCTGTGAGCCAATACCTAAAAATATAACAACTGATGTGATTTTTTCTTTGTCGTATATTGTGCTTTTGGCAACAATTGGAGCCTTTTTAATCCAGAATGTTGCCCAGAAATATATACCACCTACTCATACGGCAATCATACTGTGTATGGAATCAGTTTTTGCTACTTTGCTTGCAGCATTGATATTAAAGGAAAAAATGACTGTTTTTATGGTTCTGGGATGCTTGTTAATCTTGCTGTCAATTTTAATATCTGAAACTAAACTTTCATTTTTTAAGAGAGCTAAAATGAGTCTAAGAGAGCAGTAATGGAAAGGGGAGCGGGTCAGGGTTGAAAAGTTGAATTATACTATGCTAATTCAACTTTTCAACCCTGACCCTCTTGGTCCTAACTTAGCAGATTAATATAGAATAAATATTAAAACTCTTAATATATTTTTAAAAAGTATATTTTAAGGAGTTGAATATTTATGATTGATGACATTATGCCTCCTTTGGTCTCTTCTGAACCAGATTTTTCACCTCCTCAAGAAAATAATCCTACTAGGTCTCAAAGACATGAGCTGCTGCTATTTTCCTTAAGGAAAGCCGGACGTCCTGAAGATTTTCAGAATATAATAAATCTATTAAGCCCGCCTCCTGATATTACTACTATTGATAAACCTGGAAGCTTTAAAGGAGTAAAGGTTGGAATAATTGGAGGTGGTCTTGCTGGTCTATCATCAGCCTTTGAGCTTAGAAAGCTAGGATTTGATATAACAATATTTGATGCTTTGGAGGATAGAATAGGAGGCAGGGTTTATACCTATTATTTTGACGATGAAAAAAAGCTCTATGGTGAGCTAGGTGCAATGAGAATTCCTGTAAGTCATGAAACTACTTGGCACTATATTGATCTTTTTAATCTCGATACTAGACCCTTTATACAATATAATGAAAACGCATTTATATATGTTCAGGGTGTACGCGTAAGAAATGATCCCATGGGTAAAAATGTAATGAAATACATTTACCCTCAGTTCAATTTAAATTACTGGGAAAAAAATACTCCTTGGACAGAGCTTATAAATTATGGACTGGGAACCCCTTTATCCTCCATGCCACCTTGGATAAGAAAGGAAATACTTCAAATAAAGCCTGTATACAATCCTCTTCTTCTATATTGGACTGGTAAAGGTATTCGTCAGGTGATTCAAACAATGGGCTTAAGTCAAGGGGCTATAAATCTTATTGGTTCTCTTTCTCCATTTGCCGGCGAATTTTTTTATAACAGCTATTATGAATTATTACAAGAAGATTATCCATTAGACTTTACTTTTCTCTATGAGATAAAAAATGGGCTTGTTAATCTCCCTCTTTCGATTTATAAATCCTTAATATCTGAAAAACCCAAGGAATATAAAAATATTTCACATGAAGATTTAGGGAAAGTTACATGGAAAGGAGGTACCTTGGTTACCGAAATCCATAAAATACAAAGGGATAATAGAATTATATTAAAATACAAGGATAAGCATATAAATGAATTTCTACAAGAATCTTTTGATTATGTTATTTGTGCTATTCCTTTTTCATCACTTCGAACTGTAACAATAGACCCTTTATTTAGTACAAATAAAATGCAAGCCATAAAAGAAGTAAATTATTCAGCTTCCCAAAAAACAATTTTCCTTTGCAATAAAAGATTTTGGGAAGAAGGCAGTCCTTCTGAGAGAATTATTGGAGGAGGCTCTTATACTGACCTACCGATTATAAGTATATGGTATCCTTCGGATCATGCAAATTCTGATGCAATAGATAAAAGTAGCAAACCTGGTGTTCTATTGGCATCATACAATTTTACCTTGGACGCAATTCGTTTAGGCAATCTAAGGGATAAAAGACGCTTTAAAGAAATAAAGCGTCAGGTTGAAAAAGTTCATGGTCTTCCTGAAGGTTATCTTAATTCTATAGTAAAGGATTACAAGACAGTTCAATGGGATAAAGAGAAATATTTTTATGGAGCTTTTTGTTATTTTATGCCTGAGCAAAAAAAACTTTTTTCATATACTATGATACAGCCTGAATATAATGGAAAAATATTCTTTGCAGGTGAACATACCTCGGCTACCCATGCCTGGATGCAGGGAGCCCTACATAGTGGTATGAGGGCAGCAAATCAATTAGCATTATGTTGTAAAAAATCACTCAAATAAAATATTAAAACCCTTAATATTTCTCATGAAATAAAGAATTTTATATATCTGCTTAGCAAATTAATTTACATTTGATTTCTGCTTCACAAAAAGAGATAATATAGATATTCCAGTAAAACAGTTAATTTATACACATCAAAAATCCTTAAAAACTCTGGATATTTTGATATGTATAAATTAAGTTTTACTATGGGAAATCTATAGATATTCCAGTAAAACAGTTAATTTATACACATCAAAAATCCTTAAAAACTCTGGATATTTTGATATGTATAAATTAAGTTTTACTATGGGAAATCTATATAGGAGAGAACTTAAATGAAAAAATACGAAGATAAAAAAGTATATTATCATACTTATAATACACTCTTTGGAGAAATGTTTTTTGCTTCTATAGATGAAGGTTTATGTATGGTGAGCTTTATGGATGGAAATATAGAAAAACAATTTAGATGGCTAAAAAAATATTTTCGTGAAGATAATATTATTAAAAAAAATACAGAAAAAAATATTAAAGCCTATAGACAATTGGAAGAATATTTTAGTGGAAAAAGAAAGGATTTTGATTTAAATATCCATCTATTGGGTACAACCTTCCAAAAGCAGGTTTGGAATATACTAGGAAATATAAAATTCGGTAAAGTTTGGACCTATAAGGCTGTGGCTGAAGAGTTAGGAGATACTAACAAGTGTAGAGCAGTTGGTGGTGCTATAGGGAAAAATCCTATTAGTGTGATAATTCCTTGTCACAGGGTTATCGGAAGCAACGGTAAGCTTACAGGATTTTCTGCTCCAGACGGAATACTCCTTAAAAAGAGATTACTTGACTTAGAAAAGAAGCATAATCTTTAGATTCTGAGGTCATGCTTCTTCTATTTATTTTTTATTTAATTCGTCATACATTCTTTTCACCTTTTTAAAGTCCTCCCAAAATGGTCTTTTCTTACTTTCATCCCTAAGAAGTGCTGCTGGATGAAAGGTTGGAAGTATCATGAACCCCTTTTTCTCTATCCATTGCCCCCTTTGCCTTGTAATCTTTAAGTTCTTATCTATTATATTTTTTGCAGCTACAGAACCTAAGCATATAATCATCTTAGGCTTTATAAGCTTTACTTGCCATCTTAAATAGGAAATACAAGCCTTTATTTCATCCTCTTTAGGATTTCTATTATTTGGAGGTCGGCATTTTACTATATTTGCTATAAAAACTTCTTCTCTCTTAAAATCAATGGCTTCTATGGCCTTTGTAAGCAGTTGTCCAGCTGCTCCTACAAAGGCTTGCCCCTGCAAGTCCTCTTGCTGCCCTGGTCCTTCTCCTATAAACATTATATCAGCCTTAGGGTTACCTTGTCCAAAAACTACATTTGTCCGCCCCATACATAATCTACATCTTCTACACTGATTAGTAATTTTTTTTAATTCATCTAAAGTATACATAATTTCATCACCTTTATTTTTTGTTAAAAACCTTCATTTATGGTAATTATACTAATAATACTATTTAAAATCAAAATTTAACTTGAATTTTAATATTACCTATTTATATATTATATAGCTTTATGTATTGAAAAATATTCCAAAATAAGGTACCATGAAGAAAACTGTATATTGGGGGAATGAATGTGAACCTAGAACAAAAAATTGAAGAAATGCGTGATGAAATTATCAAATCTACTCAAGAAATAATTAAACTAAAGAGTGTAAAGGATGCACCAAAGGAGGGAATGCCCTTTGGGAAGGATATTCATCAGTGCTTCATGCACGCTTTAGATTTATCGCAAAAATTAGGATTTAAAACAAAAAATATTGACAATTATGGTGGTCATGCTGAATTTGGTGATGGTGAAGAGGTTGTAGGCATATTAGTTCATCTTGATGTTGTTCCTGAAGGTGATAATTGGACATACCCTCCTTACGCTGGTGAAATCCATGATGGAAAAATCTTTGGCAGGGGAACTATAGATGATAAAGGCCCTGCTATTGCTGGTTTATATGCTATGAAGGCGATTAAAGAATCAGGAGCAAAATTGAGTAAAAAAATACGAATAATTTTTGGTCTTGATGAGGAAAGTGGATGGGAAAGCTTAAAATACTATTTAAGTAAAGAAAAGGCTCCAAATATTGCATTTACTCCAGATGCTGAATTTCCTGCCATTCATGGGGAAAAGGGTATCTTAGTATTTGATTTGGTTAAGGAGTTTAACAGTAAATATACTGACAATGGTATTAAGGTATTGAAAATCAAAGGTGGTAATAGACCTAATATGGTTCCAGATTATTGTGAAGCCTATGTTGTTTCTAAAAATTCATTAAAGAGAAATTTAGAGGCTTATGTAAAAGAAAATAAGGTTAAGTTAGAAATAGAAGAAAATGGAGATAAAACTATCATAAAATCCTATGGAGTTTCTGCCCATGGTAGTCTTCCAGAAAAAGGACAAAATGCAATATCTCAGCTTATATTGTTCTTAAATTCCTTGGATTTAGCTGAAGGTGATATTTCTGACTTTATTAAGGTATATTGTGAAAAAATAGGCATGGATTTTTATGGTAAATCAATAGGCTGTGGTTTTACCGACGAACCTTCAGGAAACCTTATTTTTAACGTTGGAATAATAGATTTAAATGAAAACAGTGTGAAAACTACAATTAATATTCGGTACCCTGTAACATATACCCATAGACAAGTCTGTGAAGGAATGAAAAAAGCCCTTGAAAATACCAGCGTTAGGATAGTTGTAACTGAAAATATGGACCCTATATATCTTCCAAAGGATCATGAAGTAATCCAAAAGCTTATGGAGGTGTATAGAGAATTTACTGGTGATGATAGCGAACCAATAACTATAGGAGGCGGTACATACGCTAGATCCATGGAAAATGCAGTTGCCTTTGGTCCATTGTTCCCAGGTCAGCCTGAGCTTGCACACCAAAAGGATGAATTCATAGCTGTTGAAGATTTAATTAAAATTACTAAGATATATGCTAAAGCCTTGTATGAATTAGCAAAATAATACTCTTTAAAAGGTACATTAATATATGTACCTTTATTTCATCCTATCCCTTTTTTTAGTTCTTCTATTCATATACTTAAAGATAGTACCATAAACCTTTATTACATTTAGCTGGGAATCATACATTAGCTGTTTTACTACAGGTGCTCCAATCACAGATAATATTTTATCATAGTCACCATTAGCTGCCCTATTAAAAGCCTTCCTAAACTCATATAAATATCTAATGTTTTTATCTGTTTTTTTAAGTAGTTTATCATAGCTTTTGCCCTCTGTAATAGCTCTAGCCAATAAAACGCCATCTGTTATAGAATTAATTTGTCCAAACCCCAGAAAAGGTTCAATTCCACCCCTAGAATTGCCCACAAAATATATATTATCTATATAATTAGGATAAGTATATCCAGTAGAATGTTTCAGCTTAAATTCTTCTATAATGGTAGATTCTATGTTTTCAGTAAGTAAAAATCTTTCCCAATAATTATCCACCTGTTTATCATTTACATCGGTTACAATAAGAACTAATGATGCTTTTTTATTACTAAAGGGGGTTAGATAAGCATAACCATCCTTACTATAATCCTTGTTTATCCATACTATTAGCTCGTTAGGGTCAAAGTTTCCTAGGATAATTGCTCCTCTTAGGTAAGTTGTCACTAATCTATATGAGCATCCAAGCTCCTCAGTAAAATTAGTATTGCCAGTTGCAATTATAACATAATCATATTTTTTAGATAATTCCTCGTAATCTGCAAATTTATTGAATTGTATTTTAGGCTTCTTAAGTTTTGAGTATAATTGATTCTTGATTGAATACTGTTCTTTACCCCTTACAAAAAGATATCCCAGTTCTCCTTCAATCGTTGTCTTTTTGTTTGGTGAAATATGGGTAATCCTTTTTAGCTTTGTCAGGGGAGTTAGCTCTATATCAAAATTATTTTTAAAGCAAACTAAGGGGTCCTTTGCAGGTCTTGACATTAAATTTAGTAAAGCTGTGACATGGGAATGTCTTTCTCCAATAAAGTCATTCTTCTCATATACATCTGGGTTTATACCATGTTTTTGAAATTCTAAAGCACATGAAAGCCCACCTAAGCCTGCTCCAATAATTGCTACCTTCAATTTCTTTACCCTCCATATTTATATAGTATTTCAAACCAAAAATAAATAGCTAAGGCTATGATAATAATACTAAAAGTATATATTGCTAAACTCATTTTTCAACTCTCCATTTGTTTAATATCACCATAGAAAACCAACTTAAAAGAGATATAGCACCTATATTAATTATAAGGCTGTCGTAAAAATGCCAATTTAAATATTCTACAGCTCCTCTTAAAACAAGAACAAGCTCTACAGAAGAATATAGTATAAATAGAACTATTACATTCAATATAGTTATAGTTTTTTTTTGTGGATGATACTGTGCTAGTAATGTCCCTATTACAAATACAGGTCCTACTAAGAAAAATAATGAGCTTCCTAAAATATTTATAATACCATTATTTATTATATATCTTTTGTTGAGAGTATTGCAGTAATCCACAGTCATTACCATTAATATAGCAAACAATCCTGACCATATATTTATCCTTAGTTTTTTCCAATCTACTAACAATAAAAATATACTCCAATTTGCTAAAAATAATATTATCCATTCCATGTTAAATCCCCCATAAGAAATCATCATGCTCTAGTACCTGCTTTTAGTTGGAAATACTTTGGATATCACATAGGGCTTAGCTTGAAGTCTTTTAATTTTTTGCTGAAGCTTTTCAATCTCTCTCATTTCATCGTCTCTCATTTGACTAAATAGCTGTCTTGCCTCTGGATTAACTATATATATCAAATTTTTATTATAAAAAAGTTGGTTTGAAATTCTATGTTGCAGTATGTCCTTTAATATATCTACTTCCTTCATATCTATCCCCTAACCTTGAAGATTTAATTTTATCGTTAGATCCTTAATTAACTTAATATGTTCCTTTGAAGTCTTTTTAAATTCTTTTATCATATTTTTAATTTCTTTATTACTAATATATTTTATATAATCCGAATACTTCTTTAATAGAAGTTCTTCTCGATCTACGGATAATATAAAGGCTATATCCATAAGCTGTTCTTGAGATGGTTTCTTCATCAATTCACCCCTTATAAAATAAAAAATTATTATTTTGCTTTAATATTTTTTGCCTTTGAGGTAAATATTATTCTTGTAGATTTATATTAAAGGATATTATATTCTGTTAATTGAAGGTGAAATAATGGATAAGGATATATGGTCTTTTATTTTTTATTATGGTAATGTTCTAATCTTAATCGTTATTTTCATAGCTTTAATAAATAAAAAAAGATTGAAGGAACTCATTCCAATTGGGTTATTTATTGCTGTAGAGAATTATACCGTTGAAATAATCGGACTATCCCATGGATATTGGGAATATCCCTTAGAAAACCCTGGTTATCCAGAGGTAATTATCATATCAAGTCTCATATATTTTCCTATTATAACAATGCTCTTTTATCAATTTCTTTCAAAAAATAAAGTGAAAAATATTATTTTGACAATATTATTTGTATCCTTAAATATGATAATTGAAGTTATAACCTTAAAAACAACAAAATTATTTGTATACGGTAAAGGTATGAACTTATTTATTGCTTTTTTAATGTATATCAGTGCTTATATCCTAATAATTATCTTTGGAAAATATTATAATAATTTAAATTCAGAGAAGGGATGTTGAAGTCTATGAAAATAGCAATAGTAGGTGCTGGTTTATCTGGATTATCCTGTGCCTTTGAATTAAAAAAATATGGAATAACACCTACGGTTTTTGAAAAGAGAAGCTCCATAGGTGATGGATTAGATTATACTATTTCTAACCTAAGAATATTTTCAAAGTTTAATTGTAATCCACAAAAATACTATAAAAGAAAATATAATCTCCAGTTAACTCCTTTAAGTCCATTAAGAAAAATTATAATCAAGGGTCCAAGTAATAAAACTATTGTTAAGGGTAAGCTAGGATATACTTTTAAAAGGGGGATAGAAGCTTATTCCATGGAGAATCAACTTGCAAAGCAAGTTAATCTCCCCATATTTTTTGATACATATATCGATATGGATGATATAAAAAAAGATTTTGATTATATAGTTTGGGCTGCTGGGGATAATACACTTTCAAAAAAATTAGGTGTATGGAACTCTAATCTAAATACCTGTATCAGAATATCAACAATAGAAGGAAATTTTAAAACTGATTGTGGCTTTATATGGTTTGATAATGACTATGCCAAAAACACATACGCATATCTTTTACCTTATAGTAAATCCAAGGCTAATTTAACCTTGGTAGTTAACAATATCACTCCTTATAATCTTCACTATTATTGGAAAAAGTTTTTAACTAAAGAAAATATTCGATATAGAATATTTGAAACTAGGGATATAAAATATACCACAGGGTTTGTTTATCCACTTCGAATCCATAATATTTATCTTGTCGGCAATGCCGCTGGACTTACAGAAAATATATTAGGCTTCGGGTCAACAAATGCCATTGAGAGTGGTATAATGGCAGCTAGGTCTATTGCAAAAAAACTTGATTACAATAAGCTTATGAAGGAAATCCTAGAATCAGTAAAGCTCAATCATGAACTTAGAAAATTTATAAATTCCTTTGAAAATAAGGATTTTGATAAATTAGTGTCTTTTTTGGGGCTGCCTGTTATTAAACAAATGATATATAGAAATCCCTTTTATAAATCTAAGCATGCTGCTCAAATCATAAAATTATATAATAGATTTTTCAACATATAAGGAATAAAGGTCTTTGAGAATTTTCAGATAAAAATGTCCCTCTAGACGCTTTTATTCTCTTTTTTCACACTTCTACCATTATTCCTTTTCTTTATTTGTGCAAATATTAGAATTATAATAGGAAGAATAATTTGATAGGGAAGGAAGTAATACGTAGTAGTTTCCATAAGCCATCTAAATTTATAAATTGTACTATCAAAAATAAAGCATGAAAAATTACACATTAGTAAGGCTATGGGCGTTGCTAAGATTTTATAGTCCTTAAATCCAAATATCTTTGACATACCATTGCTGACGGCCAATAGGCATACGCTTACCTTCAAAAAAAAGGAGGTCAGGGTTGCAACTACCGCAATAACCTCCAATCTCTGAAGAAGCTCCCCGATACTAACCTTACCAGCCACATTGTGGTTAGGATAATAGGTGGATAAATATAAATCTTCACCTAAAACTAATATTTCAGCAAGGGAAACCCCAGCTATTAGGAGTCCTCCCCATAATAAACCTTTAATAAATATGCTTTTTTTAGAGTCCCTAGGCTTTAATGCAAAAAAAATCATTAGAAAAACTACTACATCTCCAAAGGGGAATACTAAGGCTTCTAGGGTCCCCTTTAAAAATGACCTTATACCATCATATAGTACTGGCTGAATATTGCTTAAATCCATTTGAGGAATTAACATTAAAATCACTATTGTTGGTATTGGAGCATCTAGAATAACAAAAAGATTTGCCCACCTCCCCATAGTTTCCATTCCCGCTTTTACTATCCAAATACATAATAATGTTACTAAAATTATTGGTACTATCATGGGAGTTTCAGGTAGAGAAAGGGTAATTAGGAATTCTCCTTGATCTCTTAAAACCAACACTCCTAAATGAAAGGTAAACCAGATAAATATTAAACCTAAAGCTTTTCCAAAAAATCTTCCAAAGATATCCTCAAGTATATCAAATAAATCCTTCCCTGGATAAAGTGAAAGTAATCTAGCATATACCATGTATAGAGGAATTGCTAAAATTAATGCCATCAATATGGCTAGCCAAAGATCACTTCCTGCAGCAGCTCCAGTGGGTAGTGCCAAGGCCCCTCCAGAAATAAATAGTATAATTAAGCATATTGCTTGTATATCTGAAATAACTTCTTTACTCAATGTCGCTACCTCCTAAGGCTTATTAATCCTCTATTTTAATAGGCTCTAATGTTAATGCACTGCCACGTATATTTACATTTACGTTAATTTCTGTTTCCAAATCCTTAAAAACTTCATCCCAATAAGGCTCAATTTGCCTCCATTTTTCTGGCATCTTATCCTTTATTTTTATACCAAACCCAAAGATATCACTTTTATATTCCTTCTGTACCTTTTTTATTACATTTTCCATCTGTTTTTTTATTTCAGCTTCTGTATCTCTCTTAAGTACTTCCCTAGCTTTTTTTTCTATAACATTAACTTCACCACTTATTTCCCCTATGCCAAAGTCGCTTTCTATATTAATCTTTATAACAATTTCATCTCCTGATTTTATAGGTTTTATCCTTGTCTTATTAGCAAATAATTCTAAGGTAACTTCTATAGGTCTATCAGATACCTCAGTTTTTACAGTTAACACTCCTCCCTCTAATTCATTTATGATCCATAAATAAATCTTAGTCTCTGTTTCATCTAAGGTCCCTACTAGATTACTCCCTTTAATTATAGCCTGCCCCCTTACTTTTGGAACCTTTATACCATCCTTTTCTGCCACTATAACCATTGGTAATGTTGGTGAAGCCCCCTTATCATAAGTAGTTCCAATAAACCTCCATGCAGGAATTGCATGATATGTAGATATATTCTTCTCATTTTTCAATGTATCATCAATATGAAAGGAAGTTATTTCATCACGATTTTCAAAGGTATTTTCAAATATTTCATTTGCAGTATCTTCATCGGATATTAAAATCCAAACATTGTCTCTAAACTCTCCATCTCTACTTATATAATCAAGTATAGGAACTAATCTTTTACCAGTTACATCTTTACTCAGTATAATTACCTTTGTGTGTCCCCAATACAGTTTTCTAGCATTTTTCATTATTGTATCTCTCACTGCATCAAACACTGTTTCTCCTCTACTTTGAAACAATGCACTTCCAAACCTTTGACCACCCTCCAATAATTTAACTACTTCGCTAGTAACAATATATTTATCCTTCGATTCATCATAGTCAATGGCAACACCAGCAACAAATCTCATCTTGTTTACATCACTATAATTCCAACAACCTGAAAGAATAAATAAAGTAATCACTATTATTATGAAATACAATTTCTTCATTATACTACCTTCTTTATTAGTACATGATTATTTTCCCAATACTTTATTTACAATATTTTCAATAGGCTTTGTAGGGCTTGGTATTTTTACATCTAGACTTAAAAGTAAACTTATAATAAATGCTGCAGTGAAAAATATGCTGTATATAATAAGTTCTTTTTTCCTATTTTCTTTATATAAAGGAATCATCTCTATAGTCCCTACTATGAGATATCCTAGTATCACTAAAATAAACATTTCAATCTCCTATCTTAATGGTTTTTGATCTTAGTGCGCTACCTCTTATATTTAAGTTCACATTTACATCTACATCAAGCTTGGTAAAGATATCTTCCCAATTTGATTTTATACCCTCCCAAAGTTTTGGATTTTCTCTACTTATAATAGCTCCGAATCCAAAAATATCGCTTTTATATTCTTCTTGTACTTTTTTTATTACGTTTCCCACCATTTTTTTTATCGTATCTTCTCCGCTCCTTTGAATCCTCTTAAGATTTTCTTCATTCATAAAATCTAAGCTTGAATCTATTTCATTAATATTGACCATGGTTTTTATATCTATTTTCATGGCAATCTTTCCGTCCTTATATATTGGTTTTACCTTAGTTTTATTCTTAAATATCTCAAAGGTTATCTTTACTGGTTCCTTTGCCAGATTAGTTGCCACAGTTACTAATGTTCCTCCCTTTAATTCATCAATTACAAATAGAAAGCTTTTTGTTTCAATTCCATTTAACCATCCTACTTTTTCGGCTCCTTTGAAAATAGCTGTTCCGTAAATTTGACTAATCTTCTTTTTATTATATTCAGCTATATTTATGGTGGGCAGTGTGGCAGATATTCCCTCTGACGATAATTCATCAACAAATTTCCAAAGAGGTACTGCTCGATACTTGGAAATACTCTTTTGATTTTTAAGCATATCCTCAAGATGAAAGGATATTATTTCTTGTACTTTAACGTCTGTTTTTAAAATATCCTTTGCAGTCTTTTCCCTTGAAACCAAGAGCATCATATCATCTCTAGTCTCAGCATCTCTCTTTATAAAATCAATGACGCTTAAAAATTTCTCTTTTTCCTTAATTATATCTTCACTTAAAATAAGAACCTTAGCATGACTCCAAAAAATCTTTTTGCCAGTCTTAGATATTAAATTCCTTACAGCATTGAACAGATTATCTCCAAGACCTGAAAAACTTTCGGATTTCATCTGCATTTTCCCACCAACACTTATAGGCATCACTAGTTCCACGGTTAATTCAATCATATCTTTTTCCTTGTTATAATCTACTGCAGCTCCAGAGATTATTCTTCTATCATTGATTTCACTGTAGTTCCAGCATCCTGAAATACATAAGGCAATTATTATACATAAGGATAATAAAAGTCTTTTCTTTTTCACCCTTCTACCTCTTTTCATAAAGCCCATCATTGGTTTGTCTAACTTTATTATTATCTCCAATAAGCTTAGGTCTTAAGTACATAATCCACCACGGAACCCTTATGGCAGTATCCTTTATATCCTGCATATCTAATGAACCAATATTTAGCATATATGGTATGCCAAAGGATCTCATAGACATCAAGTGAATAAATAAACCTATAACCCCAAATATGTAGCCATAGAGCCCTAAAAAAGCTGACAATAGTAGAAATATTAGTCTAACAACTATTAATGCTCCAATCATTTGAGGTACTAAAAAATTTGATATACCTGTTAAAGCTGTTACTATTACAATTGGTGCACTAACAAACCTTGCTTCTACGGCAGATTGTCCTAAAATCAATGCACCAACAAAGCTTATTGTAGAACCAGCAGGCTTAGGAAGCCTAATCCCAGTTTCCCTTAATATCTCAAAGGCAAGGAGCATAAATAGTGCTTCAACTATAGTAGGAAAGGGTACTCCTTCCCTTGCAGCCGAAATACTTAAAAGCAAAGGAGTAGGTATCATTTCCTGGTGAAACGTGGTTAAAGCTACATATATTGCAGGTACACTTGTTGAAAGGAAAAAGGCAAATATCCTAATAATTCTATTTATAGATGCATATATAAAACCATGATAATAATCTTCATTTGCTTGAAAATATTCTATAAAAAGATGGGGCAGGGTTAATACATGGGGTGTTCCATCTATTATTAAAGCCACTCTTCCTTCTAATAAATTTGCTGCTACAATATCAGGTCTTTCAGTATTACCTATGGTTGTAAAGGGAGATAATGGAGAATCCTTAATAAGCTCCTCTATATATCCAGATTCTAGTACGGCATCTATTTCTATATCGTCCAATCTCCTATTTACTTCCGTTATAATTTCTTGACTGGCTAAACCTTCAATATAACAAATACATATCTTTGTTTTTGTACAGGTTCCTAACTGTCTAAATCTGAATTTCAAATCTGTATTCCTTATTTTTCTCCTAATTAATGTCAAATTTGTCATAATAGCTTCATTAAAGCCTTCCTTTGGACCCCTGACTATTGTCTCAGAACTTGGTTCCTCTATAGCCCTTGTATTCCAACCCTTACAATCTAACAGCAAAGCACTATCGAAGCCATCAAGCAGTAGAATAGCATCTCCATATAGGCACGAACTTAATAATTCATAGACATCTTTTTTTTCTTTAACTGCACTTGAAATTATTATCTTATCCTTAAAAATATCTATTGCCTTTCTATTTATATTTGAATCTTTTAATGAAAAATTAACTATAGGTTTGATTATGTTTTCATTTACGATTTCTTTATTTACCATACCATCTATAAAAACTAGACAGCATTTTACAGGTGATGAATCCTTAGTTTCAAACTCTCTAAACCTAATGGTGTCATCATTATTAAATATCTCTCTAAATAATTTTATATTCTCGTCTAGATTTTTAACCAGTTTCCAATCTTCAGCAGTAACTACTGCTTTTTTTCTATGCTTTCCCAATATTTTATCCCTTATAATTCTAAACATATTTTCACCCTTCACTTATTTTATATAAGAAAATTAAATTTTATTTTCATTTTTTCTATTATTAATCATTTAATCCATAATGGGTATTATTAGTTTGTATTTGGTTTTGCAAAAATATACTAAATAAACCATAAAAAAAAGAAAATCCATTAATATGAATTCTCTTTCTATTTTTATTAATGAGGAAATCTTACTATAAAATGATTACCTTCTTTATCTACATGAAGCTCTATACTTCCTTTATTTTTTTTTACTAGCTTTTTAACTATATACAGTCCCAATCCATTGCCTTCTCTCCCCTTTGTAGTAAACCCCTTTTCAAATATTTTTCCCCTCATATTTTCAGAAATAATTGGAACATTATTAATGATCTCAAATACATATTCCCCTAGTTCATCATATATTTTAATTATAAGCTTTTTCTCGTCTGATTCTGATTTATCTAAAGCATATATAGCATTTTTTAGTAGATTAGATAATATCTTAGTTAAATCATAGATTTTAACAGGTATCTCTGATTGCAATGTCATACAGTCTAATGTTACTTCTATATTTCTCTCCCTTGCCTTTGATAAAATAGGAAAGATTGTAGACTCTATCTCTGGAATACCTATTTCATACTTTTCTTTTATAGTGATACCTTCATTGCTGACTTTTATTAAATACTCCAACGCTTTATCATAATGCTTAAGCTCCATAAGTCCCCAAATAATCTGTAAATGATTTGTAAAATCATGCTTATACATTCTAAGCTTTTCATTCATTTTCTCACTTACTACTAATCGATAGCCTGCCATCTCTTTTTCAGTAACCACCTTGGAAAGTATAAAGGTTTCCACAACTATTACTAGTGCAGTTGCAAGACTTATAAGGATTATTGGCATAAAGTTTCTCCTAAGGTTCTTTTTTACCGTTTTAGTTAATTCATCCCTTGGAACTGTAGCTACAAGATACCAATCTATAGGATATAATCGAGAAATTCCTAAAAAATACTGTTGTCCAGAAATGTCTACATTATTCATTTTATTGAATTTGTTATCTTTAACTAAATTATCTAATACTGTTTGGGGTATATTATAATTTTTTGTATTTAGAACAGGGTTATTATCTCCATCACAAATAACAACCCCTCCAGTATTTCCTATATATGTATCTTTATATAAGGATTTAAAGCTATCGGGGTTTATAGTCACAAAACAGTATCCTACATCTTCTGAATCATCTAAATTTACAATTCTATATATTAGGAATAACAATTTTTCATCACTAGATTTAAGATAGATATATTCGTAAATGCCATATTGCCATAAAAAATCATCCTCGCCTATTGACAATTTTTTAAAAGAATTACTTTCGAAAAATTTATCAATATTTATTACTATATCGTTATCAGAGGCAATAATATCTCCCTGTGTACTAATACATGCAAATCCCTCAATATATGAAGTATTATTTTTTAAAATCCTAAATTGCTCTCTAATAAATTCCGATATTCTATTTTTATAAAAAGGTTCAAAATCATTAAAATTTTTTACACCTACTTGTATGCCATTATGTTCAGTGATTTCATAGACACCTTTTTCAATATTGTATAAGGCAAAATTTACTGATTGACTAGTCTGTCTTAATATTTGTTCAACGTCATCAATTTTTTCTTTTTCTACAGCATCAATTGTCCTAATATAAACAAATTTCATATATAAGACCATAGGAATATAGATTAATATTAGAAAAATAAACAAATATCTAATGGCTAAAGTTCTATCTTTAATAAAAAATTTTAGGAGTCTTTTCAATTTTATTCACTCCATCTTTATATTAATTTTTATTCTAAAATATTGTAACATGCTATTATGAAATCAGGATTATGTAATTTCCTAATCTATAATATTTTACATATATATTATTATCTTTTCAAGAAATTATTTTTGTTCTATTTTTTTAACATTATAACATAAAGCAAAGCCTCCATATATTTTTATAATCATATATTTATTTGTTAATATATGGTTATAAATAATTATTAATAAAGCCCCTGTTCTGAACAAACAAGGGCTTTACTAATTAACCACCAAGCTAGTTTCTATTTTGAGAATTTTAATCTTTTATCAATAACGCCTCCACCCAGACATACTTCACCATCATAAAATACAACAAATTGCCCTTCAGTAATGGATTTTTGGGGTTTATTGAAAACAACCTGACAGCTATCGTCCGATCTCATATTAACAATAACTTCTTTATCATGCTGTCTATACCTAAATTTTGCAGTACATCTAAACTGATTCTTGGGTTTTCTTTCACTTATCCAATGTAAATCAGTAGCTATTAAACCCTTTGAATATAACGCAGGATTGTTATCTCCTTGAACAACATAAAGTATATTGTTTTTAATATCCTTACTAACAACATACCAAGGCTCTCCCGTTCCTCTACCACCAATACCAAGGCCCTTTCTCTGACCTATTGTATAATACATAAGCCCAGCATGCCTTCCTAGTACTTGTCCAGAAAGACTCCTTATTTCTCCAGGCTTTGATGGCAAATAATTACTTAGAAATTCTTTGAAATTTTTTTCTCCTATAAAACATATCCCTGTACTATCCTTTTTATCAGCTGTTTTCAATCCAGCTTCTAGAGCAATCTTTCTTACCTCTTTTTTTGTTAAACTTCCAATGGGAAACATTACCTTTGAAAGAGGGTACTGTCCTAATGCACAAAGAAAATAACTTTGATCCTTACTATTATCTATTCCCCTTAGAAGCCTATACCTTCCATTGTAAAAATCTACTCTAGCATAATGCCCAGTTGCAAGATAATCTGCTCCAAGCTTCATTGCATAATCTAAAAAAGCTTTAAATTTTATTTCTTTATTACAAAGTATATCTGGATTGGGTGTACGCCCTTTTTTATATTCATCTAAAAAATATGTAAAGACTCTATCCCAATATTCCTTTTCAAAATTGATAGTATAATAGGGTATGCCTATTTGAGTGCATACTTTTCTAACATCTTCGTAGTCTTCTTCGGCTAAGCAAACTCCAAATTCATCCTTATCATCCCAGTTTTTCATGAAAACACCTGTTACATCATAACCCTTATCCTTTAATAATAATGCCGCAACCGAAGAATCTACTCCTCCAGACATTCCAACTATAACCTTTGTATCTTTTTTTTCACTTTTCATTTTGATCAGCCTTTCATTTTAAGCTTTAAATAATATAATTTGAATTTCTTAATATATATATATTTTGTTATTTTGCAAATAATAATTAAAGAAATGAATCTACAAAAAATCTAAGAGGAGGTTTTATATGGTAGCTAATAAACATAAGGAAAAAAATATGGCAACGCCAATCGAAAAACATGAAACTGCAGCATGGGCTAATATTGAGAGTGTAAAAAAAGACTCCAGGGTTCCTCTTCCTAGTACCTTTGAGGTAGAAAACGCCAAGGAATGGGTGGATAAGAATCAGAAATAGAGTTAAGATATAGAAGAAAGGAAATAGTTTTATTTCCTTTCTCCTATGTACCTTTCTTCAAAATATAAAATGAAAAATGATTATACCCCCATGATTTATTATCCCATGGGGGCTTGATATTACTAGTCGTATTTCATTTCAGCAAGCCTCTTATAAGTCTCATATCTTTCCTTAGCATCCTTTTCAGCCTTAATATATAGCTCCTCGGCTATGTCTGGGAAAGTGTTTTGAATCTGTGCAAACCTAACTTCTCCTAATATATAGTCTCTAAATGATCCTTTAGGCTCCTTAGAGTCTAGTATAAATGGATTTTTAGCCTGCTGCTTTAATTGAGGATTATATCTATAAAGGTGCCAATATCCTGCTTCCACTGCCTTTTTCTCCTGTTCCACCGACGTTCCCATGCCAGTTTTTATACCATGATTTATACAAGGTGCATATGCGATGATTAAGGACGGTCCTTTATACTTTTCAGCTTCAATAAATGCCTTTAATGTATGATTCATATTTGCACCCATTGCAACTTGCGCCACATATACATATCCATAGCTCATTGCCATCATACCAAGATCTTTTTTACGTATCTTTTTACCTGAAGCTGCAAACTTTGCTGCAGCTGCTGTAGGAGTTGCCTTTGAAGATTGTCCTCCAGTATTGGAATAAACCTCTGTATCCATTACCAAAATATTTATATCTTCTCCAGAAGCCAATACATGATCAAGACCTCCATAACCTATATCGTATGCCCAGCCATCTCCACCAACTATCCATTGTGATTGCTTAACAAGGTAATCTTTTTTCTTTAAAATCTCCTCAACAATTTTATTATCCTTATATTTTGGGTTATCTATTATAGATAACAATTTTTTACTAGCAGCCTTGGAAGCATCTCCGTCATACATTGCTTCTATCCATTCACTAAAGGCTTCCTTACATTCATTAGGAAGTTCTGCTCCTAGCCCTTCTTCCATTAAATCCCTTAGCCTCTCTCTTATTTGCTTTGCTGCTAGATACATTCCATATCCATATTCAGCATTATCCTCAAATAAGGAATTTGCCCATGCTGGCCCATGACCACATGAATTTGTGGTAAATGGTACTGATGGTGCACTTCCACCCCAAATAGATGAACATCCTGTTGCATTGGCAATCATCATTCTATCACCAAATAACTGTGTTGCAAGTTTTACATAGGCAGTCTCTCCACATCCTGCACACGCCCCTGAGAATTCAAGAAGGGGTTGAGCAAACTGACTTCCTTTTACAGACTGTTTATTCATTAAATTGTCTTTATATGGAAGATTATTTACTGCGTATTCCCAATTTTCGGTTTGTCTTGGTATTTCTTCTTCGGCATTTACCATTATCAATGCCTTCTTAGGTGCTGGACATATATCGGCACAATTACCGCAGCCTGTACAGTCCAAGGGACTTATCTGCATGCGATATTCTAGATTCTCAAGACCCTTACCAATAGCTTTCTTAGTTTCAAAGGTTTTAGGTGCGTTTTTCTTTTCTTCTTCATCAAGTAGGAATGGTCTTAATACAGCGTGAGGACAAACATATGCACATTGATTACATTGAATACATTTATCGGTTTGCCACTGTGGTATCGTTACAGCTATGCCTCGTTTTTCATATGCAGTGGTTCCAAGAGGAAAGGTTCCGTCTTCTCTTCCTTTAAATGCACTAACGGGAAGATCATCTCCCTCTAATCTTGCCATAGGTCTTAAAATATCCTTAATAAATTTGGGTTCTTGTTTTATCGTTAATTCCTCTTTATCTTCATTTGCCCATTGGGTAGGTACGTCTACCTTGACTATTCCATCTATACCTCTATCTACAGCTGCATAATTCATTTCAACTATTTTTCGACCCTTCTTGCCATATGTAGCTTCAATAGATTCTTTAAGATATTTAACTGCATCTTCTACTGGAATCACACCAGTAAGCTTAAAGAATGCAGACTGCATAACCATATTTATTCTACCACCAAGTCCAATATCCCTAGCTATTCCTACTGCATCTATAATATAGAAGTTTATATTATTTCTAGCTATATACCCTTTTATTGAAGCTGGTAATTTTTCCTCTAACTCTTCTTTACTCCAAGGACAATTGAGCACGAAAGTTCCATTCTTTTTTAATCCTTTAAGTAAATCATAGTGATATACATAGGACTTGTTATGACATGCTACATAATCAGCCCTATTTACTAAGTATGATGATTTTATAGGCTTTTTACCAAATCTTAAGTGAGAAACAGTTGTTCCACCAGATTTTTTACTATCATAGGAGAAATAACCTTGTGCATACATATCGGTTTTATCTCCAATAATCTTAATTGCAATCTTATTTGCCCCTACCGTTCCATCTGAGCCTAATCCCCATAGCTTACAGCTTATTGTATCTTCTGGTGTAGTTTCTACTATTTCTTCATCCACTAGCGAAGTATGTGTAACATCATCTATTATGCCAATGGTAAAGTTGTTTTTAGGATTGGCATCCTTAAGATTGTTGAATACGGAAATAATTTGAGATGGTGTGGTATCCTTTGAACCTAATCCATATCTACCGCCTACTATTATTGGCTTTTCATCTCTATCATAAAATAAGCTTCTTACATCTTCATAAAGTGGCTCTCCTAAGGCTCCTGGTTCCTTTGTTCTATCTAATACAGCTATCTTTTTAACTGTATGTGGCAAAGCCTTAAAGAAATATTTGGCTGAAAAAGGTCTGTATAGATGAACCTTTATCACTCCAACCTTTTCTCCTTTTTTTATCAAGTAGTCAACAGTTTCTTCTATAGTATCACACACAGAACCCATGGCTATGATTACTCGATCTGCATCCTTAGCTCCGTAATAATTAAATGGATGATATTCCCTACCAGTGATCTTACTAATTTCCATCATATACTCCTGTACAATGTCTGGAACCCTTTCATAGAAGGGATTTATTGATTCTCTTCCTTGGAAATAAATATCTGGATTTTGTGCTGTTCCCCTTAATACTGGACGCATGGGATTGAGGGAATTGTCCCTAAACTGCTGGACTGCCTTATAATCTAATAGTTTTCTAAAATCTTCATAATCAATGACTTCAATCTTTTGAACTTCATGGGAATTTCTAAACCCGTCAAAAAAATGAAGAAATGGTATTCTTGATTTTATAGCTGATAGATGGGCTATACCTCCCAGATCCATTACCTCTTGTACACTGCCAGAAGCAAGAAGTGCAAAACCAGTTTGCCTAGTGGCCATTACGTCCTGATGATCTCCAAATATTGATAATGCATGGGCTGCCACTGCTCGGGCACTTACATGAAAAACTCCTGGAAGAAGTTCTCCAGCAATTTTATACATATTAGGTATCATTAATAATAACCCCTGAGAAGCTGTATATGTTGTGGTTAAAGCTCCCCCCTGCAAAGAACCATGAACCGATCCTGAAGCACCTGCTTCAGATTGTAATTCTGCTACTTTAACTGTTTGTCCAAAAAGATTTTTCTTTCCCTTTGCTGACCATAAATCTACTAGTTCAGCCATTGGAGAAGAAGGTGTAATTGGATAGATTGCTGCTACTTCAGTAAAAGCATATGAAACATATGCAGCAGCTTCATTACCATCCATAGTCTTCATTTTTTTTGTCATAAAACTACCTCCATTTTCCCATTAATATTATCGATACCCGATATTTAAGTAAATTAATATAGGTATTTTTTATACAATTTTTAGTATTTTACATTTTTCATATATAATTCATAAAATAGATAAAGAAATTTGATCATATATTAATAACACTGCTTATTCTTTCTAAACCATAATGGACTTTTTCAAATAAAAGCCCAGCTATAAACCATGCTGGAGCGTAATCTAATCTTATCAATCCATTAACTGAAAACTTGCTGCCACCATAGTTCCAAGGACATACTCCTAAAACTTTTCTTAATATCCACCCAGTAGCATACTCTACTATAAATATTAATACTGTATATAACCCTCCTCTTACAATGAAATTTAAATGTCCTATACTTTCATGGATAGGTTCTAAAAAAACTGCTAAACCATATATGAAAAACATCCATATATATGTTTGTCCTGTTAGCTTAATATCACCCTTTAATAAAGAACCAAATCCAGTCCAAAATATTTCCATACACCATCCAAAAAGTCCGTAAATTATAAATCTGACTATCATATGTTTATTTTTACCTTGATTTAGTAAATTATTTATATTTTTGATAGTTTATTTTGATAAAAATGCCTTTTCCACATTATAGAAAATACATAAAAAAATGCTATCCTCCAAAGGAATAGCATTTTTTCTAATCATTATTTAATTTTTCACCTATAATATTTCTTACTCTTTCATTTAAAGCCTTTGAATCCTTGGCTATATCTTCCTCCATAAATATTGGCTTAGAAATTATAACTTCAACATTAGCAGGCTTAATAAATAGTGTTCCCCTTGGCATTATATCTTTAGCTCCCTTAATGGTAACCGGCACTATTGGAGCTCCAGATTTAGTTGCCAATTTTAAACTTCCTTGCTTAAATTCCCTCAGCTTACCATCTTTGCTTCTAGTTCCCTCGGGAAAAATAACTAAGGAATATCCAGCCTTTAAAAGCTTAATACCTTCTTTTATTGCTCTTAGAGATTGTCTAACATCATCTCTATTAATAAAAATACATTTCAAAGTCTTCATCCATGTACTGAATATAGGATATTTCTCAAGCTCTGCCTTAGCTATAAATGCCTTGGGCTTATCGATAAATCCAAGTAAAATAGGGATATCCAAATAGCTTTGGTGATTGCTTACAAAGAGTACTGCCCTATCCTTGGGTATGTTTTCTTCTCCTATAACCCTTATTTGTGAGCCACTTACTTTCATCAAGTCTCTTCCCCAATTTCGAGCTATCCTATAAGCAAGTTTATTCCTCTCCTCTATTCTGTTTTTCTTATCAAGATATTTAAGAATTATCAAATATGGTGTTATAACCAATACTCGGAAAATAAAATAAATAACCCATATAATAGTTCTAAACATATGACACCTCTTATTTATTATTTACTAAATATTTTACCTTATAAGTAGTATATAATTCAATATATCCCTTTATTTAACCTTTTAAAACATAAAAAATTTGTGGATAAGTAAAAGAACTTGGGCAGTTCCCAAGTTAGATTTTTATATAGTAAAACAAACTGTTGACAAACTTATAATTCTCATAGGTTTATCAACATTTTATACTATAATTCTTACTTATTAGAGGAGCTTATTAACTTCTTCTATTAATCTTTTTTCGTTAATTGGCTTTACTATAAAGCTCTTTGCTCCACAAGCAATAGCCTTCATTACCAAGGATTCTTGTCCCCTAGATGAACAAACAATAATTTTAGCTTTAGGATCTATTTTAATAATTTCTTTTATTGAATCTACACCGTCTAGCTTTGGCATAGTTATATCCATGGTAACTACCTTTGGATTAAGAATTTTGTACTTTTCTATTGCATCTTTTCCATTTGTAGTTTCTCCTACAACTTTAATATTATTTTTTTCTAGCATTTTTCTAATAGTCATACGCATAAAAGCAGCATCATCAACAATTAAAACTCCCATTTTTTCACCTCATATCGTTAGTCTTCTCTTTTTAAACACAAAAAAGCAATATCATCATTTACATTATATATTTTAGTAGAGTCAGCAGTATATTTTAATAGCTCATTAAATTTCTTGTCACAGTCTAGGTTAATGTTTTTAAATAATATTTCTTTTATGCCTTTAATTCCTAATAGTTCATTTTCATTTAATCTACTTTCTGTTGCTCCATCAGTTAATAATATTAATTTATCATTAATATCTAAATAGATTTTATTGTCTTCATAGGAAAACTGTAAATCCTTAAACCAATTGCTAATGGGCAGTCCTTCAAAATCATAGGAAACTACCTGTTTTTTTTCAGTCTTAAGATGAATAGGCTCCACATTATGTCCTCCATTAGATATTATTACTTCGTTTTTTTCAATATCTAAAACACCAATTAGAATTCCTATGTATAACTCTTCCTCAACCATAAAATCATTAAATCTATGATGAAGCTTTTCTAATATTTTGGAAGGATAAACATAATCGTTTTTGAAAGTCTTAGCTATGCCTCTAACAGCCTGTTTTAAAAATAATGTCAGTAGGGCTGAAGATACTCCATGACCTGATATATCAGCGATATAGAAGATGATCTTATTATAACTGTATTGGAAAACATCATAGAAGTCTCCTCCTAAATATTGAGCTTGAATATGATTACAATATAATGAATATCTTCCAAAATGCTGTTTCCCTCTAGGAAGTAAATATTCTTGAATCTTTTGAGCATATTTTAGATCTTCGCTCATTTTTTTATTTTGCTCCGATATAATTTTTTTTTCATTTTCATACTGTGCCATTAATAAACAATTTTTAATAACAATCCCACAAATTTTGGAACAAATATCCATTAACTTTATGTTTTTATTTTCTATTTTTCCACTATCAAAACCCTCTACTATTATTACTCCAATATTTTCGCCTTCATATTTTATAGGAACTGCAATAAAGGCTTTATCCTTACTGCTTATGTAAAATTTATTACAATATATAAAAAAACATTCTTTTCCCAATTGGTTTCTTTTAAGTATTTTCTTTTTTATGTAATTGTTTTCCATTTTATAATAAGCATATGTATCTATCTCGGGTTCTTTTCTTATAAATTTAATATTTTTTCCATTCATTAGCTTCTTAGCATGTTCGATTATTATATAGGATACTTTTTCTAAATCTGTAGTTACAAGTAAGGTACTAGTAAAATCAGTCAACATCAAAAGTGCATCATTTTGCAAGCTCATTTTTTTAAGTTTCTGGTGAAGCTTCTCGTTTTCCTCAAGTAAATATATTTTCTCCCTATTGTTCACCCTATAGTCACATCCTACCCTTTGAATAATTTCACAGCTTCTTCTCGATCTTCATAAATGCTTATGATTTTATCCAGTTTAGTTATGGAAAATAACTTTTTAATGTTATCCTGTAGTGAACAAAGTACAAATTTTTTACCTTGTTTTTTTGATTCAGAATAAGCCTTTACTATAATACCAAGGCTCATGCTATTTAGGTACGTAACTTTTTCCATATTAAAAATAATGATGGACTCTTCTCCTAAAATATTTCTTAATATACTTTCTTTGAATTCTGAGTGATTTTCAAAGCTAATTTCTCCAAAAACGTTTATAAATTTTATATTGTCTTGGGTTAAAGTCTCAACCAGCACGACTAATCCTCCTTTTTAAAATATATAACTACTTCCGTACCACTAACTTCATTATGCTTAATGTCTAATTTATCACATATATTATTTACTATAAAAAGTCCCTTTCCCGATTCACAAAGTACATCATTGCATAATTTAGGTCTTTCCCTTGTATATCTTATCGGTATACCTATACCATAATCTTTAATATTAACCTTTAAATATTTTTTATCAATAGAAAACTTCACATCTACCCTTCCTATTTCTTCCTTATATGCGTGTAAAATACAATTAGAAAAAATCTCATCTATGCACAATATAAAATCCTTTTTTTTCTCTTCATCGATAAATATTTTATTACTGATGCTTATACTTTCTTTCTTTATCCTTTTCAGACTATCCAAATCAGATTTTAATACAAGCCTTTTAAGAATTCTTTCTTTTTCTAAAAAAACCACCTTTACGTCTATCCCCCTTTAGCCTCTGATTATTGAAGCTATATCAACAATATGAGCAAATGTTCCATCTCCTAGTATACTTACTCCTGATATTCCTTTAATATTTCCAAGGAGCTTATCCTTTCCAATAAATGCGCCCATGGATTTTATAACTATCTCTTGTTCTCCTAATAGTCTATTTACTATAAATGCAAATCGTTTTTCTGAATGGCCAACGACTATGACAAATAGCTTTTTATTCTCCATTTCTTCCTCTATTTCAAAATATTTTGCTATGCTAATAACTGTTATTGCTTGGTTTCTCCAATCAAAAACCTCAAGGTCCCCGATTCGGTGGATTTTTTCCTTTATTTCATTTTCCTTTACTCGTATCGTTTCAATTATAGAAGATATTGGAATGGCAAAAATATAATTTCCTTCTTTAATTAATAAGGCTTGTATAATGGCTAAAGTCAAAGGTAACTTTATTATAAACTTAGTACCTTTCTCTTTTTGACTTTTAACCTCAACTATTCCACTTAATTTGCCTATGTTTTCTTTAACTACATCAAGCCCTACACCTCTACCCGAAATATCGGTTATCTCCTTTGCCGTAGAAAATCCTGGCTCAAAAATATATTGGATTATTTCTTTTTCAGATAAAGCTTGTAATTCCTCTTCCTCTGCTAAATTCTTTTCTATAATTTTTTTCTTGATGTCCTCGATACTTATTCCTTTACCATTATCTTCTATTTCAATTACTACATTATTTTCTTCATGTCTTGCTGATAATATTATTCTAGCTCTTTCTTCTTTATTTTTTCTCCTTCTTTCCTCTTTAGTTTCTATACCGTGATCTACAGCATTTCTAATAATATGAGTTAAGGGATCAACTAACTCTTCAATGATACCTCTGTCTATTTCTGTTTCTTTCCCCTCAATAATAAAATCAATATCCTTATTACTTTTCTGAGCTAGATTTCTAACCATTCTAGGAAATCTATTAAATACACTATCTAAAGGAAGCATTCGTGCCGACATAACCGTTTCTTGGAGTTCAGTTCCGATATAATTTATATTAGGAAGTATACTTACTAATTTTTTTACTAAAGGATCTGTCTTATATTTTCTTTTAAGTTCATCTCCTATTTGAATTAAATTTTCTTTATGTATGATAAATTCTCCCACTAAATTCAGCAGTTTATCTATTTTATTAACATCAATTCGTATTGTAGATATATCTTTTCTTTTAAAATTGTCTTTAGAACTAATTATTTTAACGTTTTTAGGAGTACTTCCTTGCTTTTTTGACTTTCTAACCTTTTTAATAAATATCCTTTTTATTTCAGATATGGAATTTATGTTTTTGTAAATTTCTTCATAGCTTTTTTCAGTGGCAATAACAATTTTAAAGGGATTTTTAAAATCTTCATCACATATTTTTTCAAAATTAAGTGGATCAGTTGATATAACATCTCCTATACCCAATAGATTATTGACTATTAAAAATGCTTTAACTGATTTCATTACAGTATCTTCATTCATAATTATAACTATTTTATATATATTAAATCTTAAATCAATATCCTCGCAAAGTTCATTTTCATAATCGCTTAGTTCTATATCTAAATTTTCAATATCTTTACAATTATTTTCTTCATCTTCCATACCGTTACCATTAAGCTCTATTTCATTTTTAATTGTTTTTGTGCTATTTTCTGTTAAACTATTTATCTCTTCTATCAATTCATTTATATCTAATACATAATCTTCTCCCTTACTTAAACAACTATGGATATACTTTAATTTATCAATACCCTTAAAAAAAGTATTTATAATATCTACATTGATATTTATTTTCATATCCCTGATTTTAGACAAAAGATTCTCAAGACTATGGGACAATCTTTCCATGTCTTCAAAACCCATGGTTGCCGATGCTCCCTTTATTGAATGTGCCATCCTAAATATGTCATTGATGGTCTCTTTATCCCCTTGTCCATTTTCTAAAAGCAGTAGATCCTGTTCTATTTTTTCTATCTGTTCCTGTGTCTCTTCTAGAAACATTGAATAATAAACCTCATCTATGTTGAATTTATCCATACTATTTACCCCTTTTCAGGTTATTAATAATATATCTAATTTGCTTATAATAATTATCCCTAAGAAATTTTTCCGCCAAGCACCTTGTCTATATCCAGTAAAAAAACCATTCCCTCGTCCTTTTTCCCTACCCCTGCTATATAATTGGAATCAATAACAATCTCCTCTGGAGGCGCAGATAATTCATGTTCTTCAAAAACTGCAACATGTCCTACTTTATCTACTAATATTCCAACATTTTGAAAATTAATTTTTACAACTATTATTCTTGTTTCTTTATCTAAATCTTTCATTCCTATATTAAATTTTTTTCTAAGATTTACAACAGGTACTACATCTCCTCTTAAATTGATTATTCCCTCAATATATTCAGGGGCTTTAGGAACCTTTGTAATTTCTATTTCTTTCAATCTATTTATCTCACTTACTGCAAGTATATTTATCCCATATTCTTCTTCTCCTAATGAAAAAACAACATACTGATTTTTAGTCATAACATCCCTCCAAATCAATAGGGTTAGAGCAATCTTTTATCTTTTCTCGTGTCTTCCACAAATTTTTTTAACCACCATAAATTGTATATTAATCCCGATTATTCTATTTTAAATTTACCTACTACTTCTATTAAATTATTGGATTGGCTAGCTAAATCTTCTGCTGTAGCAGCTGTTTCTTCACTGCCTGCAGATACTTCCTTAGTCATCTCATTTATGCTTTCAGTTGTTGCCAATAATTCTTGACTTGCTGCTGCCTGTTGTTCTGCCGCACTAGCTACCTCTTGAGATAGATCATTAAGTCTTTCGACATTGAGAGCCACAGTTCCAATTGAGGCTATTTGCTGCTGTATTGCTGCCGAAACCTGTATAGATAAGTCATTTATCTTCTCTATGGCTTCCATTATCAGCTTGCTGGCTGTAGTTTGCTCCTCTGTAGAAGAAGCAATTTCTTGAATTAAGTTTGTTGTTATATTTATGGCTTGGAATATTTCATCTAGTGCCTTTCCAGTATTCTTGACTAAATTGACACCATTATCTACTTGTTTTGCCCCTTCATTGGTAGTGTTTACTGCATTATCCACCTGCTGCTGTATTTTTCTAATTAAAAAAGCTATGTCCTTAGTGGCTTCACTAGATTTTTCAGCTAAGGCTCCTATGGCTCCTGCCACAACTGCGAAACCCTTTCCGTGTTCTCCTGCCCTAGCAGCTTCAATTGAAGCATTAAGTGAGAGAAGATTGGTTTGCTCTGCTATATCATCAATAACTTCTACTATATCACCAATCTGTACTGCTGCTCCCCCTAAGCCTTTAATTACTTCAGTTAAATTTTTCATTCCCTCATTTATTTTATCCATTTCATTAATGGTATTAGTTACTGCTTTTTTACCCTTTTCAGCAATTTCCACTGTTTTTACTGCTTCTACACTAGCATTATTAGAGCTATGGGCAACAGTTTCTATTGAAGTATTCATTTGCTTTATGGCACCTGTAATATCAACTATGTTTCCAGTAGTGTCTTCAGTACTTTTTGACACCTCATTAATGGCTTTTTCAAGGTCTTTTATAGAATTATTTATATCTCCTGAATTATGTGCCATCTCAGTAGCACTTTGGGCAACCTCCCCAATTGATCTGCTCATCTCATTCATTGTATTTGTTAGCTCTTGTAGTAATTCCGATTGATTTTGTGCAGAGGATGCCATTTCTTCTGATACACTGCTAGTTTGCTGTGATGAATTATCCAATTGTCTTGCAGTTTCAAAAACCTTTGTTATAGCATTTTTTTGTCCTTTTATCATGTTATTAAAGCTATTAGCTAAATCTCCTATTTCATCCTTGTTTTTTATATTGGCTTCTACTGTTAAATCTCCCTTTTCAGCTTTCCCCATTAGCTTCATTAAATCTTTGATAGGCATTGTTATTTGTTTTGAGATAAAATATGCCGCTAAAATTCCCAATAATATACCTGCTATTGATATAATTAAGGTTTTATTTCTTATATCTACTGCAGCTTTCATATAATCTTTAACTGGTATATTTACTGCTACAGCCCAATAGTTTCCTACAGGTCCATACATATTAAGCTTATATATACCCTCATAGGTATAAAAACCATGTCCTTTTTCTCCTTTTATCATGTTTTTAACCTGTTCTTTTAAATCTTTATTATCTGTCTGTAGTAGATTTTCCTCCAATATTTTTTCATTATTTGGATGTTGAATAGTTACACCTTCCTTATTTATCATATAGGCATAACCAGTATCACCAACCTTAACATTCTTTACAAATTTTGCTATATTTTCGAATTTAATTACTATACCTATTACTCCAACTATATCGCCATTACTAGCTTTTAAAGGGAGACTGTACACAGTAACGGGCTTATTACTTTGTTTTGAAAAAATAACTTCACTCCAATGATTTTTTCCTGATATACTCTCCTTAAAATACTGTCTCTTATATAAATCTACACCTGTACCTAATCCATTGCTTGCATCAAGAATTACTACGCCTTCCTTATTAGCAATAAAAATATCCTCACCTATTTTTGAAATGGATTTTTGAAATCTTTTTAAAATTTCTTCTGTTAGCCTTAATGTTTCTTGAGTTACATTACCACTCTCTATTTCATTAGAATACTTTATTACATCTGGTAATTTACTCAAAACACTACCTAATTCTTCAACCTTCTCCATTTGAAGTTCTATATTATTTACAATTCCATTTAATTGCATATTAAGGGTCTTCTCAGCCTCAGTTTTTAAAGCATTTTTAGCATTTTCATAGGAATAAACTCCAACTACTGATACAGGTAAAATAATAAGAATTAAAAAACATGCCATTAATTTCGTCATTAAATTTAATCTCTTTTTACTTCTCATGCTATTCCTCCTCGTGATATAAATATTAAATTAAATATTGTTGCTTTGATATCATGTTTATAATAATCGGCATAACTACAGAATTCACTTATCTAATACTGTGTTAAATCTTTAACCACTTTTGCCATGATATCTATAGCCCTCTCATATGATCTTAAAACATTTTGCTGTTCTGTTATTTCCCTTATGCACTCCAATAGAAAAATTTCATCATTTATCTCTAAGATGGTGGTTTGAATATCAACATCAAGAATTTTGCCTTCCTTTGTTTTATGCTTGCTTAAAATCCTATGGTTTTTCCTGTTATAAAAAAAATATTCCATAATTGACTTTTCAATCTCCATTTGCCACTCAGGTCGTAAATTTAATATACTCATGCTTTTAAATTCCTCTAAGTCATATCCATATAGATTAACTGCTTCATCATTAGCAAAAAAAACCTTGTTTTCATGATTAAAAATTAATATGGCTATAGGCAAACAATTTAAAAAAAACAAATCTTTTTTGTTAATCTTTTTAGGCATAATTTCCCTCCTTTTTTAGTTAAAAGTATTAGGGTTTTTCTAATAAGTTTTAAAAGCAAACAATTCCAACCAATATTTTGCTGGTAATAGTTTTAATTTTCATTTTAGTTCCTTATTTGACTCTGTTCTAGTTATATAATTTTTAGTAAAAAAGTTTAAGTTTCTTAACAACAAAAAAACAGTATAACAACCGATATTAGAATTAATATCGTTGATTATACTGGTGTACATCAAGCCAAATCCTTGTCTTTATTGTCAATCCGTCCATCCAGACCTATTTAATTATTAGTATAATCTTTATACTGTCTTCAATGGGTTTTATGGAAGTATAGACGAAATCAACTTCTTTTCCAACTATATTATGTATTTGATTTTTAATAAATTCTTTATTTTTTTTAAACCACTTTTTTCTTATTTCTATAACAAAATCAGCATCTCCAGAATCTTTTAATAGGGTTTTTTCAAGGGTCACAAGATAGCCTTCAATATTAAATTCAATAATGTCCTCCAGTATTTTTACCTTTATATTCTTAGGTCCCTTGCCAAAGTTCTCTTTTAATAAACTGGAACAAAAACTGATTAATTTATTTTGAAGGCTTATTCTTTTAGCTTTTAAAGTCATCAGTCCCATTAAATCACAACTTTACTATTTATTTTAGTATATTGGAATATTATATATCATAGAGAAAAGCCTAATCTAAAATAATTTTGTGAGACTTTATTCGTTTTTTTTACCATTTTATACATAATTAATATACCTCATTTAAGGCTATTTGTCAACAAATTATAGCATAATATCGGTATTTTCAGCAATTTATGATTCTCATCTCTACAAAATATTCCTTATCCTTTATCTCAATCATATGTTTACTATAATCAATTTCAAAATTTACAATTGAAGAATGTAAATCGATGCTTTTTAGTATATGAACAGTTGATATATTGTTACTCATATCCATGCTGAACCTAAATATCAAATTCTTAGCAACAGAAAATTGCAGCCTAGAATTTAAAGCCTTTAGGTTATCATTAAGGTATAAATTCAAGGTTCTATTTCCAATAGGAATAAATAAATCAATATCATTTCCATCCTGTCTAACTATTCTTATTTCGAAATCACTATCTATATAGAGTCCTCCATTATTATATATCATAAATGACAACCCCCTTATCATATTATTTTAAATCTGCTAAACTTCCTTAACATAATACACTAACTGCTGTATCTGTTCAATGCTACTCAGGTTAAAATAATCATAATTTAATGAAAATCCTATATTTATATAATGATAAACAACTTTAATTTTTAATAAATTTCAATGTTGTTTATTTATATTAACCAATTAAAATACGAGGGAAGTGTTTAATATGTGGATAATCGTTACTAGAAAAAGATTATTTAGTCTTATATTAATAATATTGTCCATCTCTATATTATTAGTCACGCTTCAAGTTCTTTTCAAGCATAGCACAATTGTTAGTACTGATTCTAATTCCAATGGATATGTTATATTAATAATTGATGATTTCGGTAATCATGGAGATGGAACAGACGAGATGATAGACCTAAACATTCCAATTACAACAGCTATAATGCCTTTTATGCCCCATAGCTTATCCGATGCCAAAGCTGCCCATAATGCTAATTTAGAAGTCATTCTGCATCTGCCAATGGAACCCAATGTTGGAAAAAAAGAATGGCTTGGTCCAAGAGGTATTACTTGCAATCTAAGTGATGAGGATATTAAAAAAATTGTATATGATGGTTTAAATGAAGTTAAATATGCAGTAGGTATAAACAATCATATGGGTTCTAAGGCTACACAAGATAAAAGAGTTATGAAGGCCATATTGGAAGTTGCAAAGGAAAATAATCTTTTTTTTGTAGATAGTAAAACCTCGCCTGCTTCAGTGGTTTTAGAGATGGCCAACAATCTAAATGTTCCATGCTTTACTAGGGATGTTTTCTTGGACGGAACAAAGGACATAAACCATATAAGTAAGCAAATATTAAGATTAGGTGATATAGCTTTAAAAAAAGGGTATGCAATAGGGATCGGTCATGTAGGAGTTGAGGGTGGAAAACCAACTGCTAAGGCTATAAAATCAGTTTATCCATCATTAGTAGAAAAAGGAGTACGTTTCATTACAATTACACAGTTAATGGAGATTTTGCAGGATTAAGGAAATATATTGTGTATGTATTGAAGATTATTAACTTAGCCAAATCATAATTATGCAATTTTCTCATCTAATTATCTTGACAAGCTTTATTTTGATTATTAATATAATACTGGACTATATATAGAGTTCCAAGCAAATCTTAATTTATATATTTCAAAACATCCAGAGCTTTAGGGAAGTTTTGATGGGTATAAATTAAAGTTTTGACTGGAATCTCTATACGAGAAAAGGTGGTTAATATGAATTCATACATTACACAGGGAGTCTGTTCACAAAAAATTACTTTCGATGTAGAAAATGAAATAGTAAAAAATGTAACATTCTATTCTGGATGTCCAGGAAACCTTCAAGGAATAAGCAGCTTGATTGAAGGAATGAATATTCATGAAGTAATTAAAAGGCTTAAAGGCATAAAATGTGGATTTAAATCTACCTCTTGCCCTGATCAATTGTCTAAGGCTTTAGAGGAATATTTGAGTAAATAAATAGTGAAAGAGGAAGGTAAACCCAACCCTTCCTCTTTTATTATTTGTTGTTGATTTTTTTCTAATCTATTTTTAATCTTTCACTAAGCTTTATCTAATTTAAGAATCATACAATATTTATATGAGGAAATTGCATAATTCTAACTTGGCAAAATTGCATAATATATATGGTATAACTTTAGGGAATTTAAAACTATATGTAGTAGATAGTTTTTACAGAAAGTAATTATGCAAATCCTCGTTCCAAAAACTATGATAATAATATGGAGGTGCCAGTTATGAAGGTTACATTAGAACAAATCGATTTATTGAGAAAAAGGGCAAATGTCAGTTATGAGGATGCTAAAGAAGCCTTAGAAAAATTTGAAGGTGATATAGTTGAAGCTTTAGTATATCTCGAAAAAGAAAATAAGATCAAATCTAAGGATAAAAGAGATTGCAGGTCAGATTTTTGGGAAAGGCTTAAAAGCATCATAAAAAAAGGAAATAAAACAAAATTCGTAATCAAAAACAATAAAAATACCGTTATAAACATTCCACTTACGTTAGCTATAATAGTAACTGTTTTTGCTACACCCTTTGTTATAATTGGTTTAATAGCTGCTTTGCTAACAAAGCATAGAATAAGCATCATTAGGGTGGATGGGGAAAATTTAGAAGTTAATAAGGTAATAGATAAAATGACTTCAGCAGTAAATGATATGGCATCCCAGTCTCAATCCGATAAAAACGAAAACAAAAAAGATACAGAACAGTAGAGTAGTTAGCAGCCTATGAAGAAGTAGGTTGCTTTTATCTTTATTAGATAAATACCTCTAAGCTTTATATATAGATTTCCAATAGTAAAACTTAATTTATACATATCAAAATATCCAGAGCTTTTAAGGATTTTTGATGTATATAAATTAACTGTTTTACTGGAACATCTATAGATTTCCAATAGTAAAACTTAATTTATACATATCAAAATATCCGATGCTTCTGTGGTATAATTTTAGAAAGAATTAATTGTTATAGGGGAGGCGAACTTTAATGCCACACAAAATTCTCATAATCGAAGATGAACAAAAAATTGCTCGTTTTTTGGAGCTAGAGCTTAAATACGAAGGCTATATAGTTGATAAGGTCTATGATGGCAGAACTGGTCTGGAAAAAGCCCTTGAAGATGATTTTTCACTAATCATATTAGACATTATGCTTCCTGGTTTAAACGGTATAGAGGTATGTAGACGGATACGTCAATCGTCTGAGGTTCCTATTATCATGCTTACTGCAAAGGATTCTACCATGGATAAGGTAATGGGACTAGATATAGGGGCAGATGATTATGTAACAAAGCCCTTTGCAATAGAGGAGTTATTGGCACGTATCCGTGTTGCCTTAAAGCGTAAAGTTCCAGTAGAAAAAAAATCTTCAAATATACTTTCAGTTAATGGGCTAAAACTGGATTTGGATAAACATTTTGTAACATTTCAAAATGAGACTATAGAATTAACAAAAAAAGAATTTAATTTCTTAAAATATCTAATGGAAAATAAAAATATGGTCCTTACAAGGTATCAGATTCTAGAAAAAGTCTGGGGATATAGTTACTTTGGAGATACCAATGTTGTAGATGTATATATACGTTATCTTAGAAGTAAAATAGACGATAGGTTTAATAAAAAATTCATTCATACTATACGAGGGGTGGGATATCTTTTAAAAGATGAATAGAACAAAATCCTTCTTTAGAGCAATATATAAGATTATTTTATATTTTTTTACTACCCTTAAAATAACAATCAATATTATACCAATCCTTTTCAAGCTTCTAGGTTTTATTTTAGAACTCATGAAAAGAATGTTTTATAGCCTTTGGGGTCAATTTAAAAAGCTTTTTAGATTTTCCTTGACCTTTAAAATAACCTTTGTTTATGGAATCATTATATCTCTTATACTCTTTTTATCAAGTACAATCATATTTTTAGGCTTTCGCTTTTTCTTAATTTATGAAGCAAAGGAAGAGCTTAAAAAGAATAGTAGTATCATTATGGAGTATTTGCTAGAAAACGTAGAAATCCCAACTACTAAGATAATGAAAATATCTAAATATGCAAACTTCGTCACCACTCTATTTGATGAAGACAATAAACTTATATATTCATCAGATGATAATAATAAAAACCTATCTTTATATGAGAATTCTAATACCCCATCAATTATTAAAAATGCTAACGGTGATATTCTTGTTCTAAGTAAAGAAGTATATTTAAATACTAATAAATTATATCTCCAACTTTCAAAGAGTTTGGTCCATGAAAATACCTTTATAAATATATTATTTACTGCTTTATTGGCAGTAAACATCATAAGTATCATTATAATCATAATAGTAGGCTTTAAGCTAAGTAAAAAGATGCTTAGCCCCATCAAGGATATGACTGAAACTGCAAAGGCAATCAACGTTAACAGGCTTGATACTCGCCTTGATGTAAGTGGAGCCTATGATGAGCTTAGAGATCTTGCTGTAACCTTCAATGAAATGTTTGATAGGATTCAGCAATCCTATGAAAAACAAAATCAATTTGTTTCTGATGCCTCCCACGAGCTTAGAACTCCTATTTCTGTAATTCAGGGATATATAAATCTTTTAGATCGTTGGGGGAAGGGAGATGAAGAGGTTCTTGATGAATCTATCGATGCCATTAAAGGTGAGTCTCAAGCTATGAAGGACTTAATAGAAAAGCTCCTGTTTCTAGCGAGAAGTGACAAAAACCTCCTACAATTACAAATAGAATATTTCCATATAAATGCTTTAATTGAGGAAATCACCTATGAAACCAACCTAATTGATACAAAGCATGAAATAGTTAGTGAAGTCAATGAAGATGTTTTGATTTCTGCAGATAGAAAGCTTTTAAAACAAGCAATGAGAATATTTATTGATAATAGTGTTAAATTTACCCCTATCGGTGGAATGATAAAAATTGGAGCTTATCCCCAAAAAAGAAGGCTAATGATTATTGTAGAAGATACTGGAGCAGGCATTCCAAAGGAAGATATTCCATTAATCTTTAACCGCTTTTATCGTTCTGATAAGTCTAGAACAAAAGAAACTGGTGGTCACGGACTTGGGCTATCAATAGCAAGATGGATTATTGATAAGCATAATGGTAATATTAAAGTTGAGAGTCAAGTCGATGTTGGAACTAAAATCAAAGTCTTTTTGCCATATAAACAAAACAATTCATCAGTCACTTCATAGAGAAATTTCAACCTGTTGATGACATGGGTATAATGAATGGTCACTACCAAAGGGGTAGAGAATAAGTCTCTACCCTCTAAGCTTTTGACGTTGAAATTTAGTTAAATAAGCAAGCATAATAGTTATAGCAGGAGAAACATAACAAAGGACTGCGTATGGAGCATAATCTAAAGCTGTAACTCCCGAAATAATAAGTATAATCAATGCATTAACATTCCACGGCATAAGTGGTGCTATAATAGTACCTGTATCTGATATAGTTCGTGCTAAAACCGTATTATCAACATCCAGCTCCCGATACTTCTCTTTGAGTAATCTTCCAGGCAATATTATTCCTACAGTTTGATCACAGGTTATAATAGTTAGTATACTGCTAATAAGTCCCGTCTTTAAAATGAGTTCTTTTTTTGATCTCACCTTAGATATTATGTTATTAATTATAGGTTGAATTATTCCTGCTCCTTCAAATAAACTGCTTAATGCTATAGCTCCCATAACAATAAGAATTACCTCTATCATCGAAATAATACCGCCGCTTATCAATATTTCATTTAACTCTGCTGTAGCAGTAGTCCCTTTGTAGCCCCATAATATAGCCCTAATAATATTAATAAAATCTATATTTTGTAAGCTAAAGCTAACAACTATCCCTCCAGATAGCCCTATTAAAATGGCTTTAGTTGTTTCTACTCCTAAAAAAGCCATAATTACAATCATAATTGGTAAAATTAATAGAAATGGTGATATATAAAAGGCTTCTTTGATTGACACCTGTAAATTATATAAATCAGAACCTTCCAAGGCCCCATTATATCCTTTTCCAATAAACATATAAATTACTGACGTGATTAAATATATAGGAATAAGTGTAGTAAACATACTCTTTATGGTTTGTCTATATGTGGTTTTTGTAGTTGTTAAAGTAAGATTAAATAATCCAGAAATAGGTGATACTTTATCAGCAATAAAGGCTCCTGAAATAATTGCTCCAAGTAGGATATGCTGAGGTATTCCAAATCCCTTTCCGATCCCCAAAAGGGCTAGTCCTATGGTGCTTATCGTTCCTACGGCGGTTCCCATAAAAACTGAAATAATAGATGTTATAATAAAAGCAGCAAATAGAAAATTAATTCCCTTCATATATTCAAGTCCATAATATATCATAGTAGGAACTATACCAGAACATAGCCATATGGATATAGTAGCTCCTATTAATATGATAAGCCCATAAAGAATCTTACACTCAATTAACCCCTGCTTTATCATAGATAATAATTCTTTAGATGAAAAACCATTTTTTAAAAATATAACAAACGATAAAGCTATACTTCCTAAAAATCCATAGAATAGAGATAGTTTAAGGATTATACAGCTCACTATTAATAATAACGAAGCAATAAGTACCATATATCTATCCTTTTTAGATATTTTATTTTGATTCATGACCCACCTCTATTATTGTGTTTGTTTTGTCATAGAATATTATAAATCTATATATAAATCGCAAAAATGATTTTACATGAAACGAATTAAATTTTCGCGATAAACATTAATGTAACAGAATCGCACAAAATTTAAACTGAAAAATCTTTTGTGCGTTTTATATAGCAAAATATCATCAGTCACTAAACTACAAATGATATCATTCGTAGCACTTCAAAATAGTCCTTAGTCTTAAATAACACATTTGTAGGCGATATTTGTTTCATTCCTGGATAAAAGGAAGCTTTATATGCCTTAGTATGCTTTGCATATGAAATCTCTACCTCGAAGCTATCTGGTAATTTTATCTCACATAATTTAAAATTGCTACTCAATGTCTGTTCTACCTTTTTCTGTGTAAGCTCAACTGCCAAGTCATTATGTATACTCAAAGTAGAATTTCCAATACCTTCTTTTACCGCAAGAGTGCTAATATTCTCATTAACTTCCTTAATCTCATCACAAAGCCCTTTATCTCCACTAACAAATACTACAGGAACATTGACTGTTGCAGCTGCATAGGCATGAATTAAAAATTCACTTGCATATCTACCGTTTATCTTAATATAATTAACATCTGATGAATTCATTGTATGGGACAGTGGATTATGCTTGGACCCTCCACATGAATGATATCCTATAAACATAAGGGCATCAAAGGATTCATCAAGCTCCTGAACCATTGAAAAAGGATGACCGCTCCACCCTCTTATCAATTTGACATCCCTTGGAAGAACAGCTGGGTTAATATTCCTTCCACTATCATGGGCATCCTTAATTAGAATTTCCTTTGCACCTGCTTTAATTGCCCCTTTGCATGCAGCACAAACCTCTTTTTCCATTTGCTTAACAAAATCAGAATAATCGGCATGTCCTTTATCCGTCTCGCTCCAACTGGTAACACCTGTTATTCCCTCTATATCTGCACTAATATATATCTTCATATCTATCCCCCTACAACATAATTTTTCGTTCACTAACATTTTACACCTTTTTTTGAAATTTATAAATAGAAATAAAATGCCTTGATACCTAATAAATTTTATTTTATAGCTTTACTCTTATAAAATCTATCTAATTAATCTAAAAAAATAACATAATGATTTTTACTCTTATTCTTCTTCATATAGTCTATATCCAAACTCAAATGGAATTGGTTCTTCCCCCTGTGGACCCTTTAGAATAATTGTATTGCTAAACTCTACAAGCCCTTTACCTTCTTTATAAGCTCTTATTTCTTTATAAGTGTTTTCTGGATAGGATTCTATATCCTTTACATTGGTTTCTGTTTTTACTAAATTTCTGTCCTTTTCATCTTTAGAAACTTCAATTATTTTCGTCTCTGCTTCATATTCCTTGCCATCTATACTAACTGTTTGCTTCCAGGATGTCCCTTCTTCAATTGGAGCCTTTAGTATTATTTGCTCACGAATAATAGATTGAGAAAATCTTATTTCTTCATTTTTTATGGTTTCCTTTACAGAATCCTTATTAATTAAATACTCACTCTCAAGCATTAATTCATCCTTTGAAGCTCCTTCACCTTCACTTAAGTCTTGGATTTCTCCTTTGAAGATTAACTTTAGACTATCTTCATCTTCTAAAGCCTTATTCAGTGTTAAAGTTTGTCCATATTCAGCAGTACCATAATATTTTAATACAGTCCCTTCAACTGTGGTAAAATAGCTGGCTAATTCCTGATTATAGCCTACTTCATCTTTTATATTTCCATTTCCTGCTTTTGATTCTTCATTATCGACTGCCTTACAGCCTACTGATGAGATAACTAATGCTAAAATACATACAATGCAAAAAATTCTTTTAGTTAACGACTTCATGTTTTTTCTTCCTTTCTCAGTTTAATAGGTATTTAAATAATGTTTCACCTAACAATATTTTTTAGGTCTTTCATCTATTATTTATATTATATATATAAGATTTACATAGTAAAACTTAATTTATACATGTACAAATACGCAACGTTTCTGGGCGTTTTGGATATGTATAAATTAAAGTCTTTACTTAAATTCCTATAGTTCCTTTTATTAAATCTTTACAAATTGGTTAAAGTTTTCGCCAAACTACAATAAGAGCTTCAATAATAACAAATTTCTCTTTTAAAAAAGTTCTTATTGTAATTCCCTTTTCCCCTTACATTGTCTATAATATTTATTATTTAACTATTGATTTGTCTGTTGACTAATAGATAGACTAATTAAGTTTTTTTTATCAATATGAAAATTATATAGCATACCTGCCAGTATCAGTAACCCTCCGACAATCTTTCCCGTTGAAATAGAATTTCCTATAAGAAAATCAATAGCTACTCCCATGGAAAGCTGTCCCATGAAAATAAGCAGGGTTGAATATACTGCCCCAACTTTAGGTATTGCATTATTATTAATTAATATAACCATAACGCCAATAAATCCTCCTAAATAAATCCATAGAGGTATATCAGAAAAAGCTTTAATAGTTGTATCAATATGTTTATAATTAAATAATAAAACTAAAATACTGAATAATAATCCAACTACATAATTTATTAAAGCTCCCTGCAATGTTCCTATTTCTATGGCTAGCTTTGAATTTATTACTAAAGATAAAATTACTATACAGCCAGTTAAAAATGCCATTATTATATATACCAAAGCTCTTCACCCCCTAATATATTACCATACAAGCTATACCAGCAAATATTAATATAAACCCGATTATTTTTTCTTTCTGAAACTTACTGATTTCCATTCCAAATAAACCAAAATGATCTATAATACAGGATGCTATGGCTTGCCCTAATAGTCCTAGTGCTACGGTGAGGGATATTCCCAGATAAGTAAAACAGATATTGTTTGAAAATATCATAAAAACTCCTAGTGCACCTGCACTTAATAAGTAAATAGGAACACCCTTTAATTTTGGAAGCCTTTGTTTTTTTAAAATTAAAACAGCAATTATTGTAATTAATCCTACTCCATGGATAAGAATTAATGCTGGATAATCTCCTATATAATTTGATAAAATTCCATTACAGGTTACCATTAAAGCTACTAATATTCCTGATAAGACTACAAATAATTTATACATAAATATATTTCCTCCATTATTAGATTTCTATGATATATATTTATAGGCTATCATTACGATTAAATGCTTTAAAGGACAAATGTCCTATGTTAATATAAAAATATCTATAGAGATAGAGAGTTCTAATTAAAGTTTTGACTAGAATCTCTATATAAATTAAAAAACCCAATTGTGCTTTCTATAGCAAGAGCTTTATTTGATAGCACAATGGGTTAAAAAAGGATAGATATATATGAAACGTTTTAAAAATCACAACAATCTACACTCATATATTAAAAAATATAATATTGATGATATCTTTCAGAAAAACATATTTAGCAGTATGGAATTACATACCTTTAATAGAGGAGAGCATATCTGCAGGTCACATGAAAAGATTAATTACTTCTATTTTCTAGTTGAAGGTAAAATGAAGGTATATACACTTTTGAAAAATGGCAGGTCTCTATTATTAAGATTTTATACACCCTTACAGGTAATAGGTGATGTCGAGCTTTTAAGCTGTAATTTCACCACTTGTAATGTAGAAGCTATAACCGATGTTGAGTGTATCGGTATTCCCATAAAGCTCTTAAGACAAGAAGCTCAAGAGGATATAATCTTTTTACAGTTTATCTGTAAGAGTCTAAGTGACAAACTATCTAATTCTTCCTATTGGAATGCCGTTAATCTTCTTTATCCTTTAGAAAATAGGTTAGCCAGTTATATTTTAGCTATTGCAAATAGTGATGAAGACTATGCCGTTCCCTTTAATGAAATCAAAACTAATAATTTGACTGATATGGCAGAGCTTCTCGGAACCAGCTATCGTCATTTAAATAGGACATTAAATAATTTATGCAAAAAAAATATTATTAAAAAAGAAAAAAACTCCCTTATCATCTTAAATAGAGAAGGTCTTGAAAAATTAGCAGGTGATTTGTATAAATAAAACAATGTATTTTATCAAGCTAATTTATTATTATATTCTGCATTTTCATTTGCTTTATATCTATTTTCCTCTTCTCTTATTTTTTTATTTAATTTTAAAGCAAGTATTCCAGTCACAATTATTGTAAAGAAATCTGCAACAGTCTGACTAAAAATTACTCCATTTAATTCAAATAGCTTAGGCAGTACTATAACAGATGGTATAAGAAATATTCCTTGCCTTGAAAGTGATAAAACAAGGGCTTCCCTACCCTTACCAAGAGCTTGAAATAATGCGGCGTACACCTGTTGAAAGCCAAATAAAGGAAATAATAGGCTTACAGCTCGTATGGTTCTTGCTCCAATAATAACTACCTCAAGGTCCTTACTAAATATAGCAAGGATTCCTTCTGCAAAAAACATAAAAATCACCGTAATAATTGTTGCAAAGGCTGTCGTCCATTTAAGAGAAACCTTTATAGCCTGTCTTAGACGATTGTATTTCTTAGCTCCATAATTATACCCTGCTACTGGCTGAAAGCCTTGATTATATCCCAATACTACAAAAACTCCTATTGAAATCACTCTCAGAGTAACTCCCATAGCTGCGACTGCTGCATCACCATAGGGTTTAGCAGCCACATTTATTAATGCTAAGGACAGGCTTGAAAGCCCCTGTCTTGTAAAGGTAGCAATACCTATTTTCATTACTTCAGTATATATTTTCTGTGAGAAAGTAAAATTTTTAATGCTAATCTTTATATAGCTCTTTCCACTAATATAATATCTAATAAGAAATATGAAGGATATCATCTGAGCCAATACTGTTGCAAAGGCTGCACCCTTTACTCCCATATCTAAAACAAACATGAAAACAGGATCTAAAATAATATTTAATCCAGCTCCTAGACTTATTGCAAACATACTATACTTTGCATTGCCCTCTGCTCTGATCATATTATTTAAAGTCATATTAGTTACAGTAAAAACTGCTCCTATAACCAATATTCTTGAGTAATCCTTTGCGAATGGCATTATTGTCTCTGTTGCTCCAAACATTTTAAGTAAAGGTACTAAAAAAATCGTTCCAAAAGCTACAAAAACCATACCACAAACTAAGCTGGTAAAAAATGTTGTTGATGCAGCTCTATCAGCTAATTCTTTATTTTTTTCTCCTAAAAGCCTTGATATATATGAGCCTACACCAACTCCAAACATCTGCCCAAGTGCAGCTATTATCATAAATAATGGAAATGCTACAGCTACAGCTCCAATGGCACTTGTATTGCCTAGCATACCAACAAACATCGTGTCCACAACATTATATACAGCATTAACAAGCATAGCTATAATGCCAGGTATGGCAAGCTTTATTAAGATTTTAGATATCTTTTCCTCCCCCATCATCTTGGCTCTCTGTTTTATTTCTGCCATTGTCATCCTCCTTATAATTAGAAAATCCTTATTTATATTTAATAACTTTTATGAATCCAAATTCATTATATTTTAAAAAAATATATGCTTTTAATAAATATTTTGGAAAAGCTGACTAATAAATTCTAGATTTTTTTCCTTTTCATTTGGATATTTTTTTACTAATTCAACTATAATCATAAATATTGACAAAGCTAATCTATCCTCCATATCTTCTTTAATCCTAATATCTTCATAACATCTAATTTCTTTTAGCAGCCCTAATATTCTTTGTAAAAGTCCTTCCATAACAAACACAAGCTCTTTACTGTTCTTCTCTGTAAGAATATTTTCTTTAATCAATTCTCCTCCTAGCCCTTTTCTTTTGGATATCTCATCATATAATATTTCTATAAGTATTTTAATTTTGTCTCTAGAATCAATCTCCTCTTTTAGCATATTATCTATTCTTAAAAAAGTATTCTCCCAGCTTTTTTTAAAAACACTTACAAAAAGCTCCTTCTTATTTGAATAATAATTATACAAAGTGCCTACAGCAATACCTACATTTTTAGCAATCTTCTTCATGTCAGTTTCTTTATATCCATATTGCCCAAATAATTCAAAGGCAGCTTTAAATATATTTTCCTCTATATCCTTAATAATCTTTGGCATGCTATCACCCTTTATCAGTTTAAATTCAGATTATATGAATCTTAATTCATTATATATTATATTGTTTCTATAGTCAATATACTATTAGATAAGCTTTGGGCTATCTGAGCAAATTGCATAATTACTATCCGTAAAGCTAGGATATCTTATTCAGTATTCATCTTTAATTAAATATTAATTTAACTTATCATGCTAATCTCTATTGCGAAGGTTTTCGGAAACAAAAAAATTTATTTACTAGCTTGTTCCGTTGATTTATATTATCATAAAAGAATATAGTTAGAAATAAACAATTCTAAGGAGGAGATATATATGCTAGGTACTATAGTAAACGCCTTAGCAATAATAGCTGGAAGTATGTTAGGACTTATTTTTAGAGGTGGTATTCCTGAGAAATATAATAAAACTGTATTGCAATCAATAAGTCTTGCTGTGATTTTAATAGGAATAATAAACGCTTTAAAAACTGAAGATATGCTTCTTTTAATCTTTAGTCTTGTTATAGGAAGTATACTAGGAGAGCTTTTAAGAATAGAAAATCGCCTAGAAAAGTTAGGAAATGCTATTGAAAATAACATGAAAAAACTTGAAGACTTTGCTAAAACAAATTTGAAATTTTTACAAAAATTATCTAAAAGATCACTTTCTAGTACCAGCAGTAATATATCTAAAGGCTTTGTCAATGCTAGTCTAATCTATTGTATTGGCTCTATGGCTATAATAGGAGCTTTAGAAAGCGGACTTACCAATAACCATCAGACTCTTTTTGCAAAGTCAATACTAGATGGTATTTCATCCATAGCATTTACATCATCGCTTGGAATAGGTGTATTGTTTTCTGCAATACCAGTATTTCTATATCAAGGCTTTATAACCATTACAGCCTCATTTATGAAATCCTTCCTAGTTGATTCAGTAATAACAGAAATGTCTGCTGTTGGAGGTTTATTAATCCTAGCACTTGGTCTTACTATGCTGGAAATTAAAAAGATACGTGTTGGAAATATGCTGCCAGCAATCTTTATTCCGCTATTATACTACATGCTCAGATCAATTTTTTAGAAAAAAGTAAACGGACTATTTAGTCCGTTTTAGATTGTTGATAAAGTCAACAATCTAAGCACCTTTTATAAGAGGTGCTTACAAAAAATAATAGTATTTATTTCCTTTCGCCATGAACCTTGGATAATAATCTGGACATGATTATATCTGGTACTAGAGGTAATGCCCATGATATTTGTTTTAACAAGAAGATTAATTGAGTATCTTGAGCTGCCTTCCATATATCTACATTAGAATCACTTGATAATCTCATAAAGTCTTTTCTGTTCATAATTTCCTTACTCAATGATTCGATAATCTCTTTACCTTTTTTGTCCTCAAGCCACTCCCTTACAGTACTATTATAATCTAGAGTACAAGGAAGCTGAGTTGTAGATATGAGCCTAACCTTTTTTATTAAAGAAATATCTCTTGAAGATTTGCCTATCATAATCTCAAATTCTCCATCCTCAGTTATCCATCTCTTATATTTAGGATGATAATAAGCAAAATCCCTCTCCTCAAGCTTAAATGAAATTGTTTTAGTTTCACCAGGCTTTAAATCTACCTTCTTAAATCCCTTTAATTCTTTAATAGGTCTGGCTAGTCTAGCTTCTTTATCACTTATATATAGTTGAATGATATCTTTTCCAGCCATTTTTCCAGTATTTTTCACATCTAAAGTTATTGTTAATCCATCTACATCCTTGAATTCATCCGATGAAACCTTAAGATTTGAATATTTAAAGGTTGTATAAGAGAGTCCATATCCAAAGGGAAATTGAACTTCCATTTCTTTCTTATCGTAGTACCGATAACCCATAAATATCCCCTCACCATATATTACCTTATTGTTTTCCCCTGGATAATTAATATAAGCAGGACTGTCACTTAATTTTATAGGAAATGTCTCTGCCAACCTTCCCGAGGGATTTATCTTCCCAAAAAGAATATCCGCTACCGCTTTGCCTCCTCCCTGTCCCATAAGCCATGAATATAGTACACCTTGCACATCATCAATCCATTCTTTCATTGAAACTGGAGAACCAGTATTTAATATTACTACAGTTTTAGGCTGAGCTAACGCTACGGATTTAATTAATTGTATTTGATGCTTTGTCAGTTTAATATCTTCCCTATCATAGCTTTCAAATTCTTTATGGGATGGCAGAGCTAAAAATACTAATGCTATTTCAGCATCTTTAGCTATACTCACCGCCTTGTCTATCATTACAGGATTTATTTCTTCCTTCATGGTATAACCTTCTTCATAAAAAATCTTAGCACCTTCAGCCAGCTTAACTATTTCTTCATAGGGAATATCTAAATTTGATGGATTAACTTCAGAACTTCCGCCACCTTGAATATGTGGGGTTTTGGCGGCTTTCCCTATAATGGCAATAGATTTGGGTTTAGTCATGGGAAGGATATTTTCATTATTCTTTAATAAAACCATACTTTCACTTGCAATTTTTCTTGCTAATTCATGATGAGAATTTATATCAATATCTTCAACACTCTTTTTTTCTTCCTTAGACTTAAATACTGCCTTTAATATACATTTAACTGCATCATTCAATGCTTTCTCTGTAAGCTCCCCGTTATTAATGGCTTTAATGAGATTTTTAAAAGATTTTTTCTGCGGTCCTGGCATTTCAAGATCTACTCCGGCTTTTAGTGATTCTGTTCTATCATGAACTGCGCCCCAATCGGATATGATAAAACCATCAAAGCCCCATTCTTCTCTTAATATTTCAGTCAAAAGCTCATGATTTTCAGAACAATATATTCCATTTAGTTTGTTATAAGAACACATTATAGCCCATGGTTTTGATTTTTTTATGGCCCTTTCAAATGCTGTGAGATAGATTTCTCTTAAAGTTCTTTCATCTATTTCTGCACTGGTTGTGTATCTTTTGTATTCTTGATTATTAGCTATAAAATGCTTTAGTGCCGCTCCAACACCCTTGCTTTGTACTCCATTAATGAATGCTGCCGCTAAATCTCCGCTTAAATATGGATCTTCAGAAAAATACTCAAAATTTCTACCGCATAATGGTGTTCGTTTCATATTGTTGCCTGGTCCTAAAAGTATGTCTACTCCTTGAACAATACATTCCTTTCCAATAGCTTCTCCCATTTCTGTAAGGAGCTGAATATCCCAAGTACATGCCACTGCTGAAGCAGTAGGAAAGCATGTTGAAGGTAAGCTTTTCCTTAATGAATAAATATTATGGACTTCATCGATATTTTCTGCACGTCTTACTCCATGGGGACCATCAGCCATAACCATTTGAGGAATACCTAATCTTCTGACTGAAGCAGTACACCAAGCGCTGGCACCTATACAAAGTGCTGCCTTTTCCTTAATTGTCATTTGATTAATTATTTCATTTATATCCATATCATCAACCTCCAGAAACCATAGATTTCTTAGTTTCTTAGCATATATCTGTAATCTTTAATTAGTAACAAGGCTATTTTTTTGTATATAGAATATTTTATGCCCTTAAAGTTAATATAGTGTCTTTTGTGAAGATTTTCTTAAAATTTGTTTAGTATAGAAAATCTTAATTCATACATATCAACATATCCAAAATTTTTGTAAATTTTGATGTATGTAAATTGAAATTTTGGCTGGAATTTTTATATTAAATAAATAGAAAAAGGAACCCCTCTTTATAGCAGGCTTCCTCTTTTGATCCTTTTCTTTATACTATTTTTATTATAATAGTTTCTTAAATATTCTTTAAAAGTAAGAAACATAGAATATCAATATTTAAATTTCTTTAAAATTAAATAAATCTACTGCTCTAAAAAGAGCCAAGAAATTTTTATTCCTTGACTCCATATATTAATATCTATATTTATTTTCCCCTTAAGTTTAATTTAAAACAATATCTCCTTCAATTAAGTCCACCTTTATATTAGCTCCTTCTTTAAACTTCTTCTGAAGATATTTTTCTGCAATTTCATCTTCAATATATTTTTGAATTGTCCTTCTTAAAGGTCTGGCACCATATTTTTCATCATATCCTTCTTTCAATATAAAATCTTTTACCTCATCTGATACTTCTATAATCATACCTTTTTCTTTCACCTCATCAACTACTTCCTTAAGCATAAGGTCAATAATTTGACGCAGTTCTTCCTTTGTAAGCTTTGTAAATACTATAGTTTCATCTACTCTATTTAAAAATTCTGGTCTAAAAATTTCCTTTAATGCATCCTTTACTTGAGCTTCTAAAGCTATATATCCATCTTTAGCAAAACCAATTCCAGCTGATTTTAAATTGGTACCAGCATTGGATGTCATAACAATTACAGTATTTTCAAAAAATACTGTTCTACCTTGGCTGTCAGTAAGCCTTCCATCCTCAAGGATTTGAAGAAGCATATTAAATACATCTGGATGGGCTTTTTCAATCTCATCTAAAAGAATCACCGAATATGGTTTTCTTCTTACTTTCTCAGTTAGCTGACCTCCTTGATCAAATCCTACATATCCTGGAGGTGCTCCAATTAACTTCGAAACAGTATGTTTTTCCATATATTCAGACATATCTATGCGAATCATGGCTTCTTCACTGCCAAAAAGCTCCTCTGCCAAGGCTTTAACCACTTCAGTCTTTCCTACGCCAGTAGGACCTACAAAAATAAATGATGAAGGTTTTTTCTTCTTTCTGAACCCTGAACGATTACGTCTAATTGTTCTAGCCAAGCTCTCAATAGCTTTATGCTGTCCAACAATACGTCTATGGAGTCTTTTTTCCAGATTTAACAGCTTTTCAGCTTCTTCTTCAGTAATCTTTTGCACAGGAATCTTAGTCCACGATTCAATGACGAATGCAATGTCCTCAACAGTTATTTGTACCTCACTACATTTTTTCTCTATGTCATTTATCTTTCCTTGTAGTTTACATTCCTTCATTTTATATTCTGCAGCTTTTTCATAATCATTACTAATAGCTGCTTCTTCTTTATCCTTTTGTATCTTTTTTAGTTCTTCCTTTAGAGCTTCTAATTCAACAAGCCCTTGATTTTTCAAGTTAGCTCTAGAACCTGCTTCATCAATTACATCTATTGCCTTATCAGGCAAATATCTATCGGTAATATACCTTTCTGATAGCTTTACAGCCGCCTCAATTACCTCATCGGATATCCTTACTTTATGGTATTCCTCATAATAATTCCTTATACCCTTCAAAATCTCTATGGCTTCTTCAATGTTAGGTTCTTCCACAAGTACTGGTTGGAATCTTCTTTCTAGTGCCGAATCCTTTTCAATATGCTTTCTATATTCTTCAAGGGTTGTAGCACCAATTATTTGTACTTCTCCCCTAGCAAGTGCAGGTTTTAAAATATTGGCTGCATTCATTACTCCTCCATGCACTTCACCTGCCCCCATGATATTATGGACTTCATCAATAACCAGAATGATATTTCCACAATCACTGGCTTCCTTTAAAATAGATTTCATACGTCCTTCAAATTGACCTCTAAATTGGGTTCCTGCTACTATAGCAGTCATATCAAGAAGATATATCTCGGCATTAAATAATTTTGCTGGAACCGATCTCTCTACTACCCTAACGGCTAAACCTTCTGCAATAGCTGTTTTGCCTACCCCAGGCTCACCTATCAATATTGGATTGTTCTTACTTCGTCTATTTAAAATTTGTACTATTCTATCTATCTCCCTATGTCTACCAATAATCTTATCTACTTCATTATTTCTTGCTTTTTCCGTGAGATTTGTTCCATACATTTCTAAATATTTTCGTTTCTTTTTAGCTTTTTTATTTTTTTTCTTCTCATATATCTCATCTTCTATACTTGAGGCATCTTTTTTATTTTTAGATTGACTATCTTTATTTTCTATATCCTCTGGAAATGAGAAAGAACCATTTAGAAAATTCATAAACATATTGTCTTCATCTATATCATCTATATCCATATCTTCAAACATACTGTTCATCTGATCCGTTAGATTATTAACGTCTTCTTTACTCATGCCAGTTTGCTGCATCAATTGGTCTATAATAGGAATACCCATTTTTTTTGCACACTCTATACATAACCCATTAACCTGTGTTTTTCCATTTTCAATTTTAGTTGTAAAAATTATTGCCACATTTTTTTTACAAACAGAACAAAGCTTCATATAAATCATCTCCATATTTTTTCTAAAGATAAATAATTGTATAAAAAATGTTCACATACATAGTATTTATTACAGTATAGCATATTTTTAGTAAATATTAATTACATAAATTTGCATAATACATATATCGTCCACTTCTACTTACTATTTCATAATATTAGTTTTTACACACACTTTAAATAAAAATAAAACCTAAAAAGGCAACTTACTTTAATCACTATAATAGGCTCTATCTATTAAAATATATTTTAAATATTAAATAATGTGAAAGGAAATTCTTCATTTGGTCTAGATTCGAAGTAGCAGTCCTCTTTATTCTTTGGGTGTTTAAAGGATATTGAATAAGCCCATAATGCAATCTGAGTCCATTTCTTCATCTTAACAAAGGTTTTATTATATTTATTATCTCCCCATAGTGGCAGATTTGCATTTGCCAATTGAACACGTATTTGATGATGTCTTCCAGTTTTTAATCTTATTTTCAGAAGACTGAGAATACCATATTCATCAGTATGGACACTATCTATTACTTCATATTCCAATAAAGCTTCTTTAGCATTTTTTGTTTCCTCTTTGACTACTTTAGACATATTAATTTTTCCAAGCTTTAGTAGATAATCTTTTAATTCCTCCCTATCTCTTTCAGGCTTTCCACATACTACTGCATAGTATTCCTTCTTAAATCTCCTATTTCTTACTTCTTCTGACAACTTTATATTGGCTTCTTTAGTCTTTGCAAATATCATTATGCCACCTACTGGCCTATCTAACCTATGAACAAGTCCTACATAAGGATTCCTCGCAGCAGGATAAAGGTTCTTTAAGTGTGTTTTCACCATACTGAACATATCAATATCTTTAGTTTTATCACTCTGGGAAGGTACCTTAGGTGGTTTTTCAACTACTAAAATATGTTTATCCTCAAATATTATCTTTATGTCCATTTAAATCACCTTATTTGACTTATATTATTATTTTATTATATCTTATAATTTAACTCGCTAGACTAATTAATTAAATTTTTCTTAAAAAAAATCCCCCTTTAAAGCAGAGTACTTTCTTCTCTACATCATAAGGAGAAATTATTATAAAATATATTGACTACTTTTTAAATATTCCAAAGGGCTTTCCGACAGGTAAAAACTCCCTCCCAAAATGTGTATTCAATACAGCTGCAGCAGAACCATAAAATGAAACTAAAGATATAAGAAACTCTGAATATGCTGCAAGTGTATGTGCTGCCTCATGGATTATACCAAATGTACTAAGGGATAGTCCTAAAAATAATAAGTCTATTAAAACAAAAATAGTAAATAGAACCTTGTGAGTTTCCATGGCCCCAATTGTCATATAAATAGAAAAAATTAAATATCCAATGAAAGCAAATCCAAGTTGTCTAGCATCTATAGTTGCAGCCATTTTCTCCCCAAATAAACCTAATTGAATAAGCCAAGAAGTTGCAACACTAAACCAGAAAAATGCATATCCACCAAAGGCTGTAGTTCCAAAGGTGTTACCTTTTTTTGAATCATTAATACATGCGAATAATTGAGCAAAGGCTCCTAAGAATATGGCCCAAGGAATCACAAATGATACACCCTCAGTCAATCCAAGCTTTTGAGATGATGCTACAAGTGTTACTATAGCAAGTCCTAATAATCCTAATGCCGATGGATCTGCATTAGTAATTCTTACATTTTGAGTTTGATTATTACTCATAATATCCTCCTTATTAAAAATAATAATATTATAAATATTAACACTACGACATAATATCACATTTTTCGACATTTTAAAAGATTTTTTATATGCTTTTTTGCATTAGGTTTAAATTGGCATTTCTTATATTTGTTTTTATAAGCTTTTTTATCATTATTAGTAGTATCCATGTTTTCCCTTAAAATAAAACTTTACATGTTAATACCTGAGAAACTTGCATAATTAACACTAATAACTTTAAAGTACAATATGTAGATAGCTTTCTTGACTCTCTCTACTACCTTTTGCGCCCCAAAATTCTTTAAATGTATTATGCAATTTCCTTACCTATATGAATAACATTATTTAATAAATTTCTACTTAATAACATAGATAAACAACTTCAAGGTTTAATAAATTTCAAAGAAAAAATGTAGAAGCACTCATTATTTTCTTTGAAATTTATTTTACATGTTAATGTTGTTTATCTATAATTGACATATAACAAATAAAAGTATAACATCAAAAAGGTTATATCTTTTTAAGTATTGATTATTATTTGAGCAAATTGCATGATTATCCTTGGTAAAAACTATTTATTATTATATATATAGTTTTTAAAACTACTAAAACATACCACATGTATTATGAAATTTCATCATTTGTAAAAATTTAATATTATAGATAGTTTTCATTTTAGTCAAATTTGACTTTAAAAATACTTTAAAATAATCTTAGATAAAGGAAGATAGATAATGTCAGAAAAAAATTTTAACTTTGTTGATGAGGTTCGCAGAAGAAGAACCTTTGCAATCATTTCTCATCCCGATGCTGGAAAAACTACACTAACAGAAAAATTATTATTATATGGAGGAGTTATTCGTTCAGCAGGCTCAGTTAAATCAAGAAGATCAAATAAGCATGCAGTATCTGACTGGATGGAAATTGAAAAGAAAAGAGGAATCTCTGTAACCTCAAGTGTACTTCAATTTGAATATGATGATTTTTGTATTAATATTCTCGATACCCCAGGCCACCAGGATTTTAGTGAGGATACCTATAGAACTCTAATGGCAGCAGATAATGCCGTTATGGTGATTGACTGTGCCAAGGGTGTGGAGGAGCAAACTAAAAAATTATTTCAGGTTTGTAAAATGAGAGGTATTCCTATCTTTACTTTTATTAACAAGATGGATCGTGCTGGAAAAGACCCCTTCGAGCTAATGGAAGATATCGAAAAAGTCTTGGGTATTCGATCTTATCCAATGAATTGGCCCATTGGTACTGATAATAATTTTAAAGGTGTTTACAATCGTCAAAAAAAACAGATTGAACTTTTTAATGGTGGAAATCATGGTCAATCTATTGCTGAAACAATAACAGGAGACATAGATGATGCAAAATTTAGCAGCCTATTAGGAGAAGAAATTCATGAAAAGCTTCAAAACGAAATTGAACTCTTAGATATTGCAGGTGATGAGTTTAATCTAGAGCAAATATTAAATGGTCAGCTGACACCAATGTTTTTTGGAAGTGCTCTTACTAACTTTGGAGTTGAACCCTTTTTACAATCTTTCTTAGATATAACTACACCTCCAAAGCCCCGTGCAAGTAATCTAGGGGATATTGATCCTCAATCAGATAATTTTTCTGGATTTATTTTTAAAATTCAAGCTAATATGGATCCTGCCCATAGAGACAGAATAGCCTTTTTAAGGATTTGCTCTGGTAAATTTGAAAAAGGTATGACTGTAAATCATGTGCAAAGAAACAAAAAGGTAAGATTAGCACAGCCACAACAATTTTTAGCTCAGGATCGTATTATAGTAGATACGGCTTATCCTGGTGATATCATAGGAATCCATGATCCAGGAATCTTTAAAATCGGTGATACATTATGTGAAGATCAATCAAAATTACAATACGAAGGTATACCAAAATTTGCACCTGAGCATTTTGCTAAAATATCTACAAAAAATTCTCTTAAGCGAAAACAATTTTTAAAAGGAATTACCCAATTATCAGAGGAAGGTACAATACAAGTATACAAACGTCCTAATATTGGAATGGAAGAATTAATTATTGGAGTAGTTGGTGTACTTCAATTTGAAGTATTGGAATATCGTCTTAAAAATGAATATGGTGTTGATGTCATCAGCGAAAGACTACCATTTCGTTATATTCGTTGGATTAAAATGGACAATTTTGATGCAAGCACCTTTTCTTTACCAATGGATACATTGCTAGTTGAAGACGAAGATAAAAAACCCGTATTATTATTCCAAAATGAATGGTCAATTAGACATGCAATAGAACGAAATAAAAATGTAGTATTAAAGGAAGTCTCTTTATAAAAAAATGACACTGATGATGGTTCTTTAACCTGAATTATTCATAGAAAACATCAAAAATGATTGAATCGTAGTATTAACAAGTAGTCCAACAAATTGGACTTTGCACCCATTGGGTGAAATAACAAAAAAATAAAGAAAAGAACCTAATTTTGTGTTAAAGTTAAAGCGTTAAAACAAAAACTATATCACGAAAAGAGGTTCTTTCTATGACAAGTTTACATCAAAATTCACTTAACTTCAACAAAAGTTTTTCATATGATTTCGGTGGAGGTAATCTTTCTTCAGATGCAGGGTTAATAATAGTTCGTTCTTTTCTTGAAAAAATTGGCTTAATACCGCTACTTAAAACCCTT
>NZ_FRAG01000033.1 GCF_900142245.1 Paramaledivibacter caminithermalis DSM 15212 | reverse complement strand
AAAAGGGTTTTAAGTAGCGGTATTAAGCCAATTTTTTCAAGAAAAGAACGAACTATTATTAACCCTGCATCTGAAGAAAGATTACCTCCACCGAAATCATATGAAAAACTTTTGTTGAAGTTAAGTGAATTTTGATGTAAACTTGTCATAGAAAGAACCTCTTTTCGTGATATAGTTTTTGTTTTAACGCTTTAACTTTAACACAAAATTAGGTTCTTTTCTTTATTTTTTTGTTATTTCACCCAATGGGTGCAAAGTCCAATTTGTTGGACTACTTGTTAATACTACGATTCAATCATTTTTGATGTTTTCTATGAATAATTCAGGTTTATTTATTTCACAAAAAAATATCCCTCCAAATTATTTCATATGAAGAGATTATATATTAGCAATAAGGTATTTATCCTTTTAAAAGATTTTCAATGGCTAATTTAATTAATTTAGGGGTTCTTTCCAGTAAATCTCTTTTAAGTACCCTTTCACTTAATTTATGTAAATCTTTTCCCCAGGGTCCGATATTGATTGCAGGAATAGATAATTCCTTCATGTGTTCAAAGGGTATGTTATATAGATTTCCCCATAAAGGCATATTGGGTCCTATATATGGAATAACTTCTTCACTGGACGTAAGTGCAACATAACTCATATCAGATATTCCCATGAAATAATTATATTTCTTATATTCTTCATTCCATGAATGCTTTGAAAAATCATTAATTGTATCATTCAAGTTTAAAACAGCTTTAGATAACCCCTTAAAATCAATGTTTGAAACATGGGGATAATATGGTGGTGAAAATGCTATTATAACCATTGGTGATAGGTCCTTAACATATTCAAGGGTTTTTTCTATAATAACAAATGTACTTTCTGGAATACTTATTTTATTATTTTGTATATCATCTTTTATTTTCTCTATAGTCCTAGTATAATCTTTAACAAATTTTTCACCTGAGTTACTCAAAGCCTCACCATAAAGCTCATTAAAGCTCTTTACTTTAATTTGCAATTTCAATTTATTACCTTGTATTTTAGTCTTCTTTTTAAAGCCTTCATAATTGGAACTTACAAAGTTTGTTACATCCTTAGTGGCTTCCTCACATATTTCTTTCAGCTGCTTTAAAATATCTTTAGGAGTTCTCTTAAGTGTAAGTATGTTAAAGTATCCCCCAGCTGCTTCCGGTATAGAAACGTCATAGAATTTCTTTCTATCTCTAGAATAAAGCCAAGAAGGCGGTGGAGATACCTCATCACCTATAACATCTGAAAAATCGGGATTTAATTCTGTCCTTTTTACTATCTCATTTAATAATATCATTGGGTTAAATCCACTAAATACATCCTTTATATGGGCTTTCTTTCCTCTAACATATATTAGAGGCATTATTTTACCCACTGAGCCTTCATATAAAGCTCCTATATTACTCTTTTCTCTTTCATGGGGTTCTGAATTTATTATTATAGTATAGTCAAGCTCATATTGATGTTTAAGCTCTACCAGTAAATTTACCCCTTCTCTCATTCCTGAAGATAAAGCTTCTTCATCCGGTACTGATAGTAGAAGTATATTTCCATTGAAATCTTTTATTTTTGAATACTGCTTTAACAAAGTCAGTTGAATTGCAGCTCCTGCCTTCATATCCGCTGTCCCTCTACCAAATATCCATTCTCCACTATCTAGATCTGATTTAACATCCTTTGAAATTCCTAGAAGATGCAATTTTTCTTTTAGTAAATCTGGGCTATAGGCATATTCCATTAAACTTCCATAATCCAATGCATCTACCACATCATGGTGGTGTAATAGTATCACAGTTCTCTTTCCATTTCCTTTTAACAACGCCCAAACAACAGACCTTCCTAAATAATCATTCTTTAACGGGTATTTCCCATACATTTGAGGATTATTATTAAAATATTCTATTTTGCTAATCCAATTATATATATATTCTTCTACATCTTTTTCTAATACTGTACCAGTATCACTTCTTATTGATACCAACTTATTAAACAAAACTTCTATTTCTTTTGAAATATTTAGCGAAAAACCTACATTCAAAATAATCACCTTCTTGGAGATTTTTGATTTGTATAAATTAATTGTTTTACTTGAATGTCTATAAATAACCAACATCAAAATCTAATATAAATTTTATTCATTTATTATCTGTGCAAAAAGTCTCTTCTTAATTTTATATTGAAGTCCTTGCCTTGTAACTCCTAAAATATCAGCGGCCTTTGAAATATTACCATGGGTAGCCTTTAACGCATCCATCACCAACTCTTCTTCTGCCTTTTTCAAATATTCATCCAAACTCAATTTGTTTTCCTTCATTCTTTGCAGTACACTATTATCACAGATTCTTTTAGATTCGTCCTTTTTACCATTTTCATTTGTTACTCTTGACTTTAAATAAAAAGGCAAATGCTGGATTCCTATTTTTTCTCCGTCCTTAATTAGATTGATAGCTCCCTCAATAACATGTCTAAGCTCCCTGACATTTCCAGGCCACTTATATCGGTAAAATAATTGCTTAACTGAATTATCTATTCCTTTTACGCTTTTACCTAGCTTTTCTTTAAAAATTTTAATGAAATAATCAGTTAAAATGTCTATATCTCCATTTCGTTCTCTTAAAGGGGGAATAACTAGGTTTACTACGCTTAATCTGTAAAATAAATCCTCTCTTAATTTACCTTCTCTAATTAGCTTTAAGGGATCATCGTTAGTTACAGCAATTATACGTACATCAACTTTAATTTCTTTATCACCTCCTATAGGCCTAAAGCTTCCTTCTTGCATAACACGCAGGAGCTTTGACTGAAGCCCTAATGACATTGAATTGATTTCATCCAGCATTAGGGTTCCTCCATCAGCCTGTTGAAAGAAGCCTAGTCTATCTACTGCCCCTGTAAAGCTACCCTTTGCTGTACCAAACAATAAGCCTTCCAATAGACTTTCTGGTAAAGCTGCACAGTTTTCAGCAATAAATGGCTTGTGACGTCTATAACTGGCATTATGGATACTTTGTGCAAACAACTCCTTACCTGTTCCAGATTCTCCTATAATAAGGACATTGGAAGATGTCTTGCTAGCTCTAAGAGCAAGCTTTTTTGCATACATAAGATTTAAAGATTTTCCTATAATATCATCAAAGGTGTACTTTTTAATCTTGCTTTTTGATACTATCCTATTCCCATTATTTGATGGTTCTTCCTTTAATTTTAGTAATTCTTCAGTCAATTCTTTTATTTTAGTTATATCACGAGCCACTTCAATGGCACCAACAATCTGACCATTTTGCTTAACTGGCCAAGTAGAATTCAAAGTAGAAATTTCTTTACCATTTTTGTTAAAATAGGTTTGAAGCTCATTTATCAATGGCTTACCTGTCTTTAGAACTTCAAGAAGTGTATTTTTGTCTTTTGAAAAAGACAATATATCAAATAAATTTTTACCTAATACCTCTTCAACCTCTAAGCCTTCTAATTTTGCCATAGTTTCATTGTATACCAAAATCTTACCATCATTATCTACTACTCTTATACCTTCTTCATTTAAGTCGTTGAGGAACTTCGTTAATAAATCAATGTCTATACACATTTTCCCACTCCTCTGATTCAGAATGGTATCTAGTTTTTTATTAATATCTACTAAATAGATTCCTTTCAGCTATTTTTTGTTAGTAATATATAATTAGCTATATGTTATATATTATTACATATTCGACATATTTTCTTTTTTTCCTCTGTTTTCTGCTATTTTTTTACATTTCTTTTACTCTATATAAAAATTCAGGGGTATGTCACCCCTTCCTCCTGAGTCAGCTTTCACTCTTAAAAATGAGTTTAGATAAAATTATTAAAGAAGTAGAATTTTTATTACACTACTCCTTTAATAGCAGCTTTTTAATTATTCAGTATAAAATATTGTATTTGGATTTAGTATATTATTGGGATCAAAAACCTGTTTTATTCCCCTCATTATATCTAACTTTTTCGGTTCGAGATGGGTAATTAAGCTGTCCATTCTAGTTTTTCCAACTCCATGCTCACCAGTAATAGTTCCACCGTATTTTCTAGCTGCTTTATACATGTCCTCCTTCATTTGTTCATAATATAAAGGAAGCTTTCCATCTACCAATAGGATATTGTTATGTAGGTTACCATCTCCAATGTGACCTACTGAAGTAATCTTAGTATTGTATTTCTCTGCTATATCCATTAAATCATTCATCAAATCTGGAGTATATGCTGGAGGAACTGTAATGTCTAGGCTATCGGCTAAATCATGCTTTGTAGCAGTATATGTATTGCTTCTTATTGCTAATATTTTCTGTTGATCCTTATTATTATCAGCCATAAGACTGTCAATGGCTCCGCAATCTCTACAAATATCTTCAATAGCCATACAGCTGTCATAGAGTGTATCTTCCTTTGATTCAGAAAGCATAAATATAAGATCTACATTTCCTTTTTCAGCAGGCCATTTTTCTCCTATATGCTTAGCTGCTTCTAAAGCTATAACCCTATCAACATATTCTATAGCTAAAGGCGTTATTCCCTCCTGTAATATCTTAGGTACTGCCGCCACTGCATCTTTAAAGTTATCAAAGGATATTACAAGAGTTGCTGAATATTTTGGTTCTGGATAAAGCTTTAATGTAACCTTTGTTACTACGCCCAGTGTACCCTCGCTGCCTATTATTAACTGTAATAAGTTATATCCTGCATTGTTCTTTGTTAATTTCCCGCCCAGATTTAAGATTTCTCCTGTAGGAAGAACCACTTCTACTCCCCTAATGTGACTTCTCATAATCCCATGCTTAACCGCTCTTGCACCACCAGCGTTTTCAATAACCATACCTGCTATATGAGCACTTTCATCTCCAGGATGTATTGGAAAATAAAGCTTGTCATGCTTCTTAAGCACTTCTATTAGCTCAGATAACGTAACACCTGCTTCAACTGTAATCATAAGATTTTCATTATCTATTTCTATAATGTCCTTAAATCTTTCCATTGATAGAATAATACTGGTTTCAGTAGGGATTGCTGCACCACATAGTCCTGTTCCTCCACCTCTAGGTACAACAACTATTTGTTCTTCATTAGCATATTTTAATATTTCACATATTTCTTCGGGAGTTCTTGGCTTTACAACTACTGAATCTTCCGCAGCATCTGGTCTAATCAACAATTCAGTTTCATCATACAAGTAACCCTTTGTTTGATCTAATTCACTTACAACCCAATCACTGCCTACAATATTTCTTAATGCTTCAAGAACCTCTTGTTTCATAGTAATCCCTCCTCAATTTATGTCATCTTAGTTTATGCTATGCTTTCTTGTCTTTTCAATTTCTCTATAAACATAGGAACTACTTCATACAAATCTCCTACTATTCCATAGTCTGCTATATTGAATATAGGTGCAGATGGATCGGTATTTATGGCAATTATTAATTCTGAATCCCTCATACCTGCCAAATGCTGAGGAGCACCAGAAATACCACAAGCTATATATAGTTTTGGCTTTACTCTGTGTCCACTGTATCCTACTTGATAATCACTTGAAATATATCCTTGATCAACTAAATCCCTACTTGCTCCAATCATACCTCCAAGAAGATCAGCCAACTCCTTAAGCAGTTTTAAATCTTCTGGAGTCTTTATTCCTCTTCCCCCTGCTACTACTACTTCTGCTTCTGTTATATCAATTCCATCTCCCTTAATTTCTTCAAGGATCTCAACTAATCTTGTTTCTGGAATAATTCCTTGTTTTTTAACTATTTCACCTTCTCTATTTATATCTCTCTTTGCTTCGAAGAACTCTTTATATCTTATAGTAGCCATTTGTGGATATGTAACCGTATGTATATGGGCTAATATATTATCACTAAATGCTGGTCTTATTTGAATGAGCTTATCACTGTCATCGATTTCTAATTCCGTACAATCTGCTGTCAATCCTGTACCTAATGCACTTGCAACACGTGGTGCAAGAGATCGTCCAAAGGTTGTTGCTCCAATCAAACATATCTCAGGCTTAATATCTTTAATAGCTTCAACTAAATTTATTTTATATAACATTTCCTCTGGCTTATTAAATACATCATCCTCAATATAGAAAACCTTATCAGCTCCACGGTAAATAAGTTCTTTAATGTCAATATCTTTAGGTCCTAATATTATTGCATATAAAGGAGCTCCTAGTTTTTCCGCCAGTTCTCTTCCCTTTCCTAAAAGTTCATAACTAACCTTATGTATAATTCCTTTATTATGCTCTGCATATACCAATACTCCCTTATGGGCTTTTTCAGTCATATCTATCCCTCCAATATCTTATTTTCTTTCAATGCTTTAAATATTTCATCAACAAATGAACTAATATTATTTCTACATACTTTCCCCTGTCTTTTTATTTCTGGAGGAACTTCTATTCTTTTAACTCGTGTAGGAGAACCCTTTAAACCAACTTCTTCTGGATTTAGATATTCCTTTAGATCATCAATTGACCATTTTTTTATCTCAGCTTTTCTTGCCATCATTTTATTTCTTAATGATGGTAATCTTGGAGTATTTATATCCTTTGTTACACTAATAAGTGCAGGAAACTTCACTCTTTTTATATATCTTCCTCCGCAAATATTAGATACCACAGTTATATAATCTTCCTCTATTTTTCGAACCTCATCTACATAGTAAACATGGGGAATATCAAGAAATTCAGCTACTTCAGCTCCAACTTGTCCTGTGTCTCCATCTACTGACTTCTCTCCACAAATGATTAGGTCATAACTGCTAAGCTTTTTCACAGCATTTGCAAGGGTTACTGCTGTTGCCTTTGTATCTGCACCACCAAAAGCTCTATCGGTTAAAAGGATTCCATCGTTTGCTCCCCTTGCTATTGACTCTTTTAAAGCTTCTTCAGCACTTGGGGGTCCCATTGTCATGGAAATCACTTGTGATTGTAATTTCTCACTTATCTGTACTGCCGCTTCTAGGGCATTCAAATCAAATGGATTTATTTCTGTTCCAGCAGATTTACGGTCAACAACACCCCTCTCACTATCGAATTTTACCTTTTCCATGTCTGGTACTTGTTTTAATAGGACAACAATATTCAATTCTTCTACCTCCTCATTAATAATGTCATTTTATCCTTGTAATAAAATTCTACCTGCCTAATATATGCGTTAGACCCATAGATACAAAGGGAAAGTATGTGGTTAAAATTAATACTACAAGCATTACTGCAATCAATGGTAATACATGTTTTGTTAGCTTTTCCATGGTTACATTACCTACTGCTGATGCAACAAACAAATTGGCTCCATATGGTGGAGTAACAAATCCTATTGCTAAATTTATTGTCATAACGACACCAAATTGAACTGGACTCATTCCCAGCTTTGTTACTATTGGTAAAAATATTGGTGCCAAAATTACACAGGCTGATATGTTATCAACAAAACATCCTACTATAAGTAGGAATATATTTATTAAAATAAGTATGATTATTTTACTATCAGAAATTCCTAACAATAGGCTTGCAAAATGTGCTGGAACCTGCTCCATGGTTAGGAAACTGGCGAATGACATTGAAAGACCTATCATAAAGGTAGTAGCTCCATTGATTAGAACAGTATCTCTTAAAGATTCTCGTATTTCTTTCCATCCTAACTCTTTATTTATGAATATTCCAACAACTAAAGCATATACTACTCCTACTACGGCTGCCTCTGTTGGTGTAAATATTCCGCCATAAATTCCTCCTAGTATAATGATTGGCACTAATAAAGATGGAATAGCTTCTTTAAAGGATTTTAATAAAGGTGGTCTCTCTATATTTCCAACATATCCACATTTTTTAGAGATGAAAAAGTTTGCAATCATTAATCCTATACCTATTAATGCTCCTGGAATAATACCTGCAATGAACAAATCACCTATAGAAGCCCCTGTAGCAACTCCATATATTACAAAGGGTATACTAGGTGGGATAATAACTCCCATAGATCCAGCCACAGCAGTAATAGCTGCCGAATATCCTTCATCATAATTTTTTTCCTTCATTGCTGGCATCATAAAAGAACCTATAGCAGATACTGTTGCAGGTCCTGAGCCAGATATAGCAGCGAAAAACATACATGCCATTGTTGTAACCATACCTAATCCACCTGTAAGAAAACCTACTATGCTATCTGTAAAATTTAGAAGTCTCTTAGATACTCCTCCATACCTCATAAGGTTACCAGCTAAAATAAAGAACGGAATTGCCATTAGTGGAAATGAATCTAAACCTGCAAAAGCATTCTGAGCCAACATCATCAATGGTATATTACTTGTTAAAATCAAGGTTATTGCTGTAGATAACCCAAGGGCTATACCTATTGGCACACTCAATGTTATAAATCCTATTAACAATATGAATAATAATAAAATTTGCATTACTTCACCTCCACCTCCTTAGCTGACATGGTTTTTATATTTATATAAGCTCTTTGCAATAATCTCAATGTCATTAATCCACATCCTACAGGTACTGACGCATAAGCATAACCCATGGGCATACGCATTGCAGGAGATAATTGATTTCTTTTAAATAGAAGACCAGTTAACTCTGCTGATTTAGTAGTTAGGAAAACACTAAAACAAATCCATAGTATAATTACTAATATTTCTACTATAATCTTTCCTTTTTCTGAAATATAACTGTTTATTATCCCTACTCTGAGGTGCTTTGATTTCTTTACTGCATAGCTTGCACCAACCCATATCTGCCATAGAAAAATATATCTTGCTAATTCCTCACTCCATGAAAGTGAATTTTTAAAAACGTAACGCATAACTACCTGTAAAAATATGATTGCTACTGTAAATATTAAGCTGTAAATAAGGAAAACTTCTTCTAGTTTTTCATCTAGTATTTTAAAAAGCTTCAACAATACCACTCCTAACTTGAGATATTGTGGTTTAAGGTACAGGCTTGAAGAATGATTCTTCAAGCCAATATACTAATATTAATAGTTAAATACTACTCGTTATATGATTTTGCCATATCTACTAACTCACTTCCGTATTTCTCAACGAATTCATCATATGCAGGCTGAGCTGCCTTAATAAATGCATCTTTTTCCTCTGAAGTAAGTTCATTTATTTCCATTCCATTTTCCTTTAGCTCTGTAATGAATTCTTTTTCCTGCTTAGCAGTTAGTTCTCTTTGTCTATTTATTGTATTCTTAATTGCTTCATCAACTACTTTTCTTAAATCATCGGATAAACCCTCATAGAAGTCTTTATTTATAAGGTAAGGGCAATTAGCATAAACATGTCCACTTAATGTAAGATATTTTTGAACTTCATAGAACTTTGATGTATAAATTATAGCAACTGGATTTTCCTGAGCATCTACAGTTTTTTGTTGTAATGCTGTAAACAGTTCACCAAATGCCATAGGAGTAGGATTTGCTCCAAATGCTCTAAATGTGGTCATATGAATTGGGTTTTCCATAGTTCTTATCTTTATCCCTTTAAGATCTTCTGGTGTATGGATAGGTCTAACATTATTCGTTATATTTCTAAAACCATTTTCTCCAAAACCTAAGTTAACTATATTTTGAGATTTTAATCCTTCGCCTATTTTCTTACCAAAATCACTATCTAAAGCTTTAAATGCAGCTTCTCTACTCTTAAATAAGAAAGGTAAGTCAAATACCATGAAATTTTCGTCAAAGCCTGCTAATACTGAACCTGCAGGAATACACATTTCTAAAGTACCTAAACCTACTGCTTCGATTTCTTGTCTATCACCGCCAAGTTGTGCATTTGGATATAATTCAACCTTGATTTTGCCCTTTGAGTTTTTCTCTACTTCCTTTTTAAATACCTCAGCTAATGAAATATGCGTTGCATGTGTTTCTGGTAAAACATGACCAACTCTTATGGTCAATTCCTCATTTGATGTTGTTTCATTGTTACTTTCAGCAGCTTTGTTTCCCCCACATCCGCCTAATACTAAAGCTAGCATTAAAACAGCTGATAATAGTACTACAATGTGCTTTCTCAATTTTATTCCTCCTTCAAATATTAATTTTGACTTGCCATATAGATTTCCAATAGTAAAACTTAATTTATGCATATCAAAATATTCAGAGCTTCTAAGGATTTTTGATGTGTATGAATTAACTGTTTTACTGGAATATCTATAGAGTAAAATGACAAAATCATTATATTAACAGTCAGCAGCTGTGCTTACTGTTAATTTCTCTATAGCTCCTTTGATTCTATCCATAGCTTCTTTAACTTCTTCATATGAGCAGGCATAGGCTATTCTTACAAAACCTTTACCATATTCGCCGAAGGAATCACCTGGAACTATTGCTACTCCAGCTTCTTCTAATATATAATTGCAGAACTCAGATGCATCCATACCAAAATTCTTTATGGAGAAAAATACGTAAAATGCTCCCTTCGGCTTTACATACTCAATCCCATCTATTTGGTCTAAATAGCTTACTATTAAATTTCTTCTTCTTTTAAATTCCTTTACCATCTTATTAATGGACTCTCTACCATATTTATAAGCATCCACTGCGCCCTTTTGAGCAAATGATGTAGCACATGTAGACATGTTTTGATGAATTTTATTTAGATACTTTATTACTTCAGCAGGTGCTATAACATAGCCTATCCTCCATCCAGTCATTGAAAAAGTTTTAGAAGCAGAGTTAACCACTATTGTACGCTCCTTCATTCCTGGCAACGTTGAAATACTTATATGTTTACTTTCAAATATAAACTCATCGTAACATTCATCAGATATAACCCATAAGTCATATTCCTTGGCAAGCTCTGCAATTTCTTCTAGATCTTCCTTTTCCAGTATTGAACCTGTAGGATTATGTGGTGTATTTATAAGCAGCATCTTAGTTTTAGACGTAATTCTCTCTTTGATATCTTCAACCTTTAATCTGAAATCGTTTTCCAATTTTAGTGGAACAGGTACTGTATTTACTCCTGAAAGGATAGTCTGATCTAAATAAGCTGGAAAATAGGGGCTTGGAATTAAAATCTCATCTCCTTCATTTAATAATCCCATCATTATGGAAAATAAAGCTTCGCATGCGCCAGCCGTTATCATAATCTCACTGTCAGGATCTGCTTCTATTCCTATATCTCTCTTTGCCCTCTGGGCTACCGCTTCTCTAAGCTCATCTATTCCCGCCATGGCAGTATAATGAACAAAACCATCCTCTAATGCTTTAATTGCAGCCTTCTTTGCTATAGCTGGGGTATCGAAGTCTGGTCTACCTATCTCCATATGTATTATTTTTTTCCCTTCCTTTTCGAGCTTCAATGCCTTCTGAAAAATCTCATAGACCCCTCCAGACATAGGAATATTTTTCATTCTATGGTTTGGTAATTTCATCTTCACATCTCCTTTTATATGTATTGTCAAAAACACTAATTTTTTAAATTCTTAAATGTTAAATGTGAAATTTTAATCCCTCCTAAGGTCCCATATTTAAGATTTATATCATTGCATAACACAATTGCATAAATCTAGCCAAAATTCACTTTTTATTGAATTTTCTAATATTTTTTGAAAGATTCTAGTATTTTACAGGTTTTGAAGATGGAATTTTTTGATATTATTTTCTTAAAAATGTAATGTTGACTTCAAAAAAAGAAAAAAGAGCAAGAATTCTTGCGGCAAAACCGCAAATTTCCTTGCTCTTTTAATAACATATTTTTACATACTATTATGCTTTTACAGCTTCTGCTCCTCTTTTAAGAGCTTCTTCATTCAATGGTATCAAATGTTCTTTAGAAGGCCCAAATACCTTTCTTAAAGCTTCTACAACAGTCTCAACCTTTACTATCTTAGTCAGTTCTAAATATGCACCTAACATAACCATATTAGCAACCTTACCATTACCTATCTCAACCGCTATTTCATTGGCTGGTATCTGATAGGACTTCACATCATCTCTTTCAGGTTTTCTATCTATAAGTGAGCTATTTATTAATATTATTCCATCACTTTCTAATTCTTTTTCAAATTTTATAAGTGATGGTAAATTCATTACTATAGCTGCTGTTGCATTGTTGGCTATTATTGGAGACCCTATGGGAGTATCTGATATAGTTACATTACAATTTGCTGTACCTCCACGCATTTCAGGTCCGTAAGATGGTAACCATGACACATGCTTTCCTTCTATCATTCCCGCATATGAAAGAAGCTGCCCTATTGACATAACTCCTTGACCACCAAAGCCTGCACAAATTACTCTTTCTGTTGTCATCTTACTTCACCTCCTCTGGAGTACGAAAATTTCCAAGTGGATAATATGGCAGCATATTCTCCTCTAACCATTTAAGGGCTTCTACTGGAGTTAATCCCCAGTTTGTTGGACATGTAGATAATACCTCTATTATTGAAAAACCTTTACCAGCTAATTGACATTCAAAGGCCTTCTTAATAGCTTTTTTAGCTTTTCTTATATTTGCAGGATTGTGAACTGATACCCTTTCTACATAGGATGCACCTGGTATAGTTGCAAGCATCTCAGATACCTTAAGAGGCATACCACAATGCTTTGGATCTCTACCATATGGTGAAGTTGTCGCTTTTTGTCCTGGTAGGGTTGTTGGTGCCATCTGTCCACCAGTCATACCGTATATTGCATTGTTAACAAATATTGTTGTTATATTTTCACTCCTATGAGCTGCATGTACAATTTCAGCTGTACCTATTGATGCAAGGTCTCCATCTCCTTGATAAGTAAATACAACATTATTTGGATGTACTCTCTTTATTCCAGTTGCAACTGCTGGAGCACGTCCATGGGCAGCTTCGTGCATATCGCAATTAAAATAATCATATGCTAAAACTGAACATCCAACAGGTGCAACTCCTATTGCATCTCCTAATACTCCCAATTCTTCTAAAACTTCCCCTACCAATCTGTGGATTATCCCATGGGTACATCCTGGGCAGTAATGGAAGGGAATCTCTGCTAGTCCTTCTGTCCTTTTAAATACAATTGCCATTACTTAACACCCCCTAACACTTCTTTAGCCTTATCTACAATTTCTTGTGGCGTAGGAATCATTCCACCAACTCTACCATAAAATCCTACTGGTAATCTACCATTATTAGCTATTTTAACGTCATCTATCATTTGTCCACAACTCATTTCAACAGTTAAGATAGCTTTTGCCGTCTCAGGAATTTCATCAAAGGCTTTATGTGGGAATGGCCATAATGTTATAGGTCTAATTAAACCTGCATTTATACCCTCAGCCTTTAGTAGTTCAATAACGTTTTTAACTATTCTTGAAGTAGTACCATAAGCACAGAATACTAATTCTGGATTTTCCATATTATACATTTCATACTTAACTTCATTTTTCTCAATTTCTCTATATTTTTCTTGAATTTTTAAGTTTAATTTTTCTAATTCAGCTGGGTCAAGTCTAAGGGAGTTTATAATATTTGGCTTTCTCTTACCCTTAGTCCCAGTTGTAGCCCAATCCTTTGGTGGAAGCTCTCTTTTCTTAAGCTCTTTGAATTCGATTGGCTCCATCATTTGTCCAATCATACCGTCTCCAACAACCATTACTGGATTTCTATAATAATCAGCAACTTCAAAGGCTTCCATTGTAAGGTCAACAGCCTCTTGAAGATTTGCTGGAGCATAAACAACTAACTTATAATCTCCATTTCCGCCACCTCTAGTTGATTGATAATAATCAGATTGAGCTGGCTGAATTCCTCCAAGTCCAGGACCTCCTCTTACTATATTTACAATAACGCAAGGAAGCTCTGCACCTGCTATATATGAAATACCTTCTTGCTTCAATGCAATTCCTGGTGAAGATGATGAAGTCATAACTCTTGCACCGCTACCTGCTGCTCCATATACCATATTTATAGCCGCAACTTCACTTTCAGCTTGCACAAAGGTTCCACCATGTTTACCAAACTCTCTTGCCATATACTCAGGAAGCTCATTTTGTGGTGTTATTGGATATCCAAAGAAAAACTTACAACCAGCCTTTATAGCTGCTGCACCAATGGCTTCGTTACCTTTCATCAATATCTTAGCCATATTTATATCTCCCTCCTCTAACTTTGGTTAGCTTACTTTTCAATTTCTCTTTCTACTGTTATTACAACATCTGGACAGATAGTAGCACAATTCCCACAACCTATACACTTATCCATTTCCTTAACTGTTGCAGGATGGTACCCTTTGATGTTGATTCTTTCCCTATCCATCTCAATTATGTTAACTGGACATACTGTTGTACAAAGCTCACAGCCTTTACATAAATCTTCATTAAAAGAAACCTTTCCCTTCGCTTTCGCCATTGTTACAACCCTCCTCGTTAAAAGTACTATTTATTAAAATCTTGCATATTCAGTTTCAGAAAATTTACATCCAATCTTCCCTCATATACATTTTGATGGGGAATATATATCCTTCAATATCCTCGGGAAGCAGTCGGGCAACCTTTTCCAGAGCACTAACATATTTGATTGGTATTTGTAAATTCTCTGAAACCTTTTTAGCAAGCTCTTGCCCCATTAAAACATCATCTATACTGGTATCTCTAAGCAAATGGGTATTATTAATTATTCCAGTGACCTTAGTTCTAGATGCTGCTTCTATACTCCTAATATGCTCCATGGCATCTTCCACTGTCCTAGTTCCAGGTCTATTTGCATTTAAAACACAAAACATGTCATAATTACCCTCTTTAAAGTAACTATAGTATCTTGCTAATGCCCTTGCTCCTACAGAATCTCCTCCAACATCTAAAACCACATCATAGGATTCATCCTGTATTGGGGCAAGAACACTTGCAGAAATGGCTGGTAAATCAGCGCCAGACTTCATCCCAAGGGAGCTTCCTATAACTCTGATACCCTTTGCTTCAAGAATATCTTGCTTCTCCCTAGAACGAAAATACGGATTTACTACATCTAAATCTGCCAAAGCTACCTTCTTGCCTTCATCCACAAGCTTCATAGCATAATTTACTGCAAATTCAGTTTTACCACTACCATAGTGACCTATAATGATTCTAATTCTGTTATCATTTAGCATGTAATCACCTACAATATGTTGAATGTTGTATGAGATATGTTGTATGTCAGTTTAGGTCATTCTTTTAAGTCTTTTAATCTAAAAAACAACTCAAAAAAACATGCAACATTCTAACATTCAACAGTTCTATTTATACTCCTGAGGCTCTTCTTCTCCCCTTAATACCCTTAATCCACCTTCTGCCAAGGCTATCATTTCGTCTTCTCCTGGATATACTATTACTTCTGATATGAATTCTACCTTCTCTTTTATCCAGTCTACAAACATTTTGTCATATGCTATACCACCTGTTATAACTATGGCATCGACATTTCCCTTTAGTACTGCTGCACAGCTTCCTATTTCCTTAGCAACTTGATATGCCATTGCTTTGTAAATAAGTTCTGCTTTCTTATCTCCATTTTCAATCATTTTAACAACTTCTCTACCATCATTGGTTCCAAGATAAGCTACTAATCCACCCTTACCCTTTATCATCTTCTTAATTTCAGCATGGGTATATTTACCTGAGAAGCACAGCTTAGCTAAATCACCTACTGGAAGTCCCCCTGATCTTTCTGGTGAGAATGGTCCTTCTCCATCCAAAGCATTATTAACATCTATAACATTACCTTTGCTATGGGCACCTACTGAGATTCCTCCACCTAGATGTGCAACTATAAAATTCATATCTTCATAGTTTTTACCCTTTTCTTTAGCTGCACGTCTTGCAACAGCTTTTTGGTTTAATGCATGAAATATACTTTTTCTATCTATTTCAGGCATGCCTGATATCCTCGCTACATCTTGCAATTCGTCTACCACAACTGGATCCACTATAAATGCAGGTATATTTAGATTCAATGCAATCTCATGGGCCAATATCCCACCTAGGTTAGAAGCATGTTCTCCTAAAACTCCTACTTTCAAGTCTTCAAGCATTTTTTCATTTACACTATATGTTCCACCCTTTATAGGTTTTAAAAGTCCTCCTCTGCCTACTACTGCATTTAGCTTTGTTAGATTTATTTCTTTTTCATTTAATGCATCTAATATTACATTTTTTCTGAATTCATATTGATCATATATCTTTTCATATTTATTTATTTCCTCAGTAGGGTGTCTTAATGTAGTGTCTAGAACAGGTTTTTCATTATCATATATTGCTATTTTAGTAGAAGTCGATCCTGGATTTATAACTAATACTCTATAAACATTACTCATTTTTATACCACCTTTCGTTAAATTGTTGTGGGTTATAGGTTGTAGGTTGTAGGTTAATTCAGGTCATTCTTTTAGGTCTTTTTTCTCCTATTTGATTACCCTATAACATTCAACCTCCAACATTTTAACATTCAACACTTGCTATTGCTTTGCCGCCATCAGTACTCCCAACGCTATTGAATTGAGTTTTGTTTCTTCACTATCAGCTCTAGATGTAAGAACTATTGGAGCCTTGGCTCCTACAATAATCCCAGCATTCTTTGAGTCTGAGAAAAATACCATTGATTTATATAATACATTTCCAGCCTCTATAGTTGGTACCATTAATATATCTGCCATTCCTGCAACTGGATGATCTATACCCTTATGCTTTGCAGCCTCAATTGATACTGCATTATCTAACGCAAATGGTCCACCAACCACACATCCTGTTATTTCACCATTTTTATTCATTTTTTCTAATTCACTAGCATCAACAGTTGCTGGCATTTTAGGATTTACCTTTTCTTTAGCACAAATAACAGCAACCTTAGGCTCATCTATATCTAGTGAATGGGCTACCTTAGCAGCATTTTCAATTATTTGCTTCTTAGTATTTAAATCTGGTGCTATATTCATAGCTGCATCGGTTACAAAGAACAGTCTATCATATCCTAATATATCAAATACAGCTACATGACTTAACACATTTCCTGTTCTAAGCCCTACTTCTGCATTTAGTACAGCCTTTAATATTATTGATGTATCTACTAAACCTTTCATAACAATATGAGCTTTTCCACTTGACACTAGCTCCACTGCCTTTAAGGATGCCTCACTTAAATCTTTAATATCAATTATTTCATATTTTCTTAAATCTATGGATTTTTCATCTGCTATTGCTTCCATTTTTCTTTTGTCTCCAACCAGTATGGCGTTGGCTATGCCCATTTTGTTAGCTTTATCAATTGCTATTAATACTTCGGCATCCTGTGCACATGCTACTGATATAGTTTTGGGTCCTCTTTCCTTAGCATACTTTATAACATCATTGAAATTTCTAATCATTATTTCACCTCGTTTTCGTAGATTTTTGCTTCCTCCTCACCAGATAATACTCTAAGAACACCTTCATTTAAAGCCCTCATTTCATCCTCACCTGGTTGAAGAATTACTGGAGCAATGAATTCTACCATATCCTGAATATAGTCAGTCAACATCTTTGAATGAGCTATACCACCAGTAAGTACTATGGCATCTACTTCTCCATTTAATACTACTGCCATTGCACCAATTTCTTTAGCTATTTGATATCCCATAGCTTCGTATATCAACTTAGCTCTTTCATCACCATTTTCAATCATTTTAACAACTTCTCTGGCATCGTTTGTTCCTAGATATGCTACTAGTCCACCTTTGCCACGCATTTTCTTTTTCATTTCTGGGTATGTATACTTTCCAGAGAAACACATTTTCGCTACGTCTCCAACGGGAAGTCCCCCTGTTCTCTCAGGCGAAAAGGGTCCCATTTCATTCGCATTGTTTGCATCTATCATTTTACCTTTTCTAAGAGGTACTACTGAAATACCTCCACCTAGATGAGCTATCACTAAATTTAAATCATCAACTTTTTTGTTCTTTTGCTTAGCAATATTATGGGCAACAGCCTTTATATTTAAAGCATGAAGCAATGAACGTCTTTTTATCTCAGCCATACCTGATATTCTGGCAACATCATCAAACTCATCAACAGCTACAGGGTCAACTATATATGAATTTATGCCTTCAATATCTGCAATGCTTTTTGCTATGATACCGCCAAGATTAGACGCATGCTCTCCTTGAACTCCAATTCTCAAATCATCTATCATTACATCTGTAACAATATAAGTACCGCTAGGCATAGGCTTTAACAATCCACCTCTACCAACTACAGCTTTAAGCTGAGATGTTTCATAACCTTCACCTTTTAACCAGTCAAGAATAATATTTTTTCTATACTCAAATTGATCAGTTATTTTTTCGTATTTATCCAACTCTTCTGAAGCATGACTCAAATTTTTTTGTAAAACGTTTTCCCTATCTTGGAAAATTGCAACTTTTGTTGATGTGGAACCAGGATTAATAACCAAAACATATTCTCTATTCATTTTTTACAGGCACCTCCTATTTTATTATAAATTAGCAAGTCACATGCCAAAATGCCAGTATAATATTTTCATCTTTCAACTATTGTATTTTTCCCATTTTTTATAATGAGTATTACTAATATTTTAATTATTTTCTTGTATATGCAAAATATTGCACGCAAAAAATTGCACATATCATTATAAACGTGCAACTCTTTGCATGATTTGTTATTAATTTAACTCACGATTTTATTTTTCCAATCCATATTTTTTTATTTTATAATATAAATTTCTAATTGAAATCTTTATATCCTTAGCAGTCTGGGTTTTATTGTAATTGTTTCTTTTCAATACTTCTCCAATATATTCCTTTTCTACTCTTTCTATAAATTCTTCAAGTGCTACGTTGTTTTCTTGTTTACCGATACCAAAACTATTTACAGTAAGTTTTTTTCTGTCATCATCTAGAATTTTAGCTGTTTGTGGTAGATGATGGGGTTTTATAGTGGTCTCATTAAATTTCATATTTATAATAGCTCTTCCTATATAATTTTCTAGTTCTCTAACATTACCAGGCCACTCATTTTCCATAAGTATTTGTAATGCTTCCTTTGAAATATCAGTTACATATCTTCCATACTCTTGATTATATTTCCTGATAAAATGTCTTGTTAACTCATGTATATCTTTTTTATGCTCTCTTAGGGCTGGTATTCTAATTGGAATCACATTCAACCTATAATATAAATCTTCTCTAAATCTTCCTTCCTTTACGGCCCTTTCAAGATCAAGATTTGTAGCAGCTAAGATTCTTACATCAATTGATATAGGCTTTGTTCCTCCTACTCTCACTACTTCCTTTTCTTGAAGCACTCTAAGAAGCTTAGCTTGTATACTCATATTTATTTCACCAATCTCATCTAAGAAAATTGTCCCTCCATGTGCCGTCTCAAATAATCCTTTTTTGCCTTCTTTTAGCGCTCCTGTAAATGCACCTGCTTCATATCCAAACAACTCGCTTTCCAATATGCTTTCACTTATAGCAGCACAATTAACCCTTACAAATTGACTGTATTTTCTATTACTTGCATTATGTATAGCATGGGCAAAAAGTTCTTTACCAGTTCCACTTTCCCCCCTTAATATGACTGTTGCAGGAGTTACAGCTGCAATTTTAGCTTTTTCTATTGCATTTATCAATTTTTCATGAGAGCCTATTATATCATCAAAGGTATATTTGGCTTCTAATTTTCTAATTATTTGTTTAGCTTCATCTAACTCTGAAGTAAGTCTTTTTATTTCGGTTAGATCATGTATAACTGCAACACTTCCTCTTAATTCACCATTGACAAGCATTGGGGCTGCATCTATTAATACATCTTTTCTTTTAGGGCCTACCTTTATCCTAGCACCTTTAATTGGTTTTTTTGACTTTAACACCTTTAAATGTATACTTTCTCCTTCAGATATATCAACATAGCAAGGCTTACCTATTACATCTTCCTTAGATAAACCCGTTAATCTTGTATAGGCAGGATTAATAAGTACACCTATTCCATGTTGATCTACAACAGATATAGCATCTTGGGTAGAATTAAATATTGCTTCAAACATTATCTTCATTTCCTTAAGATCCGTTATTTCTTCTGCAAGATCAACTATTTCAGTTATATCCCTAAAAACTGCTACTGCTCCTATTATATTGTTCTTTTCATCCCTTACAGGCATCCTATTTGTAACAATATTTATGTCCCCAAGGGGCTGTTTTCTGTTAAGCTCTGATTCGCCAGATTCCAAAATATAAGGAAGTCTTGTAGTCTCTATTACATCGGCAACGTATTTTCCCATAACATCATCTGCATTTAGCTTAGTGAGTTTTTCTGCAGCCTTATTAAATAAAGTTATTATTCCATTTGAATCAACAGCAATCATAGCATCATGGGTAGAATTTAATATTATCTCAATCTCTCTTTTCATTATCTCACCTCATTTTAGCTTATGCTATAAATATTGCCTGGATTAATTTCCAGGCATATCAATTAGTCCCTCTAAAGGATCTTCTTTTGTATTATTGTTATTATTTATAGTTTCAACTACATCTTCCTTATTTTTTTTCTCATATATCTCTATCTCAATACTCTTAGGTGTAATTTCAATGTCTTCATATCCTCGATTTTTATTAAGTCTTAAATCAAGAATAAAAACTCCTTCATCTAATCCTTCTGCATCTAGGATTAATTCCAAATCACTTCTCTTTACATCTTCCAAAACACTTCTAACATCGCTGATCTTAATCTTAATATCCTGGGTTAAATCTCCAATATTTGTAGTTAATGTATTATTTAAATTATTAACGGATATTTGATTGGCTTTAAATGTAAATTCCTTTGTTTCTATCTTTTCCACTTCAATATGAACCTTAGGTAGTGCTTGTAAATATGGCATTTCAACCCTTTCATCCAGAATTAAATTAACTTCTGTTACCAAGGTTGAGTCCAATTCATCAACATTTATTGGTTTAGTTAGGATTTCATTTATTTTATTAACTATATCCTCTTTGCCTTTTAGCATAATATTTTTAGGTATTACTTCAATATTTGTAATTTTGTATCCTTCCTTTACCTTTCCAACTATTACTGGCTTAATTTCTACATTTTTTAGCTTCAATACAGGTAAAAATACATTTACATTCTTGGTTTCTACTTTTACACCAATAACATCCTTCCCTTGACTATCTACAGCTTTTACAGGAACATTTTTTCTAATATTTTCTTTAACACCTTCAACATTTATTTCCCCAATAACCTTAGCAACGGATTTGACTTTTGTTTCTGGTCCTTCTATCAATATTTCATCAGGCGTAATTTGTGGCTGCCCTGTTTCATATCCTCTTTTTAGATTTCCATTTTTTACGATTTCAACAGTCCTTTGTGTTTTTATGATTTTATCAAGTCTTACGTTTATTTGTTGAGGAGTGATTTCTTTTATTTCAATATTTACAGGTTTGCTTACTTGTAATATTTTAATATTTTCACCCTGTTTGGCACCACTTAAATCAGCGCTTACTTTTATATCATCTGGAGATATTTTATATAACTCATTCTTTTTTCCAGAAATCTTTACATTCACAGTAAACTCATTTTGATCAATAAATACTAGTCCCGAATTTTCTAATTCCTCTTTGTTCAAAAGATTTACTTTAATATTATTTAACTCCTTTTCAATTTCTGGATTTACTTCTCCCATAACATATATATAAAGAACTATAGCAAATAAAATAGAAACTAACTTAGGAGTTGTATTCCTTGATAATTTACTACTTTCAAATAACCCTCTTAAAAATTTAATCATGTTTATGCCTCCACTTCAAGTTAATAAATTTGCTTTGTTTTTCACGACTGAAGGCTTCCCTAATTATTGTTTTCAATGTGTCAATATCTAAAAATCTCGAAAGCTTTCCTGCAGCAGCAACAGATATACCACCAGTCTCTTCCGATACCATTATAGCTAGAGCATCACTGGTTTCCGTTATGCCTAACCCAGCTCTATGTCTTGTACCTAGCTTTTTACTGAGATTAGGATTCTCTGAAAGGGGTAAAAAACATCCCGCTGCCATAATCTTATCTTTCCTTATAACTACCGCACCATCATGAAGAGGTGTATTTGGAATAAATATATTTATAAGTAAGCTGCTTGATATTTTCCCTTCAATAAGGGTACCAGTTTCTATAACCTCGTTAATCCCAGTATCTCTTTCCAAAATTATAAGAGCTCCAATCTTTTGCCTAGATAAGGAGGCTACAGCATCGGTTATTTCCTTTATTCTATTGTCTAAATCTTCATGGGCTATTTCAACAATATTTTTAGTAAGTAGTAATCTGCTTCTTCCTAAATGTTCTAGTGCTTTTCTAAGTTCTGGCTGAAAAACTATTAATAGAGCTATAAACCCTACAGTAATAGTCTTAGTCAAAATATAATTAACAACGTATAATTTCAACCATTCACTTAGCTTTGTAGCTACTAATAAAATCAGCAAACCCTTAATAAGCTGCTCTGCCCTTGTATCTCTAATAAGCATATACAATTTATAAAACACAACGGCTACGATGGTCATGTCAATTATATCTAATATGCCTATGTTTAAAACCATCTCAAGTAGTTGTTCCAAATCAAACACCTCTTAATTTTTTATATAATCTTATTGTACAGTTTTTTAAACATTTCTTCAATATCACTATTATATTATTTACTGAGACTTAAACCTTATTTTTTAATAATAAGCTTATTTTATCAAATTAAGTAGTCATTAAATTCTATTATATATCTATTTTTACAAATGTTATGTCATTTTTTGAATTAATAGCATCATTATTTTATTACATTTTACAGCATAAATTTTACTATTCTATGACATTGATATTACAAATTTATTTTATAAATTTTCTTATTTTGTGGAAAAATAATAACAAAGACATCTTAACCTCATCATAGTTAAGAAGTATTATAAATTATAATGTTGGTTATCTATAGGAATTTAAGTAAAAACTTTAATTTATTATACATGTCCAAAACGCCCAGAAATGTTGCGTATTTGTACATGTATAAATTAAGTTTTACTATGTAAATCCTATATAGATATTATTTTATATCTTTAAAATAAGATTAAATAGTTCATACATATCTCAATTTATTATTTTGAAAGGATGGTAATATGCAAGATAAGAGAGCTAATTGGATTCAAGATGATAGATCCCCTTCACAAGATGATGTAATAGTTGATAAAATCAAGGATCAGCTGGAAGAAAAAATGCAAGAAAGTGCTATGGATATTAATGTCTTTTGTAAAGATGGTTACGTTCATCTATCTGGAATAGTAGATGTGTTGTCTGAAAAGATTAAATCAGAAGATATTGTTAGAAGTATAGATGGAGTAAGAAAAATTGAAAACAAGATAACTGTAGCTATGGATAGCAATATTACGGATAAACATATGGAAAAAGAAATTGTTAGTAGGTTAAGAAAAAACGAAGCTTTAAATGGTGTCAATACTAAGGTTAATGACGGTGTATCTAATTTAATAGGTTCTACACGTACCTTAAAGGAAGCTAAGGAAGCATGTAGCTTAGCGTCAAAAACTAGAGGAATTAAAGATGTAGTTAATAATATTAAGATTGAGTCCTATGGAGAATATGATGATTCAACAATAAGCAGTAAAGTTGGTACTGCTCTTGGTAAAACTGACCTAAGCCTTATGGATATAGGTCATAATGTGAAAAATGGTAAACTAACTTTGTCTGGGTTTGTAAATAGTAGACAGGAGATAGAACTAGCAAAAGAAATAGCAATGGAAGTAGAAGGTGTTAGAAAGGTTATAAATAAACTTAAAATACGAAGGGACAATCAAAAGCAAATATAAAAAATAGGTTTTGACAAGGCTTAGGTTCTATACATACTAAAAATCAGTAAAGGAAGTGCATAAATAAGCATATGAGGATTCTTCTTTGAAGCAGAAACAAATAAATTGTAGTTTTTTTAAAGGCTTTATATAACGCCTTTATTACTATTTATAAAACAACCCTATGCCTACTAAAATAGCTATAAGCCCTAGAACTCTGTAGCTTGATATACTTTTTTGTGCTGCTTCAAAGAAACCAAAATGTTCTACAATCATTGCTGTAAATAATTGACTAAAAACCACTATGGCAAAAACAATTAAAGGGTCTGTTTTCATTATAGAAAATGTTAAAAAGCTCATTATGGCTAACCCTAAAAGGGCTGAAATTATTAAAAATCCCAATCCAAACTCAATATCCTTTAGTTTAAGTATATTTATCCATAATCGTCTGTTAAATAGAAGCATTGTACATAATATAATAATCTGAATTATTACTGGTATAATAACGGTAGTAAATATACCAACTTTACTACCTATCATACCATTTATAGAACCCTGTAAAGCAATAAATATTCCTCCAAATACAGCAGCTATTATCCCATAAATCAACATATTCTCCCTCCATTATGGATCAATAGATTTATATAAAGCTCTTTTTTTAAAATTTCTTTCTATAATTTTCTTTTAAAACATATTTCCTAGGAAATAGAATTAATACTTTATATTCTGCTAACAATTTCAAATTCGACACAAATAGTATATCATATTATGTTTAGTTTTGTATCCATGAATAATTACCATGTTCGACAAATCTATTATTTTAATTTGTCGAGGAATAATTAGACAAGTAATTACATAATTTATGAACAAAGTCATCTAACGACGCATTTTAGTTGCAAGTACTAAGGTCTTTCTAGTAAGTTTTAAAAGCAAACAACTTGTATCAATATTTTAATTTGTAATCATCTGTCTCAATTCAATTTGCTACGTTTAAGACATATATTTTTTTAAATATTTGAGTTCCTTAGCAAAAACAAAATAATAATCATTTTAGGAGGCGATTCTGTGAATCATGAAGATATACTTCAAAATATAGTTAAATGTAATAATTCAAAAATAGTTCTAATTGTATTAGATGGAGTAGGCGATATTAGAAATAGAGATTATAATTATAAAACCCCTCTTGAATATGCCAAAACTCCAAACCTTGATAAATTGGCTTCTGAATCCGTTGTTGGTAGAATGATTCCTGTTTCTTTGGGTATTACTCCTGGAAGCGGTCCTGGACATATAGGACTTTTTGGTTATGACCCTACAAAGATTACTATAGGTAGAGGTGTTCTAGAAGCAGTTGGTCTAGGTCTAAATTTACACGATGGTGATGTGGCTGCAAGATGTAATTTTGCTACTATTAGTGCAGATGGAAAAATAATAGATAGACGAGCTAGACGAATACCAACTGAAAAAACTATAGAACTTTGTAATATTTTAAAATCAATAAAGTCAATAGATGGCGTTGAAATAATAATTGAACCTGGAGAAGGCCATAGGTTTGTAACGATATTTAGAAGTAGGGATAAAGAAATTGATTCACTTATAGATGATACTGATCCTCAAGTTGAAGGTAAACCACCTTTAAAAGCTAAAGGTCATAATGAGGCTTCTATCTTTTTAGCCTCTGTAGTAAATAAATTTATAAAGAAAGGATTTGAATTACTAAGTAGTTATCCATCAACAAATGGATTTTTGACTAGAGGTTTTTCTAAAAAACCAGACATCCTCAGTATGAGAAAAAAATATTGTCTAGAATCTGCTGCCATAGCTGCTTATCCTATGTATAGAGGTATTGCATCCTTATTAGGAATGAAATTGCTTTCTGCTCCCAATTCAATAGAAGGATTATTTGAAACCTATATTGAAAACAAACAAAAATATGATTTTTTCTTTATACATGTCAAGGGTACAGATCAAGCAGGTGAAGACGGAAACTTTGAATCTAAAGTAAACTGTATAGAGAAAGTAGACAGAGCACTTAACACACTATTAAAAAACAGACCCGATGTTATTGCTATAACTGGTGATCATTCTTCACCTTGTTCAATGCGTTCCCATAGTTTTCATCCTGTCCCTGTATTACTAAACAGCCAATTTTCGGGAAGAGATGATGTTGTATGCTTTCATGAAAATGCTTGTAATGTTGGGGGTCTTGGTTTTTTTAAAAGCAAATATCTTATGACGTTACTTTTAGCTAATGCAAAAAGATTAAATAAATTTGGTGCATAAGTAAAGAAATGTAACTTCATATTTATTTTAAATTATATTTGAATTAAGCCTCAATCGTTCAATCCACTGGAGGTTTAATTTTTTTTTGAAATCTTCCCTTATTTTTTTAATATCTACAAATCCTTAATTTTTTGTTTTATTTATTATTTAGCTAGTTCATGCTTATTTGCCATTTTTATCTTGTAATTATTTAATTGTTTATAAGAAAAACTATATATGAAAGGAGGAAATATTTTTGAAGATAAATAGATTCCTATTAACTTTTTTTGCCATTTTCTGCTTATTAGTTATATTTAATCTAAGCAGTATCTCAGCTCAAGCTCAAAATAATGATACTGATGTATATATAGTGCAAAGAGGGGATTCTTTATGGAAAATAGCTGTAAAGTATCAGATAGGTCTTAGTGAAATTATTGCTGCAAACCCTCAGTTTAAAAATCCAGATTTAATATATCCTGGAAATAAGGTATATGTTCCTCTATTTAGTACAGTCAAAGCCATTGAAAAAGAAGTAGTTAGACTTACTAACATTGAGAGACAAAAATATGGGTTAACGCCACTAAAACACAATTGGCAACTATCTAGGGTAGCAAGATATAAATCTGAAGATATGAAAAATAGAGGATACTTCAATCATACATCACCAACATATGGATCACCTTTTAAAATGATGAAGGATTTTGGAATCCGATATTCAACCGCTGGAGAAAATATTGCTATGGGTCAGAGAACTGCCCAAGATGTTGTAAGGGGATGGATGAATTCCTCAGGACATAGAGCCAACATATTAAACAGGAATTTTACTGAAATAGGTGTTGGATACGCAAAAAATTCTAGTGGAAGAACATATTGGACACAAATGTTTATAAGACCTTAGGAAAAAAACATAATCAGATATTTCAAACTGTATAAGACTATATTATTTGTCAACAATCATAAAAAAAATATTTATGGCTTTTTTATGGCTGTTGACAAACTTGAATTTTTTTAAAGCTTACTATCTTGCAGTCTTTATTTGCAAGTTGATAAAAATCATATTCGTAACTTATTATTAATGTCAAATATCTTTCCTTTAATAATTTTACCATATATAACCATAGAAAATCAAAGTATATATCTATTTCAAAACTCCTTTAACTAATACTATATACTTTATCATCTTCTGCAATATGATATGAATGTTTTTCTTTTTTTGCTTTTGTTGAAGCAAGACTAGCTCTATTTATTAAATCATATATTATAGAAATAATATCTGAGCAATCCGCTTCATGACTGTTTAGTGCAATTCCTGCAGAAACATTTATTTTTATATTATTAATAAAATTATAGTTTGATATTTTACTCAATATTTTTTTAGTAAAATTAATACATCTGTCTAAATCATAAGGCGTTAAAATAGTAAATTCATCTCCTCCAAATCTACATAAAAATGTTTCTGAATTCATACTTTGTTTTAATATTGAAGCAATTTCTTTTAGTATAATGTCTCCCTGTATATGTCCATATTTCTTATCAATATATCCAAAATTGTTTACATCAATAAAAATAATTGCTGGATTTTTCTTGCTACTAATCAGTTTTCTGGTATGGTAGTATATGTAGTCAGTTTTATATAATCCAGTCAATAAATCGGTATGCTTACCTAATTCAGCATATAACAAGTTTCTGGTAATAATACCTGTTAGTTCCTCATTATCAATTATCAATACAGCATCTATGTCATTATTATCGAATATCTCCTTTGCTTCCCAAATAGATGCAGATGAAGAAATAGATATGATCGTATCATTCATAGCATCTGCTACTATTCTATTAGGATGTGCTTTTATTAAATCTCTATAAGTTAGTATTCCTACTATCTCTTTTTGATCGATTACTGGAAAATAGTCTATACCTTCATTTATTACAAAGTCTTGTGCTTTTTTTACACCATCAAGCAAATTTATATTTCTAAAATTCTTTAACATAATTTCTGATACACTTCGCATCATAGGTCTACGGATTTGCTGACGTGTAGTACAATATTTAGCTGTACTTTAATTATTGTTGACACATCAACAACCTTCTCTCCCTCGTCTAAAATTATTTTCACTAGTTTATCCTTTTCTATCATATTCATTATAGTTTTGCGAATAACTATGGCTTCAATAATAGGATGATCTATTGTTATGATTTCATATTGATTAGGAGATACGATGTCAACCATTCTTCTTGCTGCTTCGGGTCCTATAGGAGCGTTTTTACCAACTATTAAAGCATCCTGCATTGGAGGAATTTCAAATTCCGACATGCTCATTGTTATCTCAGCTCTTTTTTTATTCTCAACTACATTTTTCATATAAATATCTCCTTTTGACAAATTACACTATCATTTTACCACAACATGTATACATAAACAATATTTTACTAGCATTTTGTGTATTCTTATTATTTTTCATTTTACTTAAAATAGCATTATAGAAATTTAAGTAAAGATTTTAATTTATACATGTCCAAAACGCCCAGAAACGTTGCGTATTTGTACATGTATAAATTAAGTTTTACTATGTAAATTCTATACAAAAGTAATTGTTGAAATTTTTACTTCAGATTTTAATCTTCTATCCTTTAAAATATTGATTTTTTTTGCCTATATGGTATATCTTATTAATATAGGTGAGTAATTGTTTCAAATAACTTTTATTCATCTTATCAGCATCCTTTTTGTGTAATTTTTGAGCAAAACTATTATAAAAAGGATGCTTTTATTATGCAAATTTTTTTCTGTAATTTCCAGCAAAAATCAGAAAACCCCAAATTTCTAATGCTTATTCTGAATTTCTTATAAATCAATGGGCTATCGCCCTTAAAAATTTCCAAGTGCTAAATTTCTGTCATACCAGTATTAAAATTGGATAATTAGATTAATTATCCAAATATTAATTCCTTTATCTTTGCTAAATCTGAATCTTTCCCTAATGCTTTGTTGATGAAATAGCAAAGATTATAGGCGGCTAAAAGTTTGGTTTTCAAGCGTGTTTGCAATCCCCAGAAAGACTTAGCCAGTACTTTTTCAATATTAAGTTGTTCAGTGAGCTGCGAAGCAGTGGTTTCAATTCTTCTTCTAGCTTTAAATATTAACTGTCTTATGGATTTAGGATATTGATCCTTGCTATTATTTCTTTTTAAAGGAATAAGATTAATGTTTTTCTCATACTTTAGCTCAGGAGAAATGTTACTATTGATGTATCCTTTATCTCCCAATACAGTTATTGATTGATAGGATTCTAGTAAATCCCATACTATTTTTCTGTCATCAATACTTGTTTAAGTAAGGACAAAATCAGTTACAAATCCATCAAGACTTACAAGTAAATGATAGGTTAACATAATTTGCTGGGGTTTTTTTATTTGTAAATTTTAACTAACACAACGAGTTAAGTTAATCAATTAACATTTAGAATTAAAAAATATAATTTTTTTTATCATTTATGAGAAAACTATTTAGTATAAATAAAAAATATTCTTTTATATATAGTAAGAGGTGTTTTTATGATAACAATTTTTATAAGAACAACAATCCTTTATATATTAGTAGTTATAGCTATTAGAATAATGGGCAAAGCAGAACTTTCAGAACTTCAACCCTATGAATTAGTTATTATTATTATGATAGCAGAACTTGCATCTCTTTCTATGGAATCTGTAGAAATGCCATTCATTAACGGTGTTATTGCAATGTCTACACTTGTTTTTTTACAAGTAATAATATCTTTTTTAACTCTTAAAAGTGAAAAGGCTAGAGCTATAATATGTGGAAAACCTAGTATTCTAATACAAAATGGAAATATTGTGGAAAGGGAGTTAAAAAAGCTGCGTATTAATATAAATGATTTAATTGAACAACTACGCATTAAAAACTTTCAAAATATAGATGATATAGAATTTGCAATACTTGAAACAAATGGCGAATTAAGTGTGATTCCTAAATCTTCTAAGAGACCATTAACCCCTTCAGACCTAAAAATTAAAGTAGAAGAAGAGGGTTTGCCTGTTAGTCTAATAGTAGATGGTAAAATTAACAGACAAAATCTTCATAAAGCTTCTCTTAACTTTAATTGGTTGTATAAAGAATTGAGAAAGCAGAATATAGATGATATCAATAAAATTTTATATGGATCAGTAGATCAAAATAAAAAACTCAGTCTGCATCTTAAAAATGACGAAAAGGGGATAGAAAAATGAAATCTCTTTTTATATCTGCATTTATAGTTATAATATTGATAACTTCTTGGATAATTATATATAATTTTATAGAAAAATCAGTACATAATATTAACTCTATGTTATCTGAAATGGAAGATAAAATATATAATAATAACTGGAACTCAGCAGTTTCAATTTATAATGATATATATATAAAATGGAAAAATACGAAAAAAGTTTTAATGCTTGTCATTGAACATGAAGAAATGGAAAAAATAAATCTTACTTTAGAAAAAATAAAGAAATATATATCTATAAATGATAAATCTTTATCCATAGGCGAAACTGCTGCTTTAAAATATTTTCTAAATCATATTAGAGAAAAAGAATCTTTATCATTGCATAATATTTTTTAATTTAGATATACCTAAATTCAATAATTCTTTTATATAGGATATCGTGTTTATTATATTTTTCTGTGTAAAAACATGATTTTTTACGTAGCTAAATATCACAATAATCATTATTTAATTTTGATAAGTTAAAATAATATCATTACATCACATCATAATATATGCAAAAATTAATCTATAAATATTTTTCAAAAATTTTATTGTTAATTATTTACATATGTTTTTTTTTGTGATATAATTTTATAGGGATAGTATATTTATTTACATATTGATTTTTTAAAGTTAGAGGAAATCTATGAAGAGGTTATTCTATTGTGAAAAGTCTCTTTTTTACAGAGGTACTTAAACCTATCTAAAACCCTCTGTTTATGACTACTCTTATAACTACTTCTTTTATATTTTAAACTTTTCTTAATTTTATATATTTTAATTTTACACATTACATTTAAACAAATTTAGATTTATTCACTAAACAATTTTAATATTAGTGGAATTATTTCTTATACTTTATTTAGCAATGTTATATATTTGAAATTATCACTTATTAAGCATATTTATTGTCTAATCATATCTAAATATATCGACATTTAAATCTCGATAGAGATGATCCTTCTGCAATAATTTCAAAATAGAAACTATAATTTCTAATACTTTTATAACTTCTATATTTAGTTGTTTTTATATAGAGTTTATAAAATCATCTCGCTAAATGTGTTGTTAATTTTATACATTCGTCTATTTATATTGCATTTTTCGTTTAATAATCATTTCTATTTAAAAATAAAATAACCTGCAAAAACACTTTTAACAGCAGGCTAATTTTAATAAATTAGTATCTTGTAGAAATTATAATTCATAGAAAAGTACGAGGAGGTTTGTGTATGGAAAAAAATTTTTATAAAAAACTAAGTTTTGCAGTTATCGGAGCTGGCAACGGTGGCCAAGCAATTGCTGGATATCTAGCACTTAAGGGGTATAGCGTTAATTTATATAATCGCAGCATTGAACGTATCAAAGACATAAAGCAAAAAGGATATATTGATCTTGAAGGATGTTATAATGGTCGTGGTATTTTGAATTTAGTCACAAATAATATTGAAAGGGCAATAAGGAATGTTGATGTCATCATGGTCGTATCACCTGCAAGTGCCCATAAATTTCTAGCTAATAAAATCGCCCCTATTATAGCACCAAATCAATATATAGTTCTTAATCCTGGTAGAACAGGTGGTGCATTGGAATTTAAAAATATTATTGCAAAATATAATCCTGTAAAGGAAGTTTGTATTATTGAAGCTCAAACTTTATTATTTGCATGTAGAAGCTTATATAATGGGAAAGTAAAGATATTTGGTAAAAAGAATGAAGTTAAAGTATCGGCATTACCAGCAACAAGAACAAAAGAATTTACCAATATTATAAAAGATGTTTTCCCAGAATTTACTCCATCAATAAATGTTTTAGAAACAAGTTTTAATAATATAGGTGCCATGTTACATCCTATACCTACCATATTAAATTGTGGAAGAATAGAAAACACACATGGAAACTTTCAGTATTATATAGATGGTATTACACCGTCCATAGCAAGAGTTATTGAGGAAGCCGATTATGAAAGATTATTGATTGCTAAAAAACTGAAGGTAAATACTATATCTTTGATGGAGTGGCTCAATTATACCTATGGTGCCAAGGGCAATACTTTATGCGAAGCACTAAATAATACAAAGGGATATCATGGTATATTTGCACCTTCAACTATGGAAACAAGATATATCTACGAAGATGTCCCCCAAAGTTTGGTTCCTATTTCAGATATGGGTAGACATCTTGGAATCAATACTCCAACAATAGATTCTATTATTCAGCTAGCTTCTATTATTCACAATACAGATTATTATAGATATGGTAGAAAAATAACTGATATGGGTCTTGATAGATTATCAACTGTAGATGAAATAATAAATTATGTAGTTAAAGGAGAAATAGATAGTTCAAATGAAGGAGTGGTTGCATAATGAAAAAATTCTTGGGAGCTGCAATAGGAAATTGCGTTCACGTAGGTGGAGTTGTAAACTTTTTAAGATTAGTTGAGGAAGAAGGACATAAAACTGAATTCTTAGGAGCAGCTGTGAGTATAGATAGATTAATAAATGCAGTACTTGAAAAAAAACCAGATGTAGTTTCTATAGGTTTTAGATTAACTCCAGAATCTGTAGTTCCTTTGCTAAATCAATTACAAAACAAAATACAAAAAAATAGTTTGCAAAATATCACATGGATATTTGGCGGTACTAAACCCGTTTCAAATATTGCTAGGAAATATGACTTCTTTTCTAAGATATTTGATGGTACTGAAGATTTAGATGATGTAATTCAATATATAAAGGGAAATAATTTAAGGGAAGTTAAAACATATTTCCCACAGAATCTTATTGATAGAATAGATAGCAAATATCCTTATCCAGTTTTAAGACATCACTTTGGCTTACCATCTTTAGAAGAAACCTTTAAAGGTGTGAAAAAGATAGCTGAATCTAAGGTTTTGGATATAATTTCAATAGGTCCTGACCAAAATGCCCAAGAAAACTTTTTTACTCCAGAAAAAATGAATCATGATCTAGATGGGGCAGGTGGTGTGCCTTTAAGAACAGCGGAAGATTTTCAAAAACTTTATGAATGTTCAAGAACAGGTAATTATCCTCTTTTAAGATGTTATAGTGGAACTTCAGAAGTATTTAAATTTGCAGAATTATTGAAGAATACAATAAATAATGCATGGTGTGCTGTTCCATTATGCTGGTATAATGTTTTGGATGGTAGAGGTCCTAGAGAAGTTTTAAATTCAATTAGAGAAGGTCAACAGCTCATGAAGTGGCACGGTGAAAGGAATATACCTGTAGAAGTTAATGAATCTCATCACTGGAGCCTTAGGGATGCCCATGATACCATTGGAGTAGTTATGGCATTTTTAGCTGCTTACAATGCAAAGAAAATGGGAGTTAAACATTATATTGCACAATACATGTTTAATGTTCCACCATCTATGCATCATAAAATGGATTTAGCAAAAATGCTTGCAAAAATTGAGCTTATAGAATCACTAGAGGATAAAACCTTTAAAGTATTTAGACAGGTAAGGGCAGGTCTTGCTAGTCTTAGTGCCGATTTAGATGTTGCAAAGGGTCAATTAGCTGCTTCAACATACCTAGCCATGAGTATTAAGCCTCATATAGTCCACGTAGTAGGCTTTAGTGAAGCTGACCATGCAGCTAAACCCGAAGATGTCATTGAAAGCTGCAAAATTGTAAGGGGTGTTATTCGTTCAACTTTACATGGTATGGCAGATATGACGCAAGATGAATCTGTAATAAATAGAAAAAATGAACTAATAAATGAAGCTAAAGTTCTTTTAAACGCTCTAAAGAAAATATATACTGAGAGCTATGATCCATGGTCTGATCCAATAGTATTAACCGACGCTATCAAGAAAGGAATAATAGATGCTCCTCATCTAAGGGGCAATCCAAATGCTAAAGGCCATTTAGAAACCAGAATCATAGATGGTAAATGTTTAGCCTACTCAAGAGAGCTAGGTAGAGCTATATCTGAAGAGGAAAGATTATCACAATTATTCAGTATAAAAGCCGATTATATTACAATAGCATAATCATAATTTTTTACTATAGATAAACAACATTAACATTCAAAATAAATTTCAAAGAAGATAATGAAGGCTTCTACATTTTTTCTTTGAAATTTATTAAACCTTGAAGTTGTTTATCTCTAAACTATACTTTAATTTAATAAGGAGATGATGGTTTATGATTGAAGCTTTACATTTAGATACTGTCTCGGTATTGAAAAAAAAATCTACCACTAATAAGTTGCATACAGATAATAACTCTATTAGAGTTAGGAAGGTTTTACCCAAAGATGTTGATACAATATATAGTATTGCTTGCAGCGTAGGGACAAAAAACAAAGATTCTACACAAGGTTTCTTGATGGATAATTATACATCAAGTCCAAATAAATACAAGAAGTTTTTTCTCAAGAAAATTGAAGAACTTGATTATTTTTATATAGCTCAATCACATAAACCATTAGGCTTCTTAATGGCTTATACTAAAAATCAATGGCTAAAGGATAATCCTAATTGGATTCAAGACATCTACTGGTCTCCTGATTTCAACCAGAATAAAACTAATAATTTTATAGTTATAGATAAGACTGCTATATTAGCTGGGTATACTGGCAAGGGCATAGGCAGTAGACTATACAAAAGACTTATCGTGGATATAGCAAAAGCAGGTATAACTAATATATTTGCTGAAACAATTATTAGTCCTACACCCAATTTAGCTTCATTGGCATTTAGAAAAAAGCAAAAATATACATTAGCTGGAGTTAGGTACGAAAAATATGAGAAAAAACTTTATACAGATCTTATATACTATAAATCAGTTGATAAAGTAAAGCTACAGGGTACTATGTAAAAAGGATAAAGGCGTCTTCGATACGTTTTGAATTGAAAGTTCCATGTTCCAAGTTGCAAGTGCTAGGGTCTTTTTATAAAGAAAATAATTTACATTAATATTTTACTAGTAATAATTTAAGCCCTTAGGCAATGAAAAATTCCAGTAAACAATCGTGTTTACTGGAATTTAAAATAAACTTTTTTTATTTTAATAATTCATCTAATCTATTTTTATCAAAACCTTGAATCACTTCTCCATCAATATTTATAATAGGTACTCCCATAAAACCTTGTGCCATCAATTCTTTTCTCGCATTCATATCTCTCGATATATTTTTTTCTTGATAATCTACACCCTTGGATTTTAAATAATCCTTTGCCATGTGACAATATCCACAAGTATCACTTGTATAAATAGTTATTTTTTTATTCATATCAATTCTCCTCCATCAATCAAAATATTATGCTGCTTTTTTATTGCTATTTATATCTTTTTTATCCTTCACATTTTTAATTAATCCAGTTGCATAGCCCATTGGACACACTTGGCACCAAGCCCTAGGTTTAAATATAATACCCATAACAATTCCTAACGCTAATGATGCCATCATTAGTCTAAAAACTGCAAAGGCTATTCTACTAAAACTTGGTCCTGCATGGATTAAAGAAATTGAAAACATAATCATCATTAATATAAGTAATATATTCTTTGTAGTTTTCCCTCTTAAGCTTTTAGGTAAATTGTTTTGTAGGCTTATATTTTTTAGAAAATTGCCAAGTAAAGAACCCCTTGGACAATAATGGGAACAGTGAATCTTTCCTCTACCCTTTATGGCATGATACATTGGAACCGTCATACAAATAAAGCCCAACACACCGAATCTAATGTCTAATATTGAAAATAATATGAAGGCAACCATAAAAATCCATGACCACTTCATATGTGACTTTGCTTTTATCACCTTCTTTTCCTCCTTCTTCAATTTATTTATTTAGCAATTTGAACCTCCATAACTTGGTTTGACTGTAAAGCCTTTATGAAGCCAGTTAGTAGAATAATCTACACTGAATCCACCATACTTACTTACTAAATCGTCTTCTACGACATAGTTTATTCCATCATCCTCTACTACTAGGTCATTTTCTTTTTGCTCATCCAGAGCAATTCCAAATGATGGGCCACCTCAGCCAATACCAGCGATATATATCCTTATCACAGGATCATTAATTTTTTTATCATTTAAAGTCTTCTTAATCATTTCCTTTGCCTTATCAGTAATATTTATATTCATAAACTTATCCCTCCTATTATTATTTTAACCAAATAGATTATTTTTATTTCCCCGTATACCCTGGGTAGGTATATTTATTATAGTATATATTCTAAATAATGTCAACACCCTACATATACTTTTTTTGTTTTTTTGCATCGAGTAGTTAGAAAACAGGATAATTAGTCCTGTTTTCTTTGCTCTCACAGAACCGGACTTACGTTTGCCGTATCCCGCTCCTGAAATTTCTCACCGAATTAATAATAATAATAATAATAATTCGACAATAACCCAACTTCGTATTTCTACATATCAATAAGACCTAGGTCTTCAAAGTACTTATTTGGTAATATCTGATGTATTATATGTACTTTGGAATTCTTCCACTTTGTTACTGCCATCTTTAAACCATTTCCTTTAATACCTAGTCTTCTCATTTCTTTATGCATTGCCTTGTAGGTTTTCCATTGTTTCATCTTTATCATTCTTAATCTTCTGCGTAACCAACCCATGAAATCTCTTATAAAACCCTTGATATTCGCCACACGATAATAATTCATCCATCCTCTTAATACAGGATTTAGCTCCCTAAT
>NZ_FRAG01000021.1 GCF_900142245.1 Paramaledivibacter caminithermalis DSM 15212 | reverse complement strand
AAACACAAGATACAACTCAAAATATTTAGTATTGTAAAAAGTTCTATGAAAGGCGGCATGAAATAAAAAATAGTTTTATTCGATACAGGTATACGCTTTTTAAGAGGAAAGCAGGTCTTAAAAAGTAAAATATATTAGGTTACCATAAACTATAAAATTTAAGCTTTCAGGAATAGACTTTAGTTTTGAAACAACATAATTAAAAGCTTTTACTGCTGACAAAGTATCTTAAATAGGGGGTACCTAGTAAGATAAAAAAATCATCTAGTTTATAGGAGTATATTTTTTAGGAATTTTGCTAGAGATAAACAACTTCAAGGTTTAATAAATTTGATATGAATTTTAAGTAAAATCAATGGGTTAAGTTGAAGATTATTCTTAAATCTTTGACAATACCAAATTAACTAGGAGGGAAAAATAATAAAAAAATCAAAAAGATTAATATCCGTATTGCTAGTAATGGTTATGATAGCATCTATAGGAGCTATTAGTAACGCTGAAAGCATTTAGATACCAACACAACTATTCATGGGAATGTATACCAATTAATATATTTATATTTTTGTAATTAAATGTTATTATGATTATAAGAAAAAAATGCTCAGACACATATTTTATGACACTACTCTTTTGTGGGGAGAATTATACCTATTGTTAAAACTTCCTTTTTTGTATTTCTAGCATCAAACTATTTAATGCTTTAGAATATTTTTTTTCTATATTTAAGCATATTTTTTTAGCTATTTCTTCACTATAAATATGGGTTGTAGAATTTCTATCTTTTAGCATTGAAAGCCATAACTCTTCATTAACAATTATACCAGCTGAAAAAGCTTCACGTAAAACCGTTTTTGGTGAATTTAACCCAATAAGTCCTTCATCTTCAAATATAGCTTTGAGAGTTTTCCATGCAAGTTCAAATGTAAATTCAAAACGTTGTATTAAGCCATCTCTTAAAAGATCGTTTGTATAATCATACTTCTCTATACCTTCATTTAATCTATTAAGTGCATTTTTATAATTCTCAAATTTTTGTTTATAATCGCTCATATATAACAACACCTTCTTCCTTAATATTAGCAATAAGTTTTTCATTTGTAATGTCTTTCAAAAATACTATATCAATTTTTAGCAGTGTATTTAAATCTTGAATTTCACTAACAAAAAGACCCTCATTATCAAATTTAGGAAAGGTATAAACTGCAATATCTATATCACTAGTAGGTTTATTATCTCCTCTTGCACGGGAACCAAAGAGAATTATTTTTTTTATTAGATATTTTCTAGCTATAGACTTTATCTCTTTAATAATCTTATCACTTAAATTATATTTCATTTTTGTTTACCCCTTATTCCAAAGCATATGATAGTTATGATAAATTGAACATTATTTATCAATATAAAGTTTTCTTCCTTTAGAGAATTAATCCAAGCTTTTTTACAAAACTTCTTAAAAAGTCTATGAAATTCTTTTTATGCAAAAGTATATGCTTATATTCTACATCATGTTCATTATATAGTTTTTTATCTTTTTCCATTTTTGACTAGCTTCTTTAATATATATAAATTATTATACCATAAAAATAATCTTAACTAATATATTGTCAAAAAGACAAGGGGACGTTTCGTTTGTCTTTTTGTTGAAAAGAACCGTCACCTTGACTCATCATCTTAACTTGCTATAATAAAAAAACAAGAACATCTATAGTTGATGATTTTAATGAATATATTTGATACAATAGCATATAAGATATACATTATTTCACAGCATTGTGAAAAGATATGGATTTCATGGGTGTAAATTATCCTTGATAAGGAATTCAAACTTTTTTGTAAGAAAGTGTATAGCTAGAGTAGAGTAAAATAGGGTACTAGAATGGAAATTAAAACTGTCACCAGTAAAATATTGGTAAAAAAATTTTCTTTTAAAACTCACTAGAAATGCTCTAGTATTTGCAACTTGGAACTTGCAACTAAAATATATCATCAGATGCCTTTATGCTATAGAAAAAAGTTTTGATATTTAGTCATTTGAAATTTATGAAAAATAATGATATTATTAGATTATATTTGCAAAAAGGAGAAGAAATATGATACCTTATGTTAGAAGAAGTAAAGTGCTAGAATTTATGCATACAAAAGATATTGTCTTTTTGGAAGAGATAGCTAAGGTAGCGGGTGTATCGCTAGCAACAGTGAGAAGAGATCTGAAAACCCTTGAAGAAGAGGGGCATGTAGAAATACTTTCTGGTGGTGCAGCGAAGATTAGAATGAATGTATCAGAAAAATCTCTGACTGAGAAGATGACACTAAACAAGGATGAAAAACTTCAGATTGGAAGCTATGCAGCCACTATGGTAAGTGATGGATCATTCATATTCATTGGACCTGGGACTACTGAATATGCCATGATTAGACACCTTGCAGGAAAGAACGTAACCGTTGTGACAAATGGTGCATTTCATATCCAGGAACTTATGAAGTATCAGATAAATACTATAATACTTGGAGGAGAAGTGTTATTAGATATAGGAGTAGTCATAGGTCCAACTGTAATAAAACAAATATCAAATATGAATTTTGATAAATGCTTTGTTGGAGCATCAGGGGTAGTACCTGGGGGGCATGTTACAACATCAAGCATAGATGTTGCTGAAGTAAATAAGATAGCCCTTGAAAACTCAGCAGAATCATACATAATAGCTGATTCTAGCAAGATTAATAAACGATCTAGATATACATTTGCACAACTTGATAATACACGAAAACTTATTACAACAAGCAAAGTTAACAAGACATATCACAAAGATCCAAGATTCATTTTAGCAGACGTCTAAATTACTATAGATTCTTTATTTTTTATGGTGGAAGGATTATTTTTGTAGAGACGATTCATGTTGTAGGTAAGCCATTGATAAATATCAGTGGTTTACCTATTTTTATTGCAAAATATTTCTTTCATAAAACAAGTATAAATATAATATTTGCACAAAAATACAAGCAAAATATGAAAAAATACGAAAATATTTTTTAAAATTATTTTTTTATTTGAAAAATATTGACACAAAGTGAAAAGTTATATAAAATTAAGACAAGAATGAATAGTCACATAATTTACATGGTACAAAAAATTATATGAAAAGGGGAAAATGTTTATGAAAAAATTTTTTGCGTTACTACTAGCTGTACTACTAATATTTTCGGTAGTAGGATGTTCTAGTCAACCTAAAGAATCTGCTCCAGAAAAAGCAGAACCAGCAGCAACTGAGTCTAGCGAACCAGCAAAAGCAAGTGAAGCAACTAGCGGAAATATTCCAGCGGCACTTCAAGGTAAGACAATTAAGATGGCACTTATTAAAGAGTGGGGTACAGGTACCCACATGATTACACATATCAATGGTGTTAAGGCAGAGGCAGCACGTTATGGTATTGAATTGAGTGTAATCGATGCCAACAATGATTTAACTAAGATGGCAGAAGGAATTGATAATGCAGTAACAAATAAGATGGATGCAATACTAATTTCTCATGGTAAAGCCGATGCTCTTACTGATTCGGTAACAAATGCTCTAAAAGCAGGAATTCCTGTAATAGTATTTGATAACGATTTTGATGTACCTGAGGAAATACATAAAGGAAAATTAGTTTCACTTGATCAATATGACTTAATGATGGGACTTTTATCTCAAATGTCATTAGTTCAAGAATTAGATGGTAAGGGTAAAGTTGTTTATAACAGAGTGGCAAACGTTCCCCCAACAGATAAGCGTCACAGAATCTGGGAAGGTGGAATACTACCAACGTATACAGGTATAGAAGTGATAAATACCATTGACCTTGGTACAGATAATCCAATGCCTAAGGCTCAAACAGCTTTAGAAACTATTTTAACTACTACTGATAAAATTGATGCAGTATATGGTGTATGGGATGAGTATGCTAAAGGCTTCTACAATGCAATAGTTGCATCTGGAAAGAAAATTCCACTATATTCAGTGGATATCTCAGATCAAGACCTAGCAATGATGCAGGATCACCCAGAAATTTGGAGATCTTCAGCAGCAGTTGACCCTACAGTAGTTGGACAAGTTCAGGTAAGATTAGCATTAAAAGCATTAGCAGGTGAAAAAATTCCTCGTTACTACTCATTGAAGCCAGTATTAATACATGTTGACGATCTTCCAAGTAAGGATGAAAGACGTGTAACTATGGCAGATTTAGCAGAATTTTATGATGGGTGGGGATCTACAACTGATTTCTTAGAAGACTGGATGTTAGAAATGGAGAAACAACAGAAATAAATATGAATGGATAAGCCCCCATATTAAATTTTATAGATATATAGAATGTTATTTTGAGGAGTATTTTTGATGTAATAGGAAGGATAGGATAAGGATATCCTATCCTTCCTAAACTCCTCATGATAACGAGTAATAATAATATTACAAATATATGATGCATATTGGGTTTGAAACTAACTGTAATAGGCTTTATGTAAATTGAGCGTAGTATTCTAAATACCTAGGTTACAAACTAAATATTTGGAAAATGAGAGGTTTTAAACATGAGTAAACTGCAAATGAAGGGTATAACTAAATCATTTCCTGGGGTAAAAGCGTTAGATAATGTAAATTTTTTTGTTGGAGATCAAGAGGTACATGCCCTAATAGGCGCCAATGGAGCAGGAAAAAGTACACTGATGAAGATTTTGGCAGGAGCTTATCAAGGCTATGAAGGTGAAATTATTATAGATGATAAGGTATGTAATATTAATAGTCCTATAGATGCTAAAAACGAAGGTGTAGTAATTGTTTATCAAGAGGTTGATACAGCCTTGGTTCCACATCTTACAGTAGCAGAGAATATTATGATGGATGCCATAATAAGCCAGGATCAGAGGTTATTTGTAAATTGGAAAAGCATCAAAACACAGGCTAAAAAGGAACTACAATCCCTAGGGCTTGATATAAATGAAAATAAATTAGTTAGTGATTTAACATTGTCAGAAAAACAAATGGTTCTTATAGGAAGAGCTGTTTATCAAAAAGCGAAGTTTTTAATTTTAGATGAACCAACTGCACCACTAAGCTATGAAGAAACAGAAAAGTTGTTTGAAATCGTAAATAAGCTTAAAAATGATGGAATGAGTATTATTTTTATAAGTCATAGATTAGATGAGATATTTAAAATCAGCGATAAGATAACAGTTTTAAGAGATGGTACATATGAAGGAACTTATGATGTTAAAGATATGACGATAGAAAAACTTGTTGAAAAAATGTTAGGGCGAAAGCTTGAAAACACTTTCCCTAAACATCATGGCGAAATAGGTGAAGTGGTATTTGAAACCAAGAATTTATCAGGCACAGGCGGAATAAGTAACGTTAATATGACGCTTGGTAAAGGTGAGATAGTAGGATTGGCAGGTCTTGTTGGTGGTGGGAAGACAGAGCTTTGTAAGTTGCTATTTGGTGAGGGGAACATATATGAGGGTGAAATTCTGTTAGAGGGTAAAAAAGTAAATCCTAAAAGCCCTAATCACGCAGTAAAAAGTGGGTTTGCATTAGTTCCAGAGGAAAGAAGAAAAGAGGGGATATTAGTTCATGAATCAATTGAAACAAATCTAACATTACCTACATTACAAAAATATTGTAATGGTCCTTTTATGAATAGAAGTGAGATGCGTAAAGTATCTAAGGAAAATATTGCAAAGGTAGGAATAAAGACACCTAATGAAAAGCAAAAAGTAGCTTTCCTAAGTGGAGGAAATCAACAGAAAGTAGCTATTGGCAAGTGGCTACTGTCAGACGCAAAAGTTTACATATTTGATGAGCCTACAAAGGGTGTTGATGTAGGTAGTAAGGCGGAAATTTATAGTTTAATAGCAGAATTAGTTAAAGAAGGAAATAGTGTTATATATGCTTCCTGTGAATTTAGTGAGATATTAGGTTTATCCGATAGGGCATATGTTATGTATAATGGAACAATTGCAAAGGAATTAATAACTAAGGATACCAACGAAGAAGAATTATTGTTCTATTCAACTGGAGGAGGACAGGATACAAGAAGGGGTGGAAACAATGCAAAACACTAAGCAAAAGTCAAAATTAGATATATATAGCTTCTTTTATAAATATGGGACAATCATAGTTACAATTGTAGCAATATTATTTTTCACTATAACCCTTGATAATTTTATGAGGGTTGATAATATAACTAATATTTTCAGATCTGTATCAATAGTTTGTCTTATAGCATTAGCTATTACAATGTCACTAACTGTTGATGGTTTTGACCTTTCGGTTGGAGCTGTGGCAGGTTTTGCAGCGGTTATAGCAGCAAAGATAATGGTTATTTGGGAGATGAGTCCAGTACTGGCTATTGTTGTTCCGTTATTAGTAGGCATACTGATAGGTTGTATTAATGCTTTCTTGATAATAAAGGTACAAATATCCGACATGCTTACAACACTATCAATGATGTTTGTTCTTACAGGAGTTTCTATTACATTTCAAAATGGTACAGCAATATATAATTATATGCCATTACCCAATAATGGTGGGATTGCACCAGGGACAATGCACCCAGCATATTTATTTATTGGACAAGGCAAAGTTATGGGTATACCGTTCCCAGTCATCATAATGCTTTTAGTTGTTGCTTTGGTTCATATTTTTCTAAATTATACAAAATACGGCAGATACCTTTATATGGTTGGAGGAAATGAGGAAGCAGCTAAATTATCAGGTATTCCCACTAAGAAATATAGATTATTAGCATATGTTTTTTCAGGATTCATAGCAGCTTTAGGTGGATTGGTATTAGGTGCAAGGCTGGGGTCAGGTGAGGTAAATGCAGGAGCAACATATCTAATGGATGCCGTTGCAGCGGCATACATAGGATTTTCAGTATTAGGTATTGGTAAAGCCAATGCTATAGGAACCTTACTTGGGGCATTATTAATGGGTATATTACTTAATGGTTTAGTAATGATGAATTTTCCATATTATTCACAGGACATCGTAAAGGGAGTTGTTTTAATCCTTGGACTTGGATTAACTTACTATAAACGTAGAGATTAAATAATAGGGGAGTAAAGAATATGAAAAATTATTATGAATTAAATGAAAAAACAGTAATTGAATATGTCAATAACAAGCTAGATTTCTTTGCGGAAGATGCTATCTATGAATGTAAAGAAATAGGCGATGGAAATTTGAACCTTGTATTTAGAATTAGAGATACAAAAAACGATAAGAGTATCATAGTAAAGCAGGCTCTTCCATATGTAAGAGCAGCTGGAGAAGATTGGCCTTTAGATATTAATAGAGGTGAAATAGAAACAAGAATACTTAAACTCGAGCATGACCTAACAGGTGGTTTAGTTCCAGAAGTATATTTGTTTGATGGAGATATGTTCTGCATGGTTATGGAAGACTTATATGATTATAAAATAATGAGATATGGACTTATGGATTTTGAGCAATATCCAAAGTTTGCTGAACAAATCAGTGATTTTCTTGTAAAGACTTTATTATTAACTTCAGATGTTGTAATGGAGCATAAGAAGAAGAAAGATGGAGTTAAGAGCTTTATAAACCCTGAATTATGTGAGATAACAGAGGATCTTGTTTATACTGAACCATTTCATATTGGTGCTAGAAATAATGTTGAAGAAAGTATAAAAGAGTATCATGAGACTCAAATAGTTAATGATAAAGAGTTAGCATTAGAAGTAGCAAAATTAAAGTTTGACTTTATGAATAATGCACAAGCTTTGCTCCATGGAGACTTACATACTGGAAGTATATTTGTAAATCAAAATCATACAAAGGTCATAGACCCAGAATTTGCATTTTATGGTCCTATGGCATATGATATCGGAGCATTGTTGGCTAACCTTATAATGAACTACATATCCACAGAAGCAAGATGTGAAGATGAGGAATTAAAGAGAAAGCATAAAGAGTATCTTTTACAAACTATTAAGGATATAGTTAACCTATTTAAATCTAAGGCATTAAAGCTTTGGAATGAGGTAGTAACTGATAAAATGGCTAAAACTCCTGGTTTTAAAGAATTTTATGTTAATGATGTTCTTGTAAATACAGCAGGGGTTACTGGCTGCGAAATGGTAAGAAGAACCGTTGGTTTTGCCCACGTAAAGGATTTAGATGGTATTGAAGATGATATTAAGAGAGCAAAGGCTAAGATGGACAATTTAAACTTGGCAAAGATTTTTATTAAGAATAGAAATGAAATAACAACAGGTGAAGACTACCTGAAATTAATTGAAAAATACTTATAGGAGATGAAAACATGATTACGACAGTAGTACCAGCAAGATTAAATGAAGATAAAACTAAACTTGTTCTTATTGATCAAACACAGCTTCCTACAAAAGAAGTTTTCCTAGAACTAGACGATAGGGAAAGAATATTTGAAGCAATAAAGATGTTAAGAGTAAGAGGAGCTCCAGCAATAGGTATAGCAGCGGCATTTGGATTATATGTTTGTGCCAATAAAATCGAAACAGAGAATTATGCTGAGTTTAGAAAAGAATTTGAAGTTATTAGGGATTATCTAGCAACATCTAGACCAACAGCAGTCAATTTATTTTGGGCATTGGATAGGATGACAGCCAGATTTGACAAAGAAGTAGGCAAATCAGTATCTGAGATTAAGGTAGCTTTATTAGAAGAGAGTGAAGCAATATTAGCAGAAGACCAAGCTATGGGTAAGGCTATTGGTGAGTATGGGTTAGAATTACTAAAGCCTAATATGGGATTATTGACTCATTGCAATGCTGGAGGGATTGCAACTTCAGGTATAGGAACAGCACTTGCACCTATATATCTAGGACATGAAAAGGGATACAATTTTAAAGTGTTTGCTGACGAGACTAGACCTCTATTACAGGGGTCAAGATTAACTGCATATGAGTTAAATAAGGCTGGAATCGATGTGACTGTCATATGTGATAACATGGCTTCACAGGTAATGAAGGAAGGTAAAATAGATGCAGTCCTTGTTGGATGTGATAGAATTGCTGCCAATGGAGATACTGCTAACAAGATTGGTACATGTGGGGTAGCTATACTTGCCAAGGAATATGGTATTCCAATGTATATTTTGGGACCTACATCAACTATAGATATGAGTACTCCAACAGGTAAAGATATAGAGATTGAGTTAAGGGATGAGGATGAGATAGGTAATGGCTTCGGTAGAAGAACTGCTCCAGAGGGAGTTAAAGCATATAATCCTGCCTTTGATGTTACAGAAGCTCGTTATATAACAGCAATAATAACTGAGAAAGGTATAGTTTATCCACCCTTTGGAGAAAATCTTGAGAAACTATTTAAATAGGAGGAACCTATGAATTTTGCAAGAAATGAAATGAAGATAAGACAAGATATATGTCAGATAGGGCAAAAACTTTATGATAAAGGTTTTGTAGCTGCCAATGATGGAAATATATCGGCAAAGATTAGTCCAAATGAGATTATAGTAACACCTACAGGTGTTAGCAAAGGTGGAATGAAGCCTAGTGATTTAGTCAAGATGACCTTAGATGGTAAGGTTCTTAGTAATAATGCAAGACCATCCTCAGAAGTAAAAATGCATATTGAAGTATACAAGCTAAATCCCCAAATAAATGGAGTTGTGCATGCACATCCTCCAATTGCCACTGCTTTTGCAGTGGCAAGATTACCTATGGAAACACCAATACTATCTGAGGCAGTAGTTAATTTAGGTGTAGTTCCTGTGGCAGATTATGCTTTACCAGGTACTGATGAAGTACCTGAGTCAATTAAGCCATATGTATTGGATTATAATGCAGTTCTCTTAGCAAATCATGGGCTACTGACATGGGGAAATGATTTAACGCAAGCATTCTTCAGAATGGAGTCTGTTGAGCATTATGGTAAGATTCTTCTTTATGTAAATCAAATTGGAGATCCAAAAGAATTTAATTGTGCTCAAATAGATGCATTATTAGATATTAGAAAGAATATTGGTATTAAATCTGGTGGTATACCTACTTGTAAAGTAGAAGGAAGAGATACTGATATTAATACTAAATCATCAAATATAGATCGACAAGAGTTAGTGAAGATGATAACTAAAGAGGTAATAAATCAGTTAAAGAGTAGGTGATAAATATGCAGATTAATGAACTACAGATTGAAAAGCTTGTAGCAGAGGTTTTAGCTAAAACTTTAGGGGCTGAGGGTAATAGCAGTTTGGTTAATAATAATAGCATTGGCAATTCTAACGAATATGAATATAATCAGAGTTTAGAGGTAGGAGTATTTGAAAAAATGGAAGATGCTATCAATGAGGCACATCGTGCCTATCAACAGTTAAAGAATTATTCTATTAAGGATAGACAGAGATTTATTGATGGAATCAAAGAATGGACTTTAAGAGAGAAAAATATTTTAGCTAAAAAAGTAGTTGAAGAAACAGGACTTGGAAACTATGAAGACAAGATTATCAAGCACGAGTTAGCAGCTAGAACGGCTGGAACAGAGGTATTGAGTAGTAAGGTTCAAAGTGGGGACACAGGATTAGCACTAATTGAACAAGCTCCATATGGTGTTGTTGGAGCTACTACGCCTTCCACAAATCCTTCAGAGACTGTTATTAGTAATACTATAGCCATGCTAGCTGCTGGTAATACAGTAGTATTTAATGTTCATCCTAGCTCAAAACATGTTTGTGCTTATACAGTTGCTAAGATTAATGAATGTATTATGGATTTGGGTGGACCAGCAAACATTATTACTATGGTTAAGGATCCTACTATGGAATCATTACAGGTCATGGCTAATTGTCCCAAAATAAATCTACTGGTTGGAACAGGTGGACCAGGGTTAGTAAGAGCCTTACTCAAATCAGGGAAAAAGGCTATTGGGGCAGGTGCTGGCAATCCTCCAGTAGTTGTTGATTCCACAGCAAATATAAAAAAAGCAGCTGCTGATATTATCAAAGGTCACTCCTTTGATAACAATATAGTTTGTATATTAGAAAAAGAAGTGTTTGTAGTAGACGAAGTTGCTAATGAATTGATTGAAAATATGAAGAGTGAAGGTGCTTTCTATTTAGACTCTAGCTATATATCAGCACTTACAGACCTTATAATAGAAGCAACTGATAAGAAGTTCTTCCTAGGCAATTCTTCTAAAACAACTAATCTACATACAAAAAAGGAGTGGGTAGGAAAGGATGCATATAAAATCCTTGATGCATTGGGTATTAGGTATAGTACGAGACCTAAATGTATTATATGCGAAGTTCCTTTTGAGCATCCATTTGTGCAATTAGAATTATTGATGCCTGTTCTACCAATAGTTAGAGTGGAAAACTTTGTGAAGGGTGTCGAGTATGCTGTTGAAGCAGAACATGGAAATAGACATACAGCAATAGTACATTCACAAAATATTGATAATATAACATATTATGCTAAGGCTATTGATACTACCATATTTGTTAAAAATGCACCATCAGTGGCTGGAATAGGTGTTGATAGTGAAAGCGTTGTTAGCTTTAGCATTGCAGGACCTACTGGAGAAGGTATAACTACAGCAAAAGATTTTACACGTGCTAGACACTGTGTACTAGTGGATGGTTTCCGTATAATATGATGAATAGTAAAGGTAGAGCTTTAGGTATGTTAGAGGTATGTGGATATTCTACAGCTCTAATTGTTATAAATGAGATATATCATCATATGGATATAAAGGTTGTAGCTATTAATATCAACAAGCCTGCTGTAGCTATACTAGAAAAGATACCACTTCAAGCACAGGTGAAATTTATAGGTACATTAGACCAAGTAAACGCTGCTTTAGAACTAGGATATAAAGTTGCACTTAAATACAATGAACCTGAGGATATTATAAGTGATTGTATTCCCAATCCCCATGAGGGAATTGAAAAGATGATAAAGGCGTGGTAATAGTGTATTTTACCTAAAAGTTTAACAATAAACCAATTTAACAGGAGGTAATAGATTATGGGTAGTGCAGTAGGATTCATAGAAACTAGAGGGTTGACAGCTGCTTTAGAAGCAGCTGATAGTATGTTAAAGACTGCTCAAGTAGAATTAGTAGGAACGGAAAAGATAGGCTCTGGACTTATATCTGTAATAGTGAAAGGAGAAGTAGGCGCAGTAAAAGCTGCTACAGAGGCAGGTGCTGATGCAGCATCAAGATTGGGAGAACTAGTAGCGGTACATGTGATTCCAAGACCTCACGATGAGATAGCTAGTATTTTACCTAAGCTGAAATAATATATGGCAATCGGTGTGTTAGAAATACAAAACCTTACCAATGCATATAAAGCTGCAGATATAATCTTAAAAAATTCAAATTCAACTTTAATACATCATAAAAAAAGTCTAGGAGGAAGGCTTATAACTTTGGTATTTGATGGTGGAGTATCGGACTTAGAAGAGGCCTTTGATGTATTGAGGAGATATTATAAAGATACATATGTATTAAAGGTTGCTGAGGTTATTGCTAATCCTGCACCAGAGCTTATGTATTATTTTAGGGAGGGGTCTTTCAGTGATTAAAAAGAGCGATATAGAACCTTCTAAAGAGGCTGTAGATAAGGAGAACATAGAACAAGCTAAAGATGATAAGTCTAAAAAAACAAAAGAACAACGTAAGACAAATACAAAGAATACTAAGGAGGTAAAAAGGATTATGGGTAAAGCTATTGGATTTATAGAGACTAGAGGATTAACAGCGGCTATAGAGGCTGCAGATAATATGTTAAAATCAGCAGAGGTATCACTTGTAGGTATGGAAAAAATAGGTTCAGGGCTTATAACTATTACTATTCAAGGGGATGTTGGAGCTGTAAAGGCAGCTACTGAGGCAGGTTCAGAAGCTGCCTCAAGAATAGGGGAATTAATAGCAGTTCACGTTATACCACGCCCTCATAATAGCATGGATTTGATATTGCCTAAGGCTAAGTAGCTATGAAAAGTGAATATGATAAAATAATAAAATCGGTAGCTGCTGAGGTAGTTGAGAATATAGTAAACATGATAGATAGTGATAATTATAGGTTTGCTGTACCTATTGGTATATCAAATAGACATGTCCACTTGAGTTCAAAGGATGTGGAGATTCTATTTGGTAAAGGTTATGAACTAAGTAAGATGAAGGATCTCAAACAAACTGGGCAATATGCTTGCAAAGAAACAGTTACCATAGCAAGTAATATTGATGGAAAAGAAAGATTAATTGAAAACATTAGAATTTTAGGTCCCATGCGCTCTGAAAGTCAAGTAGAGATTTCGGCAACGGATAGCAGATATCTAAAGATTAATCCGCCAGTTAGAAGCTCAGGAGATTTAGAAGGGTCATCGGCAATAAAGTTAATTGGACCAAGGGGAAGTGTAGATTTAAAAAAGGGTTGTATCATAGCAACTAGACATCTCCATTTATCGACCTTAGATGCTGAGAAAATGGGCATTGTCCATGGACAGATAATTCAGGTTAAGATAGATGGCATTAAACCAGGGGTATTGGGCAATGTATATTGTAAGGTTAATGATTCATATGTCTTAGAATTGCACCTTGATAACGACGATGGAAATGCATTTTTAGTTAAAAGCGGTGACTATGCTGAAGTACTTCTTTAGATAGAGTAAATGGTTCAACTATAGATTAGAAAGTAGTGATCCTTAATGATAGTTGGAAAAGTTGTAGGTAACTTGGTATCTACTAAAAAAAACTCAAAGATGATTGGCTGTAAGTTTATGAGGATAGAATTAACGGACAATACTTATATAATAGCAGTGGACCAGATTGGTGCAGGTGTTGGAGATGAGGTTATCGTTACACAAGGACATAATGCTATCTATGCTATGAATACAGATGTCCCATTACCTATAGATGCTGTGATTATTGGAATAATTGATTAGGTGATACATATGACAAAGGATATAGCAGATGCTATTGGGGTATTGGAGTTTGATTCTGTTCCTAAGGGTATGAAGGTGCTTAATCAAGTGGCTAAGAATATAGAGTTTAGCGATATAAAACAAAAGATAATATCAGGAAGAAGATATATAGGGATTCTCTATGGGAAGCATGCTAGCTTAGAATATGCTATGAATTATGCTATAGATAATTCAGATGGTGCTCTAGTTGAAATAGGATGGATAGGTTCTCCCCATAGACAATTACTTGAGTTTTTAAACAAAGAATTGACTGTTGATATTGGCAATATAAACAATATCTTTGTTGTAGAACTATTGAGTCATGCAAGATTATTAGAATTGACAAATTATATATTGCATCATACTCCAGTGGATCTTGTAGATATAGATTCCAAGGAGTATTTAGACGGAGCATCTATAGCAATCTTTAGGGGTAAAATAGATGCTTTACAATTAGCGAAGCACATAATTCCAGAGGGAGAGATGATAACAAATCTAGACCCAGTAATACGAAGGGGAATTATAAGCGGAAGGTGATTTTATGAAGACGATTAATGTACTGGCAGTCAATGATCCAGCAGTTAATGTATATGTTGATACATCAAAGGGATTTTTAAAAAGAATAGAAAATAAGCTTGGAATCAACATAGACTTTGAGATAGTACCTTTTGATTCATATTACGATACCTTAATGGAATCTTTTGATAATGATAAGATTGATATTGTAATGGTGGCAGGTCATCTTTGGTTACCTGCCTTTGTTCAAAATAATTATCTTTCAGCTTTATATACCAGAGAAGAATCGAAGGTAGATAAGGATATATTAAAGAGTATTAGAGAAGAGATGTATTATGAAGACAAGCAATATTTAATGCCATCATTTTGTGATGGACATTTATTAACCTATAGGAAAAGCTACTTAGACAGGAGCATAGCTTCAAAGGTTTCACTTAATAAAATAATTGAGCATATTAAAAATTTAAATAGAAATAATGATATATATCCAATAGTACTAAAATCCCATCCAACAGAGATATTTCTAGATGTATTACCTTATTTGCGAGCAGCTGGATGTGAACCATTTACTGATTTAGGAAAGCCACAATTTAATAATGATATGGCTGTAGAAGGGATAAAGAATTATCTAGAAATGATAAAGTATGCTCCTAAAGATACACTGTTATTTGACAATGATAGAGTCAGGGAAGCTATACAGAATAGGGAATCTATATTTGCAGTAACTTGGGGTGGACAGATGGGAGCAGTCATGGACGAGGAATGTAAGGATAGGGATGATGTTGGATTTGCTATATTGGATGAGTCATGGAATGTTACATGGTCATTTGGTATTAATAATAATAGTAATTCAAAGGAATTAGCACTAAAAGTAATGGAAGAATTAACTGCAAAGGACATTGATATAGAAGTAGGTAGGATATGTGGAAATCCAACCAGATATTCGAGTTTTACAGAAGATGATAATAAATATCCTTGGTATTCACTTGCTAAAGAGATGATAGAATCATCAAAACCATTGCCTAGTTTTCCGCTTCTATCTGATTTTATAGGGATATTTTCTAAATTTATGACTGAGATAGCTAATGGAAGAATGGAAATAATGGATGCTTTAAATGAAGCTACTGATGAAATGAATAGATTACAAAATAGTGGTTCAGGGGGGAATTAAATTGATAAATTTACTATCACCCTCAAAAAACTATTTAGGTAAGAATTGTATTGAATATTTAAATGCAGAGTTATCAGGAAATCGATTTAGAAGATGTTTAATAATAACAGATAGTTTTTTAGTGAAATCCCCTACATATAAAAGGGTTTTAAAGGTTTTATCTAATAACACCATAGGATATAAAACCTATGATCAAACTATGCCTAATCCTACCGTTCAATGTGTAGATAAAGCATATTCTCTTATATCTGCCAATGATTGTGATTTTCTAATATCTATTGGCGGAGGTTCAGCCCATGATTTAGCAAAGGCTGTAGGAATTAAAGCTACATCAAAAGGAAATATAAGGGATTATGCAGGTGTTGATAAGATTCCCAATGAAATATTACCACTTATATGTATTAATACCACATCAGGTACTGGCTCTGAGGTTACCAGATTTACAATTATCACAGATACAAAAGAACAAAAAAAGATGTCAATTATTGACAATAAGCTTATTCCCTGGATTTCTATTAATGATACAGATTCTCTTATGACAATGCCTAAGGGACTTACAGGTGCAACTGGAATGGATGCCCTGACCCACGCAATAGAAGCATATCTATCAACGGATAGTAATACATTAACGGATACCTATGCATTAAAGGCAATAGACTTAATAAATAAAAATTTGATTACTGCCTATAGAGATGGTAGTAATATAGCTGCTAGGGAAAATATGGCAAAGGCACAGTTTATGGCAGGGATAGCTTTCTCAAATGCTTCTTTAGGTTATGTACATGCTATTGCTCATCAGTTGGGAGGACTATATAATTTACCCCATGGAGTTTGTAATGCAGTATTACTACCTATAGTGTTAGAGCAGCTAGGAAGTAGGCTCGAAGGTGAAGAACTGGGAGACATTGCAAATGCCATGGGAATCAGTGTTTTTCAAAAAAAGAATAAGTATATATGTCCACGGGTTATACTTAGGATTTTAGATATGAATAAAAAATTAAATATACCAACTAACTTGACTGAGTTGGGTGTCAAAAAAGAAGATATAAGCAAGATTTGTACTATGGCATTGAATGATGCTTGTAGATTAACTAGTCCAATTCAATTTACCTATGAAGAACTAGTTTATATGCTTAATCAAGGTTTAAAGGAGAAAAGGATATGAAGGTAATAGTCATTGGTGGAGTTGCCGCAGGTATGAGTGCAGCAAGCAAAATTCGACGATCTAGATATCAATCGGAGGTAACTGTATATGAAAAGGGTGGTACCCTTTCATACGGAGCCTGCGGATTGCCATATTATGTAGGCGATGAGATTAAGGATTATGAGAAGATGATTATAAGAACCAAGGATGATTTTGAAAAGATAGGGATTAATATAAATCTATATCATGAGGTTATTGGTCTAGATGAAAACAATAAGAAGGTTATCGTAAAAAACCTACTTACAGGAGATATTTTTGAAGATAACTATGATAAGCTTTTGATTAGTACAGGGGCAAAGCCTATAATACCTCCATGGCTAGGCGTTGATCATCCAATGGTTAAGACGTTATCTACCATAGAAGATGGAATACAGATTAAGTCAGAGCTATTTAAGGATGATGTCAAAGACATAGTGATAATCGGAGCAGGATTTATAGGAGTAGAACTAGTTGAAGCAGCTGGTAATCTTGGTAAAAATGTTACCCTGATTGAATACAAAAATCAAATCCTTCCACATCTCGATAAAGAAATGGCTGCAGACCTACAGGAAGAGCTTAAGAAAAACAAGGTTAATGTAAAAACAGGTGAAAGAGTATTAGAATTAGATAGCCGTAATGAGGGTATTAAGGTTGTAACTGATAAAAACTGCTATAATGCAGATTTAGTTATATTGAGTATTGGTGTTAGACCGAATACTGACTTTTTAGAAGGTACTAGTATCAAAAGAATTAACAATGGTGCTATCCTTGTGGATAAAGAAATGAAGACAAGTGTGGAAGATATATATAGTGCTGGGGATTGTGCAACGATATTTAATAGGGTAAAAGATAGATTAGATGTTTATATACCATTAGGGACAAATGCTAATAAGCAAGGAAGATTGGCAGGTTCGGCTATTATAGGAGAAAGAACTAGATATATAGGAACTCTTGGTACATCCATGATCAAGGTATTTGATATGGAGGGGGCTAAGACTGGATTATCTGAACAAGAGGCCATACTTGAAAACTATGACTATAAAACTGTGACTATTAAATCTCTAAACCATGCACCATATTACCCAAATCCACAACCCATAAAGATTAAACTAATAGTTGAAAGAAAAACAAAGAAAATACTTGGTGCTCAAGCAGTAGGCTATGCTGGGACAGCACTTAGAATTAATACATTTGCATTGGCTATACATACAGGTATACCTGTTGATGAATTAGGATGGGTGGATTTTGGCTATGCACCACCCTTTGCTGAGGTTTGGGATGCCATACATATAGCATGTAATGCTGTTAAATAATACAGCTAGAAAGGACTCTAGTATGAATAAAGTAGTGAATATTTCTGATGCCATTAGTATAATTAAAGATGGAGATACCGTAGCCCTTGGCGGCAATACATTACACCGTGCCCCTATGGCGTTAGCACGTGAGATAGTTAGACAGAGGAAGAAGAAGCTAAATATTATAAAAACGGCTGGTGCTCATGAAGTAGATTTGCTTGTTAGAGGCGATTGTGTCGAAAGTGTAACAGCTGGATTTATCAGTTACGAAACGGAATTTGGTTTAGCTATGTACTATAGAAAAGCTGTGGAGGCAGGTAAGGTAAAGGCTAATGAACATGCTTGTTATACAGTAATGTGTGCATTAAACGCAGGTAAAATCAATGTACCCTTTATGCCAGTATACGGACTAAAGAATAGTGACCTTATTAATGCTAATGACTACTTTAGGGTGATTACCGATCCATTTACGGGAGATAGTATTACAGTAGTTAAGGCAATAAAGCCAGACGTTGCTTTAATACATGTTAGTGAATGTGATGAACATGGTAATGCCATTATAGATGGTCCTGTTTATGATGATGTATTGATGTCTAGAGCTTCAAATAAGATAATAATATCTACTGAGAAGATAATATCTCCTTCTCAAATAAGATTAAAGCAGGATAGAGTAGTCATACCTGGATTTTTAGTTCATGCTGTAGTCAATATACCTAGAGGGGCGGCTCCATGTAGTCAACCTGGTAAGTATGATATAAATAAAAAGGTATTATCTGATTTCATAAATAATAAAGATAATGATGGACTAATGAAATATCTTAGTGACTACGAGTATGCAGACAAGAAAATGGAAAGGAAGAATGTTTTATGATGACACAGGAAGCAAAAAATGTACATCCTGCTGATATAATGATAGTTACAATAGCTAAGCTATTGCATGATAACGAAACCGTATTTCATGGTGTGTCATCACAATTACCTATGGTAGCCATATTATTGGCTAAGAAGATGCATGCAAAAAATCTAAATTACCTTAATATACCTGGAGGGGTAGATTCAAATCCAAGGAATCTTCTCAGTTATTCTTCAGCCGGAGAAGATATATATAACAATGGTTGTGCTGTTTTTCCCCTACAGGAAATATTTGATTTATCCATGAGGGGGAAATTAGATGTTGCATTTTTGTCTGGTGTCCAGTTTGATAAGTCTGGAAATGTCAATGCATCTGTTATAGGAGATTATCATAATCCAAAGATTAGATTACCAGGAGGAGCAGGTAGTGCTGTATTGATACCTACAGTTAAAAGGGCATTGATATGGAGAACTAAGCATGATGCAAGAACCTTTGTAGATAGGGTAGATTTTATTACTACAAGGGGTAATGTAGATAGAATAATTACTCCTCTAGCTGTGTTTAAATATAAAGATAATGAGCTTAAGCTAGAGGCAATAAGCCCATTAACAACCATAGATGAGGTAGTGAAGAATACTGGTTTCACCGTTAATACACAGGGAGTCAGAGTATTAGATTATCCTACTAAAGAAGAAATGTTATTAATAAAAAAGATAGACCCAAAGGGTGTAAGGTATAAGGAGTTTTAATTAGGATGCCGAGAGTGGCATCTTTTTAATTGCTGAAATTTAGAATTTATTATCTCACTAGAAGTTTTTGTTCTTGCTTTAGTAAGACAAGGGGACGGTTCGTTTGTCTTTTTTTGGTGGTGAATCAAAAAGAACCGTCCCCTTGACTCTACAGAATAAAAGATAAAAAAATATCGATTTATGGAGGAAAATGGAATTGTATGAAGAATTTAATACTTTAGAGGAGGTAAGGTGATGCACAATAAAGATTACTATTATATTAAAATAATTAAACGAGTACTAGCTTTTACGGTTTTGATTTGTACTATATTGACTGGAATATTTATTTACTTTTCAAGTAATTTTTCAGAAAAAATGATGTTGGAAATGATGGAAGATAATTTTTTGCATAATTCTAAAATGTATTCTAGAGGAGTTGCAGGATATATTAGTGGGAGATATAATTTACTAAATAGCTATGCACAACATCCCTTGATTAAAGGTATGGATTGTGAAAAAATAAAGGAATACTTTAAAAAGGAAGTGAGTATATCAAATATTAGTAATTCTTCAAAGGATAGGGTGAAATCAACTAAAAGATTTGAGACTTTGTTTATAGTAGATAGTCTAGGAAATATGTATAGTACCAATGAAAAAAATAGTAATATAGGTTATGAAGAATATTTTAAAAGGACAATGAAGGGCGAAAAATGTATAACTAATTTATTTGTTTCAGAAGACAATGGGGATTTAAAGGGTACAATAACAGTGCCAGTATGGAACAACGATGGAAAAATAATTGGTATAATAGGTGGTATAGCTAATATAGAACCTTTAAACAAAATGATAAAAATATATAGAGTAAAGCATAAGGATTCATATTCATATATCATAGATAAAAATGGATATATTGTTTGCCATCCAAATAAAAATTTCATTATAAATGAAAATATAACTAAGGTCTCTAAAATAATAAATAAAGATTTTGTGCAGTACGGACGATATATTTTAGGAAACGATGAAGGGCATTTAGAATATGCTTTTAATGGAATTAGTTCAAATGCATATTTTAGTACTATCCCAGATACAGACAATTGGAAATTAGTAACTATTATACCGAATGAATATATATATGAACCCATTATAAAAAAGACTAATAAATTATTGAAGCTTGCAGTTTTAGGAATATTGATTATTGCAATAATATCCCTAAAGGGCGGACAATTTATAGCCATACCTATGCTAAGATGGAATAAAGATGTGGAAAAGAATAGAAAGCAATTGGAAGAAGAAATAGAATATTCTAATTTAAAAACAGAGTTTTTTTCTAATATATCTCATGAATTTAAAACTCCACTGAATATAATTTACTCCACAACACAATTGATGGAACTTAATCTTAAAGAAGAGGACTTAAAACCTAATATGGAAAAATTCAATAAGCATGTGGGCATAATAAAGCAAAATTGCTTTAGACTGCTAAGACTGATAAATAATATGCTTGATTTAACCAAAATAGATTCGGGCTTTATAAACTTGAATCTGCAAAATGGAAATATTGTAGCCATCATTGAAGATATTACGTTATCAACTGTTGAGTATGTGAAGAGTAAATCAAAGAAAATCGTTTTTGATACAGAAATAGAGGAAAAGATAATGGCATTTGATCCAGATAAGATTGAAAGGATTATTTTAAATTTAATTTCAAATGCTATTAAATTTACGAAACCAAATGATTTGATAGAAGTAAATATTTACGATGAAGATGAAAAAATCATTATTTCTATAAAAGATACTGGTATAGGGATTCCAGAAGATAAACAAGAACAAGTTTTTGAACGATTTAGGCAGGTCGATTCATACTTAACTAGACAAGCTGAAGGAAGTGGAATTGGTTTATGTTTAGTTAAAGCTTTTGTAGAAATGCATGATGGCAAGATTTCTTTAAAAAGTAAGTATGGTGAAGGAACAGAATTTATTATTGAATTACCTGTTAAGCTTGTTCCACAGAAAAATGATGCAACAGAAGCAAGCAGGTTTAACAAAAAACGTAATGTAGAAGTAATGGACATTGAATTTTCTGATATATACTATTGATGTAATGTTTGTTTTAGCTAAATTAACTTGCCTAGTTAGCGAATAAAATTTTTGCTTTCTAAGATACTTTAAGGAGTTTTAATATTTTATTGGAGTAATTTTTATAGACTGTTTTGACGTTCAATTTATATAAAAAATATGTAAAGGATGATAATTATGAGTGGTATTATACTAAAGCCAATTGGATTCATTTCATCTCCATTTAAAAGGCTTGAAGAAATTCCTCCTCAAAGTACACATGCTAAAGATAAAACAGCTATTATAGAGATTATGGAGGAATATAAAGAAGGGCTTAAGGATCTGGATAATTATTCACACATTATTGTACAATTTTATTTTCATAAGTCTAAGGACTATGATTTAATGACCACGACCCCATGGAGTAAAGAAAAAAAAGGAGTTTTTGCCACCAGATCGCCTAGACGTCCAAACCCAGTAGGTGTAACTATCGTAAAGCTCAAAAGTATAGATGGATGTAAACTAGAGATCCAAGGTGTCGATATGTTAGACCAAACTCCAGTATTGGATATTAAGCCCTATGTTGCGAGTCTAAATCCTGTAATAGAATAGGCTGATGATATTATATATGGAACTTCCTTTCTAGCTTAATTTTATATTTCTCAGGCAATCCATAATGCAAATAAAGAAATAAAATTGATATTGGAAGTAAAGCCAATGCAACGATTATGGACCAATATAGAGTTACAAAGTGCCTTATATGTAGTGATATAAAAACTTCGATTACTATACAATATAAAGTTAAACCCATAAGAATATAGGATACGATGTTAAGTCCTTTTCTTTTGGATTTTTTAAATAGATATGCGAATATGATTGTAGTTAATGCACCCATAATGGTACATGGTAGTCCAATTAATATAAACCAGTCCAATCTTCCATTTAAAATATCTAAAATATATAAAAAAATTATAGTTGTAATACTGATTCCAATTACTGAAATTCTAAATCTAGGTATGAATCTAAATAAAAAGAATAAATAAATCCAGCTTGCAACTATACTAACTACACTGTATTTTGACCACGTCAATTTACCTTCAATTGAAAAATTTTGAAATAGCATAAGCTCAATAGTAGTTAAAAGAATTACTGAAATTATTATAAATGCCCTTCGCTTTCGTTTTTTGACCTTGTTAGGATAACTATTTTGAGGTGAAGGGAATCTATCTTCTTCTTTTTCTTCAGGCTCTATTGGAGGAATAGGAAAATCACATAAAGGACATTTTTTGATATTATAGTCAACCTCAACACCACATTTTGAACAATAAGGCATTAAATTTCACTCCTTAATTAGTTTCGATTTTAACTGGTATATTCATTTTTCTAATTTTTCTAAAGAAAATCTTTTCTACAATCTTATTCTTTGTTAGTTTACCAAAGGATATATACAGCTTATCCCTATAGCTGACAGCAGCTACCTTTATAATATTGCCTTGACTGGGAGGAGGATATAACTCAAACCTCTCAATGTAGTCCTCTATCTCCTGTGGCATGGTGATTTTCCCTATATTTGAGAAGCCACTGGTATATCGGCTCTCGGCAAAAACATTATATATTATAGGCATAATCATATTCTTTAATACCAAAGGGAACAACCTAAGTATGATAGATAATTCACTTTTTACATTCATTGTTATTTGTTGATTTATGTATTTTTTATCAACTTCTACCTTCATAAAATGATGGACGTATTTAATTATTTCTTCAAAACTATAGACACCTAGTCTAGGATCTATCTTAGGTGTTATGCTTATGAAAAAATTACGCATTGTTTTAGATGGATATATCCCCCTTAGGTTTACAGGAACGTTAAGTACTATTGGTTTTAGCAATTTATTTCTTTTATTAGATGGCAAAGAATATATTACTTCTAAAATTGATTGAAAATAAATCGCTAAAAGAAATTCTGTTAATGTGACATTAAATTCCTTTGCTTTTTTCAATATGTTTTTAACAGGTATTATGCCTGTGACGATATGATATATACCCTTAGATTCAAGAGGAAAAGGAAACTGGAAAGCTTTATCTTTTCTAGGAAGTTTTGGAATTTTCTTATTATAATACTTTTTGAAAGCGTCTTCATATTCTTCATTATCAGGTTTTTCCGCATAATTAAAAAAACCTTCAGATTGCTTTATTTTGATTCCTTTCAATCTAAAATATTCTACAATTAGCGATTTAAGAAAAATAGATGCACCAGTGCCATCCGTTATGGCATGGGAGAATTCTACTGATATTCTCTTATTATAATATAAAACCCTAAAAGGGAATTTACCCTTCTTTTTCACTTCCATACTCATACATGGATAAAAGGTTTCTTTTTCAATTTGTGGTAATTTATCTGTATGTACAAAATAATACCAAAAGATTCCACATCTAAGGTTTACCTGAAAATATGGAAATCTTGGCATTAGATTATCAAGGGCCTTCTGTAAAATCTGAGGATTAACTATTTCAGTTAATGTAGCAGAAAGCCTAAATAATGTACTTACTCTTGAAGACATTATAGAAGGATACAGCTTACCAGCATTGTCAAGACGAAACCAGGTATTTCTTTTATATGACATTATTAGTAACCTCCAAAGGAATTAAGTTTTTAATATTTAGAAGGATGATTTGAAAACTTATAACCTACAATTTTCAACTCTGGCCCCTTTTTTATTATGTTAATATTTAAAGATTTAAGCTGTTTTTTATAATTAAGATAGAGTTATTAAAGTAAGCTGTACAGTATTCTGATTAGTAACATTAAAAAGGTCATAACTAATGAGGATTTTAAGTCATTTTTTTCTATCATAGCTTTTTTTAAAATTGAAAGGTGATGAAGCTATATTGTTATCATATTTTACTCTAATTATATTAAAATATGGGTAAATAAATGTTAATACCGGGAAAATATAACACAAGAAAGCATATGGAAAATAATGTAATGTTGGAACCTTCATTATGGATGAAACTAAAATAGCATTAATATTCCACGGAATAAGGGCAACGATGACAATTCCTGCGTCAGAAATAGTACGCACTAATGTGTTCCTAGAAATAGACAGTTTGCCATAGATTCTTTTTAGATACTGTCCTGGAATTATAGTGGTAATAGCTTGGCTGCAAGTTATGGCACATATAGCTATACAAAGTAAAGCAGTTTTATGAATTAAATTTTTTACATCCTTTATATTATTGGTAAAATTCTCAATTACAGGAGTTATCATTTGTGTACCCTCTAAAACCCCATTTAAGCCTGTCGATACCACTATAACTAATAGTACATTTTTCATTGATACAAAACCACCGCCAGACATTATCTCAGTAAGTTGTTTGTTTTCGGGATAATACCCTAATATTCCTATATTTATGATATCTCTAAAAGAAGCTCCATTCCGAACCAGAAAAATGAAGATGCTTGCAGCTAGTCCTAAGATAATACTTTTAACTATTGATGTTTTTAGTAAAACAACAGAAATTAGAATAAGTAAAGGTGGTATCAATGAAACAAGTGAGATTTTAAAATTTGAAAATAAAAGTTTTTCAAAAGCCTCTATTTTAGTGAAATCATAAGTATTGCTTACAAGTTTATTTCCGATAAACCAATATAATAATGTGCTAATAAAAAATACTGGCAAAGTTGTTGCTATCATATGCTTTATATTATCAATTACATTGGTTTCAGTAATAGCTGCTGCTAAATTTACACTACTTGACATGGGAGATGTACGATCTCCGAGATATGAACCAGATACAATTGCACCAACCAATGGAGTTAAAGGTATACCTAAACCCACTGATAAGCTTAAAAAGACAGTACCAATTGTACTTATTGCACCTAAAGCAGTTCCCATTACCATAGAAACAGCTGAACTTGCAAGAAATGCAGCTAAAATAATATTTGTATTGGATAAATATTTAAAGCCATAAAAAATCATAGTTGGAATCGTTCCACAGGCCATCCATATACTTATAAGTATACCTATTAGAGCCATCATAACTACAACTATTAAAGCGCCTTTAATACCCACGATTATCATAGTAAAGACTTCTTTTAATGAATACTTATTTTTAAAGGCAATAATAGAAGCTGTTATGAGTCCCACAAGAAGCCCTAGATATATAGATATGTTGAGTATTAAAGTTATTACTATAGCAATAATTGTGATAATAATAGTAAGATAAGTATATTTTATATTAATTAAGACCTTCATATTATACCCCTTATAGAATAATTTATAATATTCACTATAATATTATTATAATACATCTTTTCAAAAAACATCTTAATATTTTAACAAATTTTTCAAATAGAATAATACGTATCTATATTATATATGTAAAATCGAGGTAATATCAATAATATTTACATGTAAATCTCACAAAAAACAGCCCTTCCATATAGAAGGACTGTTTTTGCTTTTGAGGAATTTAATTATAATTAGCTAAGATGAACATGAACACAAGATTCTTCGTCTGCATTTGCTTTGTCAATTTCCACCTCTTCGTTTAATGAAGATTCTTCAGATACTTCTTCCTGCTTTTTAATTTTTTTAGCGTCGCTCACTAAAACACCTCCTAAGTGAATATATTAGTTGACCGTAGAATACAAATGATTATGTTAGTATAGATAAATTTATATATGTATATGTATACAATTTCTCTAACATAATCAAAGAAGATTCTACGAAATTGAAATCTGATAAGAAAATGGTGTTAATATGATAATTAGGAATATATATGGATAATATCTAATATTAATCAATTTATGGAATAATATAACTATTAAACATAATAATAACATAATAATTCGAAAAAGTAAATACATATATTCACTACAAATAATAACATTGTTTTACAATTTTTTAAAATATTGAAATAACATTATATATATAATATAATATTATATTATATATATAATGGAGGTATTGAATTGAAAATACCAAATTATGTGTTAGCTATCGAAAATACAGGGAAAAAAGGAGGACAAATATTATACAATACGATTAATGGTTCTAAGGTTTTGATAACTCCTAAGCAAGAAATGCTAATAAAGCAAAAAAGAAATTCTGAAAAACTAAAAGGATTATGGGAAAAAGGATATATTGTCAGGGATGATTATGATGAGAAGGAATATGTTTATAAGGGCTTATCCAATATATCAAAAACCTATAACTTAACGGTATTACCGACCTATGAATGTAATATGAAGTGTGAATACTGCTTTGAAAGTCACGTAGCGAAAGAATCCATGGAGAAGAAACATATAGGATGCTTAATAGATAGGATAATTCAGAAAATAGAATATGATAAAAAAACTAAAATAAGAATTGCTTTTACTGGAGGAGAACCGTTAATCAGATTTAATTTTATAAAATTATTTTTTGAACAATTTCAAAAAAAGGTATTAGGCAAATATAATATAGACTATGAAATTACGGTGATTACAAATGGGTCTTTACTAAATAGAAGAATCATTAATTTTCTAAAACAAAATAATTGTGTAGGTATTCAAGTAACATTAGACGGGGTTAAAGAAAAACATGATAGGCTACGCCGCCTTAAAAATGGAGATAATTCCTATGAACTTATAATTGATAATATCAATGCTTTCATGACTGAAATCCCCTTTGTCATACGGAGCAATTATAAGGTTGGAGAAGAAAAAGAATTATATAGCTTCATAGATGAGTTGGCGGAAAAAATAAATGATAGAAAATTAATTAAATTAAAACTAAGAAGTATAATGGATACTTTAGAAAATAGGCAATATACTAAGCAGAGCAAAAATATTGATAATCTGGGAAAGGTTATAGAATATGCCTTCAAAAAGGGAATAGAGGTTTTACAGGGTTCTATATGCGATATGTGTAGAATTTATTCAAGTAGCAATGAATATATTGTTCCTAATGGATATATATATAGGTGTTTGATGTTAGTAGGATATGAGCAATTTGCTATAGGAAATATATTTGAAAAAGTCAGAAATGGTCAAGAAGAATTTTTTAACAACTTAAATATTTGGAAATCATGCCTAGATTGTCCAATTGTTTCATTATGTGCTGGCGGGTGCAGGTATGAAGCATATGTGAAGACAGGAGATATAACAAAGAAACTTTGTAAATATAAAGAAATTAAGGAACTGACGACAAAGTTTATAAAAGCAAAATATATATTATAGATAAATCTTTATAAAAATTTATTATTTTTTAAATTCATAGACTTATCCTATGAGCTTGCTGTTAACAGTTAGCAGTCGTAACAATGTTAGATTGTATTAAAAGCTGTATATCTATCATATAAAGGGAAAGGAGGGGGGATATAAAAGTATGCTGTATAATGAATTTAAATTTAAGAAGAGATATTTTAACTGCGGGTCAGTTGGGATTATTCCACGTTCAAGTATAAAAAAAATACATAAAAATATGGAGGATGAATCAAGTAATCCTACGGGAAAGAAGATTTGTGAAAGGTTAATATCAGTTTATTATGATGTAAAAAAAGAAATGGGTACATTTCTAAATGTAAACTATGATAATTTAGCATATGTTCAAAGCACTAATGTAGGTATTGGTACAATATTAGCTTCATTCCATTGGAATGATGGAGATGAGGTGATTATTGGGAACAACGAATACATTGATGGGATACTTCCTTTTTTGGCTTTGCAGAAAAAATTCGGAGTTAAAATAAGGGTTGTAAATTCTAGTAATTTGATAAATGAAATCAATTCTGTAATGAATGATAAGGTCAAGATGGTTTTTGTAAGCCATATTGAATGTAGTACAGGAGTAGAGCATGATATTATAAGGCTTTGTCGTGAAGTTGAAAACAGAGAAAATATAAAAATAATGATTGATGGAGCTCAGGCAGTAGGGCAAATTGATTTAATTGGATTAGAGAACGTTGATTTTTATATATTTCCCTTTCATAAATGGATGTTAGGACCTATGGGGACAGGAATGGTTTATATAGGAGATAGACAGATTGAACAGCTTTGTCCCATAACCTTAAGCAGTATAGGTGGAGAAATAACAACGGATAATGATATAGTTTTAAAATCAAAGGCCATGAGAATAGAGAATTCATCCTTTAATTTTTCAATGTACAGTGCTATTTTAAATAATCTTAATCTTATGAAAGGTATAGAGATACAAAGGATATATCAAACAATAGAGGAATTGGCGGAATATTTTGCTCAAAAAGCCGTGAAACTTAAGGGAATTGAAGAAGGAACAGTTTATCAAAATAATGGAATGGTATTTATATATTTTCCAAAAGAAATTGATGTGGAATATCTTAGAAAAAAATTAGAAGAATCAGAATGTATATGCAGAACCTTTAGAGAAAAAAATTGTTTACGTTTTTGTTTTCATATTTACAATTCAAAGGAAGATATTGATGTGTTATGCAGTGCATTAGAAAGGGTGATAGGTGCTGTAACAAATAAAGAAAGAACTAATATTAATTCAAATATTTGCTAGTATAAAATAGAAAATTATACAGGGCGTCATTAGATGCTTTTATCTGGAACTAAAAGTATGACCTAATAATCTACAACCTTCAATCACAAAGCACCGAAGACGCCTTTATCCTAAAATTAACGAGGAGAGGTTTATATGATAAAGAGTCTTACAAACAATGCCCTTCTTAAAAACAGGGATTTTATATTAATAGGGTGCGCCCAGGGGGTATCCGATATAGGAAATTGGTTTTATACGATTGCAATTAGTGCAACAATATACACATACACTAAGTCTGCAATTGCTTTATCCCTAGTAATGATTTTGAGCTTAATACCATCGGCATTATTCTCCATAGTAGGGGGAGGTATTAGTGATAGGTATAATGCAAAAAGATTAATGATTTGTACTGATGTAATCCGAGGCTTGGTAACGTTATTTGCATTATTGGTAACTTCAGCCCAATATATATATATACTTTATATTATCACATTAATTAATTCCATATGCGGAGCTTTTTTCACAACTTCGAGATATTCAGTGATTACAAAAATACTTCCTAGCAAGGATATATCCAACGCCTTTTCAAAGCTCAGAATCCTCTACGAGTTAACTGTTATACTTGGCTCTGCAACAGGAGGAATAGTATTTGCATTTTTAGGTTTTAAGTACATAGTATATTCTAATTCTCTAACCTTTTTTATATCTCTAATTTTTGTTCTGCTAATCAAATATAAAGAGGATAATAAGAAAGATAAAGAAAGAAATAATTTTATCGAAATGCAAAAAGAGGGGTTTAATTATATCAAGAAAAGTGTAAAGCTTAGGATATTATCATTATATAAGGTGTTTTATACTATAAGTGGCGGTATATTAAATATCCTGCCTAGCATTCTTGCAATTAAAATATATAACTATGGAGAAACGGGTATAGGATTTATTTTTAGTGTAATTGGATTCGGGTCAATAGTAGGAGCATATATAGTAGGAAAATTAAAGGATGAAAATTTCAACAAAAGGAACTTGTTATATGGGGGAATTGTTATTATTTCAGGGTGGATATTTTTACTACTGTCAAGGAATTTCTATTTAGCCCTTGTGTCAGTAGGCATTATTTGTATGGGTAACATATTTTCTCATACCTATATTGAGAGTTATTCAGTTAAAGATATTGAACAACAATTTGTTGGTAGGATTGCAGGAGTTTTTCAGTCTATTACATATAGTGCTGTACTAATATCATTAACTTTATTAGCTAAATTATTGGATTATAATTATCAACTTACAATTATCATTTGTATTATACTAATTATTATCCCAAACAGTCTTATGAATTTGAAAAAAATCAAGGTTATAAAAACGTCTAATGATATGATTGAAAAGGAGTACTAATTTTATTTCAGTATTAAAATTTATAATGATGATTTTAATTCTTTATATTCAAATATTATATTAAAGTTAGAAAAGTGTGCATTAATATATAACTAAGGGAAGGGAATAGATATATGCTTAAGCATGATAAGTTATCAAAGCTTTTGATTGAATATTGTTTAGAGGTTCAGGAGGGAGATAGGGTTTTAATTTGTGGAACAAGTGAAATTAAGGACTTACTTCCCAATATATTATCGATGGTTCTTGATAAGAAGGCCTATGTAGCCTTTGACATTAAACACCCAGAATTGGAAGATATCATAATTTTTTATGGTTCATCTGCCCAGATAAAGTTTCTATCGTCCTATTTAAGTGCTAATCTTACAAAGTTTAATAAAATGATAAATTTCATATCAGATAAAAATCTATTCTTTAGAAGCAATCAAAATAAGGAAAAACTGCAGGCTTTTTATAGTGGAAAACATTCCTATATTGAAACATATTTGAATCATATAAAGGAAAAGAAGTTGTTTTGTACTACTGTACTGTATCCAACAACATCATATGCACAATATAGTAAAATGCCAGATAGTCATTTCAAATCATTATACAATGAATATTGCTTTCTTAATGAGGAGAATTTTTTACTAGAATATAGGAAACTAGAGGCTTTTAACAATAAAATAATTTCGTTTTTAGATAATATTAAAGAAATAAGAATAAAAGGTAAAAAAACTGATTTAGTTATGGAGGTTCAGGGGGGAAAGTGGATAAATGGTAGTGGAAAAATAAATATTCCCGATGGCGAGGTTTTTACTGCACCTATTAAAGAATCAGTAAATGGCAGGATTTTTATTGACTATCCTATTATATACAATGGAATTGAAATTAAGGAGTTGGAGCTATTTTTTAAAGAGGGCAGACTAATAGAATTTAAGTGTTCTAACAATGAAGCCTTTGAAAAAATTATAAGTATTGATAATGGTGCATGTTATCTTGGAGAGATTGGATTTGGTACAAACCACAAAATACATCAGTATATTGGAAATATAATTTTCGATGAGAAGATGGGAGGAACGGGGCATATTGCTTTAGGCTCCTCCTATCCAGAATGTGGGAAGAATAATGTTTCACAAATACATCTAGATATGGTTTTTGATAGTAATAAGGGGAAAGTAATATATGCTGATAATCAAATTTTTCTTGAAGATAGAAAATATTATATAAATGCAGGTGATGGTAGTGATATATTGGGAATTGAGTAAGGATGAACTTTTAAATAGAAAGTATGAGCTTTTATTAGAGCTACAAGGCTGTTTAGAGGACCTAGAAGAAATAGATAATGTATATAGTCATAAAACTGAATCTTTGGATATAATCAAAAATTCACAAGAAATTATAGCATGGATAGAAAAATACGAAGAAATATGTGAGAGGGCAAGTAGTGTATATCAAGTAATTTATCTATTATATTCAACACATATGAAGGATTCGGATTGTGAAAAATTATATAATCTTTGTAAAAAAAAGATTGAAAAAGTGCGTTTGTATAATGAAAAAATCAAAAGATTTTTTACTTTACAGTTAGATGAAAAGATAAAGGAAGCAATGAAAAGGACCTCCTATAAAAAGTATAAATACTATATTGAGAAGATATATTTAGAAAAGCAGCATACAGTATCAAAGGATATGGAAAATATTCTTAGTCAAGTAAAAGTATATGCTATGAAGGCTGCTGGTGAGTTATATTCCCAAATAACAAATCGATATAAATATTCAATTAATATAAATGGAAAAACTAAAAAATTGTCTTTTCCTGAAATAGTACCCTTATTTAAAGATACAAATCGAAATATAAGAAAATCTGCTAAACAGGGTTTTATAGATAGATATAAGCAAGATGACTGGCTAATTACCAATATTTATAATAATATGGTTCAGTGTAATAACATTCAAAGGCAGATAAAGAGATTTAAATCGCCAATAAGTATTAAAAATTCAGAAAACAATATTGAAGATTATATAGTAAAAATGGCAATAGAAATTATTACAGATTATAACGGTTTAGTGCAAAATTATTATGATTGGAAATCAAAAATTTTAGGTTATAAGATGGAGCATTGGGATACAACAGCTTCTCTAAAAAAACTACAAGAAAGGTATTCAATAAAAGAGGCAGAAGAAATTTTATTAGAGACATTTTACCAGTTTGATAACGAATTTGGAAATATAGCTAAAGCTTTTTTCGTAGAAAAGAGAATAGACAGCTCTATAACAGATGATAAAAGAAAAGGAGCTTTTTGTTTTTCAGCATTGCCTGATTATAAGCCCTATATATCTGTTAATTTTAACGGTAAAGTAGAGGATGTAATAACCCTTGCACATGAATTAGGACATGGGATACATAAAACATTTTGTTCAAGAGAAAATTACCTCAATTATTCTCCGTCTCTAGTTATATCCGAAACAGCTGCGGGCTTTTGTGAATTGTTAGTTATAGATAGATTAAATAATTATTTATATGAAGAAGATAAAAATAAATTGCTTATAACTAAATTAGAAAATTTCATTTTGCCAATATTCACTATGAATTTAATTACAAGGTTTGAAATCAATGCCCATAAAGAAATAGTAAAAAATGGGTTTCTCAGCTTTGAAGAATTATGTGAACTATATATAAAAGAATGGAATAGGGTGTATGGAGATTCAGTCCATCTATCTAAGGAAGTATATTACTATTGGATGATATATCCCCATATTTTTAAGGATCCTTTCTATATGTATTCCTATAGTTTAGCTAATATGTTGTCAGTAGCTGTTTATTATTTAAACATGCAAAGGGGGAAAAATTTTGTAAAAAAGTATAAGGAGCTTTTATCTAGTGGTTGTAATAACTCAACCCCAAATTTATTATCAATTATTGGAATTGAAATGGCTGATAAAAAATTTTGGGATGATATTTTCACTACTTTAAAAAATGAGTTTTTTAAAAAGATTATCAAATAGACTTTAATATGTAGAGGGGGGAGTCTAGTTTGGATTATTTTATTTCTACACTTGAAAATGGATTTAAAATAATTATTCACGATATTCCATATGTTAAAACGATTACAGCTTCTTTATGGATTAAGCAAGGGGCTCAGAATGAAGATAAAGGCAATAATGGAATATCCCATTTACTGGAACATAATTTAATAGATTTGGCTAGAACAAAAGAGGGAGAGGTTTTGCAGGAAAAAATAAATGACTATGGAGCAAAGATAAATGCAGCTACGACTAAAGAATTTACATGCTATAATATCGCCACCATGAATGATAAAGAACGATTTAAATCTTCAATAGAGGCGTTATTTAATATAGTAACCTTACCTTTATCTGAATCCACCTTTGAAAGAGAGAAAAAGATAGTTAAGAATGAAATCGAAGTTCTCAGTAAGAACCAAACTTTACAAAACTGCTTATATGCTTTATGGGACGAGCACTCAATAGCATTACCTGTTATTGGAAAGAAGGATGTGATTGATAGAATTACCTTTGAAGAAATTGAAGACTTCTTTAAGGAAAAAATAGTTCCTCCTAATACATTTTTAGTAATTATTGGAAATTTTAATAACAGCCTATGGCCGATTAACATTATTAAAGAGTATTTTTCTAAATGGGAAAATAGAAGTGACGGATTTGATGATAACAGTATTTTAGTAAAAAGAGGACCTAGAATCTCAACAAAAAGAAATCAAGATGAAATTGTATATATATCTTTAGGATTTGATGGCGTTAATTTTTATAATCCACAGAGCAGAGTTTTGGAATTTATAGGATTGCTACTCTCCGATGGGATTAATTCTAGATTGTATAAAAACCTACGGGTTAAAAACAAATACATATATTCAATTAACTGTAAAAGTTATTCCTTTGCACCAGCTGGAGCTTTTGTTATTTCTTCGGCAGTTAAGAAAGAATATTTAATTCCCATGATGGAAAATTTGATAAAGGAAATTGAGCTTTTAAGATATGAGGATGTTTCCAACCAAGAAATATATCAAACCTCTCAACGTTATCTAACTAAGCTTGCGATTGAATTAGATAAGCCCTCATCACTTATAAATTTTATTGGAAGGTATTATATACTAGGAAAAATATTCACCTATTATGATTATAAGGATGAAGTTTTAAATATCAATAGCAAGAAAATTTTACATGCAGCTAATGCAGTATTTAATAAAAATAATCTAGCCTTTGCTGCTACTGGTGATTTTGACGAAGAATCAGTAATAAAGTTATTATCACAAAGTTTTTCATAACTAGTATGAAAGGGGTAATTGATGTGCCTGATTATATTGTAATAAAATTAATTGAAATGCTGGAAAATTATAAAATGCGACCTGAAGATATTTCCCAAAAATTAAATATTACAAATATTGAAACTGCTAGCCTACTAAATAGACTTTTGGAAAAACAATATATTTGTAAAGAGGAAGTTCGGACATCAGAATTATATATAGAAAATTACTATTATGTTAATCTAGATAAAATTGATGAAATACATGATGAAATATTAAAAATGAAATCAAATGAAAAAATACAATATATTGCTGGGGAAACGACTAGAATTGTAGATATTATTTTAAGTGAAACCATAGATAAACCTGGAACTAAAATGCAGCTTAGTACAATAAATATTTCAGAGGAAGAACATACCGAATTGCTAGAAAAAATAAAAGATTTATGTGAGTTCATAAAAAAATGTGGGAAGACTGGAAAAGGAAAAAAATATAGCATGTCTCTCTTTTTTACTGAAAGACCTGACCTAGGCTTTTATGAATAGAGGTGAAAAAGTAGATGTTTAAGATTATCTTTATTAATTCAATTGATAAATATAAAAGTCATTTACAAATACCAATAGGTATTTTAAGCTTAGCTACTGTTCTTAAAAATGAAGATTATGATGTAGAGATTATTGATTTTAATCACCTATTTGTACATGGGCTATTGGAGACGGGATGCTCTACTAAAGAAAATATTTCGATAATGGGAGATTATATACTTAAAAAACAGCCGTCTATTGTATGCTTTTATACTATGTGCAACTCATACCATAATTCTCTAATATTATCAAAATATATTAAAGATAGAAGAAAAAATATAAAAGTCTTGTTTGGCGGGCCTCAGGCTTCATTAACTTCTGAGATATCTCTGAAAGCTTTTCCTTGGGTCGATGTTATTGGAATAGGAGAAGGAGAAAAAACTATTAGCAAAATTATCCAAGCAATAAAGGAAAATAAAGAATTAAAAGATATTCCTGGAATTGCCTATAGGGAAAAAGGTACAATAAAATGCAATGTGGAACCTAAACTAATACATAACCTAGATGAATTACCCTATATAAATTATTCACTTGTTCCAATTGAAGATTACAACAGTATAGCTATTGATGCTGGGAGAGGTTGTCCCTTTGAATGTACATACTGTTCTACCAAAACCTTTTGGAAACGTAGATTTAGACTTAAAAGTCCCGAGCGACTAATTAGAGAAATAAAAATTTTGAAAGAAAAATATCATAAAAAAAAATTTGACATGATACATGATTTATTCACAGCAAATAAGGGGAAGATAATTGAATTCTGTAATATGCTTATAAATCAGAAGTTAAACATTGAATGGAGCTGTAGTGCTAGAATTGATACTTTGGATGACGAAATAGTAGAAAGAATGAAGACATCGGGTTGTAAGAAAATTTATTTGGGTATTGAAACTGGGTCACAAAGAATGCAAAATGAAATTAAGAAAAATTTAAACTTGGATACTCTATGGGAAAAATTAGAAATATTAAAAAGACATAATATTGATGTAACACTGTCATTTATTTATGGTTTTCCTAATGAAAGAATTGATGATGTAAGACAAACATTAGATATTATACAAAAAGGAGTAGAAAGTGGAATTAGTAATATTCAGTTGCATTTTTATACAGTTTTAGTAGGAACAGAAATATATAATACTGTAAAAGATAATTTGTATTTTATGGATTATAATTCAGATATAGTTGATTCAATTAATATACAAGAATGTAAGGAAATGATTGAGCAAAATCCCGATATTTTTTCACAGTTCTTTAATTTTGAGACAGAAGTTAGAAGGGAATTATTATATTTAGATAGGTTTATTACATCATTTTATATTAACTTGCGTAGATATTTAAAAAGTACATTTAAGTTATTGCTAGACCATTATAACCAAGATTTGTTAAAGCTATTTATAGATTTTAGAAGAATTAACTATGATAAGTTTAATAATATTTTCAATACTGACAATTACTTTTTCTCTAGTATGACTTCCTATGAGCTTATGTGGGAAATGATAAAAATTATAAATAAATTTCTATATAGCATGGATTTTAACGAAAAAACAGAATATATTAGGGAAATTTTCCGATTTGAGGTAGATTGTTTTGAATATATGTATATAAAAAATTATAAAGATGTTAAATTTTATAGATACAATTATGATATTTTAAATATCTTGAAAGACTTTAATATAAAATGCGACCAAATATCAACTCCAATTAAAGTTAAATTCTATATAGGGGAAAATGGAAATCTGAAAGTAAAAAGAATAAAATCATATACTGAATCTGCATAAAAATATGAAGAAAGGGTCAGGGTTGAAAAGTTAAATTATATCATGTTAATTTAAGTTTTCAACCCTGATCTTTTTTTATTTAAATTTCAAAAAATGGTAATATTAACAATTATAAAACTTTAATACATGACAAAAAATAACATTTTTTTCAATTTATTTATGTTATAATGTGGTTGTCGACGTAAAAAAATACTTCTTAGCTTTGTACAAAGCATGAATTATTAAGGAGGGTGTACTTCATGATAAAAAAGTTTATAAAAAAAATTATAAGTTTAATGCTAGTTGTATGCCTTGTATTAACTGCAAATATAGTAAGTTTTGCACAAATGAAAAATAAAGATATGGAATTTAATAATTATGCTAAATTCTATTTAAACCTTGTAGAAGAATATAAAGTTAAAAATCCAAATGCATCTTTAGATGATATTAATGACATGTTAAGAAAAGCTATGAAAAAATATGATAAAAATTTTGCTGCTAATAGAATAAGAATACAAAGTATAGATTATTCAGATTATTTGCCAACAGATAAGGTAGCTTTAAGTGATCCAGAAAAAGAAGTATTTAATTCAAATCCATATTACGGATTGCAAGCTCTTCTAGCAGCACAAACAGCAATTGATATGTCAGAAAGAAGATATAGTTACGGATTACATAATGGAAATGGAGATGCTTTTAGACATTCTCTTTGGAATTGTTTAATGTCAAGTTATACAACAGTGAGTTATGCCAAAAAATTTGCTGATGCACATGAAGAAGGTGTACCAAATGAGGGATTAGAAAGTTATATGGATATTTATAATAATAAAAAAGGAAGAGATGTATACGTAGATAATAAAAGCAGAATAGATAGAGCTCCTACCTATGCCAGAACTGGTTTGATTATAGACTTGATTCAAGAAGCTGTTGATGGAGGGAATATGAGGAGATTTGCAGGCGATAATTTCAAAGGTACTTATCTTGTTAAAACAGATACACTTGGTAAAAAGTAATAGTAAAAATAGGATAGAGGCTGTAATGATATGGCCTCTGTTCAAAATCAAATTATTTTTATAGATGATATTTCAAGAGAATTTTTAAAAATAGGAGATGAATATGAGGCTTAAAAATAAATTATTTATTACTCTAATTGTAAGTATTGTTCTAATATCAGGATTTATAACATTTAAAATTATCTCGTATAAAAGTTTGCAGGTAAATAACATCATCGAAATGGATTTGGAAAAATTAGTCCAACCATACTTAAAAAATAATTCTGAAATTGAATTAAGTAAAGTTATTCCTTTTGATTGGGATGAAATATATATTTTTGAGCCATATAGTTCAAATGGGGAAATTTACAGTACAGTTGGTGTCAAATGGATTTCTGCAAACACAACATTTTTTGAATACATATTAAATATAGATAGAACAGGATTATATAGAGACCACTTAAAAAAAATTGTTTTTTTAAAAAATAAAAAAGTTATCTATGATAAAAATTATAATAAATATATATTTGATTTTTCTCAAAACTACTATTTGAAAGAAAATCAAGTTTTTAATGTAAAAAGAAAAAATAATACATATCTTTTTATTTTAAATATGAGTCGAGGGGACGGTTCTTTTTGAGTCGAGGGGACGGTTCTTTTTGACTCATTCCTAGCCAAAACTGACAAATGAAAAGTTACCTTGCCGTTTCATTTGTCAGTTTTGTTTTAAAATATTTTCATAATGCTTTGGTAAGTATATTATATTTAACTGTCCTGTTAAAGAATGTTGTCTAATCTCTGCATTCACTTCGAAAACCTCTTTAAGAAGTTTTTCAGTAATAACTTCTTTTGGTTTACCTTCGGCTACAATTTTTCCTTCTTTTATTACATATATCCTATTACAATACATTGCTGCCAAATTTAAATCATGTAAAGCAGCAAATACTTCTAAGCCCAAAGACTTTATTAAATCTAGAAGTTGAAGTTGATATTTTATATCTAAATGATTTGTTGGTTCATCTAAAATAAGAAATTTTGCTTTCTGAGCTAAAGCTCGAGCCACCATTATACGTTGCTTTTCACCACCAGATAGCGTTGAAAAAGACCGCTTTGCATAATCCTGCATATCCACTTTTTTTAGCGCCTCGTATACTATTTCATAGTCTTTAACATTATCAAGTTCAAGCATTTTTTTGTGAGGTGCACGCCCCATCATAACGATTTCTTCAACACTAAAATCAAAATTAAAATTGTTAAACTGCCTTACAACTGCCATCTGTTTTGCTGTTTCTTTTAAAGGAATATCAAAAATCTTCTTTTCATCAAGTGTAATCCACCCAGCCTTAGGTTTTATAGCTCTATAAATAGTCTTTAGTAAGGTTGATTTACCACTTCCATTAGGACCTATTAAACCAACAAATTCTCCTTTATGAACTTTGGAAGTAATTCCTTTTAATATGTGGTTACCATTTAAAATAACAGATATATTATTAGCTATCATATTCATGTTCAATTACCCCCAAACCCATAGGATTTTTTTATCATAAGCCATACAAAAAATGGAGCACCTAATAGAGAAGTTATTACTCCTATAGGCATTTCAGCCCCACCCATTATTGATTTAGCAAATACATCAGTCCATATTAAGAAAATAGCTCCTACTAACGAGCTTATAGGAACTAGCTTTCTATGATCAGAACCTGCTAATCCCCTTACAATATGAGGAATTATTAATCCTACAAATCCTATAGTGCCAGCAACACAGACTATCATACCTGTCATTAAAGAAGTAATAACCATATAGATTTTTCTATAAATATTTAAATCAGTACCAAGGGTTATGGCATTTTCATCTCCCATAAGCATCATATTTAAATTTCTAAACTGAAAAACAAAAAAGAAGACTCCAAATAATATAATAATGCTAGGCATTATTATATTATCCCATGATGCAGATGTTAAGCTTCCCATTAACCAAAAAGTTAAAGTTCTCATGCCATGGGCATCATTGGCAATAAATATTATGAAGCTTGTAAATGCCGAACAAATAGCACTAGTTGCCATACCTGCTAGCAATAGTTTTACTGAAGATGACCTTCCTCCAATATTAGATAATACATAAACCGATAGAGAACATATAAAAGCACCTAAAAAGGCAGATATACCTACTGCATTTGTACCAAATAACCTTCCTACACCTATCATAATTGCAAACGTTGCTCCCAATGACGCTCCTGATGAAATGCCTAATGTATATGGATTAGCTAATGGATTTTGTACCATTGCCTGCATTACAACACCTACTATAGCAAGTCCCATTCCTACTACTGCTCCAAGTATTATTCTTGGAAACCGAATTCCCCATATAATATCATAGTTCACTCCTGAAGTTAGAGAGTCAATATCTCCAATAGGAATTTTGATTGTATTGTAAATCACAATTCTTAAAACTTCAGAAGGTTTTATATATACTGGTCCAAATACTACAGCCAGTATAATTGATACAAATAAAGCTATAAAAAGTAAAAATATAATTACACCTAAAAACCTTCTATCTCTTATGATTCCATGCTCGAATTCACAACTTTTTTCATTATTGTTTTTTTTAAATAGATTTGTATTTGCCACTATTATCACCTGTTATTTATGTTTGTATTTCTATCAGTTTTATTCTTAATAATCAGCTTAACCTATTATATTTTTAAATAATACTATCCACCTTTATACAAAAGGTGGATAGTATTATTTAATTGAAAAGTTCAGGATAAAATCCCTTTGCAAATCTTTCAATACCGTTAATGGTTCTGATACCGCCAGCGTATGTTTCTGAAAGTGGAGTAAAGATTATTCTTTCATTTCTTATAGCGTTTACATTTTTAAGGGCAGGATTGTTTCTTAATGCTTCTGCTTCTTTATTATCTTTTTCTTGTTCAAGATAGTGAATAAGTATGATTACATCAGGGTTTTTAGCAACTATGTTTTCTGCACTATATGTTCCACCCTTATCTGCTAAGTTTATTCCTCCTGCTTTCTCAACCATATTGTTCACAAGTGATTTTTTACCATAAGAATAGTACTTATTGTCTCCAACACCCTCAAGAACAAGAACTTTTACAGGTTCTTTACCCTTTACCTTTTCTTCAATATCAGATATTCTTTCTTTCATGATTTCAATAAGTTTATTTGCTTTGTCTTCAACATTAAAAATTTTTCCTATATCTTCAATATCTTTATATACATTTTCTATACATCTTTTAGGAGCAACACCTGAGTTTCTTTGGATAAAAGTTTTAACATTTTTCTCATTCCAGCTTTCAACTGACCCCAAGTTTTTATCGAAAAATACACTACTCCATCCAAAAATCATGTCTGGTTGTTGTGCAATTACAACTTCCTTTGAAGGATATCTTTCAGATAATACTGGTATTTTTTTATAGGTTTCTTCTAACTCAGGTAATATAGGACTATCTAAAAATGCAGTGCCTGCCATGCAATCTTGAAGTCCTAGTGTAAGTAAAATCTCAGTTGGAGGTTGATTAGTAGTGATAACTTTACTAGGTTTTTTAGTGAACGTTATCTTGTATTCTTCACCTTGTGCATTGTAGTTTTTAATAGTAACTGGATAATGGTCTTTATTATCAGACCCATCCTTCGATTCAAATGAATTCAAAGTAGATATAGCAAACTTAGTAAAAGGGTATTTACTTTCTCCTATGTCCTCTTTCTTTGGTTGTTTTGAGCTTTGTTGGACATCCTGTTGTGAAGATTGCTGCTGCTGATTATTAGTTGTATTTGTGTGATTTTTACAGCCAACAACTAATGACAATACAAGTACTAAACAAAGTAAAATAGCGGTTATCTTTTTCGTCATAATGTTCCTCCTTTTTTATAATTGATGAAATTGCATAATACATTTAAAAAATTTTGGAGCACAAAATGTAGTAGAGAGAGTTGAGAAAGCTATCTACATATTGGACTTCAAAATTATTAGTGTTAATTATGCAAGTTTCGAAAGTAGAGATAAGCAACTTCAAGGTTTAATAAATTTCAAGGAAAAAATGTAGAAGCGTTCATTATTTTCTTTGAAATTTATTTTAAATGTTAATGTTGTTTATCTATATAGAATTTACATAGTAAAACTTAATTTATACATGTGCAAATATGCAATGCTTCTGGGCATTTTGGACATGTATAAATTAAAGTTTTTACTTAAATTCCTATAGTAAAAATATATAATAAAAAAAACTCCACTAGGAGTTTTCTATACAAATATGACATAAAATTTTTATAATTATGTAAAAATACATAAGTAAAATATAATCATATATGTAAATTATCTCCCACCGAAATAAATTACAACAAAAATGTATCATAGGCAGGTTTCCTGGCTTACACTTCATCCTACTTTCTTTCCTTCCCAGCTTAATAGCCAGTGGATATCAAAGATTTTGTCAGTGCTTACAGTAGCGGGGGCTGCGCCAGATTTTAACTGGTCTTCCCTTTTAACCTATTTAGGCACCTATGTTACAAAATTATTCAATTATTCATTCATACTTAATTATAAATAATTATGTTATTACTGTCAATGGAGTCAAGGATATGATTCTTTTTAACTTAATAACTAAAAAAACTAAAAAAATACAGATAAAAAGGTTTCTTGTCCATTTCACCTTCCAAATTCCACTTCATGATGGTATCCTTGTTTTTGGCTAATGGTTGACATGAGACAACTTCCGCAGAGGACTTTCAGCACCTAGCTGTTACGCATGCTTTTTGAACCGAAAAGAATCAAAAGGAGTCATTCCTTTTGATTCTGGTAAGGATTTTTTGTTAAAAAAGTATTTACAAAATATGAGAGAGATGATATAATTTTATCAAGAAAATGATAATAATTATCATTTTCAGTTATTGAAGCAGGGAGGGCTAAAAGATGAAAAAATGTGCTGAAACCTGTATATTATCCCATAAAATAAATGATGACTTTGTAGTATGGCTTGTTGGAATACTAGGTCCAGTACTTATGGGCTCAAAACCTGCAGAATTACTTAGTTTTCCAAAGCAAGATAAGTATTTATTAAAAAAAATACAAAATATAGAAAAACATATGGCAAAATGCAAAAGAATTACTTATAAGTCCTTTGAATTCAAAAATAATAGTGTTAAAATTTTATTTTACAATCCAAAAACTTTGGACCAAAATTTAAAGGAATATAGGAATATGAGATTTTTAAAGAGTGTGGGATATCCAGAGAAATATGATTTAGAGATATATGTGCAATTTATCGTTGATAAAATGAAAGATGGAGTAATCCCCCATGAAATAGGAGTATTTTTAGGATATCCTTTAAAGGATATTATTGGATTCATTGGGCATCCATCATTAAAACTTACTAAAATTAATGGTTGGAGGGTTTATGGAGATCCTAAATTGTCTGATAGAAGGTTCAATGAATTTTTAGAAGCCAAGAATAAAATAAAAAAATTACTTGAGTCTAATAAGCCTGAAGAAGTTTTATTATCTGTGTAGTATAGATATTCCAGTAAAACAGAGTAAAATAGAGGGCTAGAATAAGAAATTGAAATTATTTGCAGTGAGATATTGGTATAAATTATTTTCTTTTAGAACTTATTGGAAAAGTCTTAATACTTGGAACTTGCAACTTAAACGAGTCACAAGACGCCTTTTCCAGTTCTAAAAGTGAATTGTAAATAATTAAGCTATTAAGCTGTAATAACATACAGCAAAGTATATATAAATTGGAGGTAATATAAATGAAAAAAGCAACTATAATTTATTGGAGTGGTACTGGTAATACTGAAATGATGGCAAATGCTATTGCTGAAGGAGTAAAAGCTATTGGAAATGATGCTAAAGTGGTTAGAGTAGAAGATGCAGATAAAGATATGGTTATTAATTCAGAGCTTCTGGCTTTTGGTTGCCCTTCCATGGGTGCAGAGGTTCTAGAAGAAGAATTTATGGAACCCTTTATTGAATCCCTAAGTGATGTTGATTTTTCAGGTAAGAAAGTTGCATTATTTGGTTCATATGACTGGGGTGATGGAGAATGGATGAGAAATTGGGTAGAAAGAATGAAGGAATATGGAGCTGATTTAGTAGATGAAGAAGGCTTAATTATTCGCTTAACTCCTGATGATGATGGTATAGATGATTGCAAGGCTTTGGGAGAACAGCTAGCAAAGGCATAGATAATTTGTTAAGCAATTTACTAAGGAAGTTCAACGGATATATAGTTTCTATGGAGGATGAAATGGTTCATGATATAGACGAGTTACCAGAAAACTTTGAAGTGTATCATGATATAATTAAATGTTTAGTAGGGGCTCTTGAAGCAAAAGATTTATATACAAGGGGACATTCTAACAGAGTTGGTGATATGGCATATGAGCTTGCAAAGCATATTGGCATAAAAGGAGAAGAGCTTAATACTATACATATAGCTGGACATTTGCACGATATAGGAAAAATTGGTGTACCTGATAAAATATTAAATAAAAAAGGAAAGCTTAGTGAAAGTGAATGGAAGGCTATCAAAAGGCATCCTGAAATAGGCAGCAATATTCTAAATTGCTCAAGTAAGCTTAAGGTTATATCGAAGCTTGTTCTTCACCATCATGAAAGATGGGATGGCAAGGGGTATCCATGGGGCTTGAAGGGAAAAGATATTCCATTGGGATCTAGAATTATTGCATTATGTGATTCAATAGATGCTATGACATCTCAAAGACCCTATAGAAAACCAATACCTTGGGAAATATGCAAAATGGAGATTAGAAATAATAAAGGAGTACAATTTGACCCCTTTTTAGTGGAAGCTATGGAGGGTTTATGGGAAAACTGGGAACAGAAATTTTATGGTAGACAAGTTCAATAGCTCTATTTAGAAGTACTAGGTATATTCAATTTTATACCTAGTACTTTTTAGTTTAAGAATTCAAACTTTTTATAAAAAATTGTATATTTCAATTTAAGCAAATCTAAGTAAAATAAAATATATGTAAACTATTGCAAGTAAAATTTTAGAAGCAGAAATTAAGCTTTTTAGATCTAAAAGAATAGCCTTAAAAATTGCAATTTGGAACTTGTAACTTAAAATACGTTTAAGACGATTTACTCTACATCAACTGTATTTACCCTTTAGAATGTCGATTAACTTTTCAGGATGAATAGTAATATTACCGTTATTATTCATTTTTATTGCATTTTTTTTAGCTAGGACATTAAGTTCACGATAAAAAGAAGTTCGACCTATTCCTAAGTATTCACAAAGAGTAGTTTTAGGTAGATTAAGACAGCAATTCTTTGAAGAAGCTTTGCTACACTCATTAAGTAGAAAATGACAAACCTTCTGCTGGTTATTAGATAGATTAAAAAATATAATCTTTGAAATTAAGAATCTTATACGATTATTCATATAGTTTAAGCAGTTTTGTAATATAATAGATGAACTTTTTAAGAGTTTTAGTAATGAGTCTTCATTTATTATTAAAACATTGCAAGTAGTATTAGTTATGAAAGTAAGTGTTTCATTATTATCACTGCTTAGAAAATAGGATAAGCCAAAAACCTCTGAGGGCTTAATATATCTTAAGGGTAGGCGATCTCCATTTTCATAAAAAATATTTACTGTTATTTCACCTGACAGTAAGATTGCAATACCTTTAAAATCATCTTTTAAATCAAGGACAATTGAATTTTTACAGTAGTTTTTTTTATACCATCCAACATTTATAACGTTTCTAGTGATTTCTTCTATAGATACATCGTTAAATAAAGGACAATTTTTAAGGGAATTTAATTCATTTTTATCTAAAATATTTTTCATAAAAAAACCTCCAAGTGTTTCATTTGAAACAGATATTGAATGTAATAGATATTATACTATTAACGATAATGAAAATCAATATCAAATACTATTTTAGGAGGTTGAACTATGAAAAAAAAGATTAGCATATTTTTAATATTGATATTATGTACTGTATTCATAGGAATATTAAGTGGATGCAGTGATAACTCAATTGGAACACAACCAGTTCAAAAGGAAGAGGCAGTTAAGGAAGTACAAAAAGATGAGGCAAATAAAACGTCTGATAAACAAGATATAGAGGCAAAAAAAGAAATTATTATTGATCAGAATGGACGTGAAGTGATTTTACCAGAAAAAATCGACAATGTAGTTATGACGGCTTTACCTTTACCCAGTATATATGCCCTTACTGGAGAGGCGGTTGATAAAATTGTTGGCATGCACCCTGGTGCCAAAAGCGCTATAGAAAATTCTATCATGGGGAAAATGACACCTGAGCTTGTAAATAAGGAAACAGGCTTTATAGAAGGTACTGATTTGAATATAGAGGAGGTGCTTAAGCTTAAGCCTGATATTGCATTTTATTGGGGTTCCTATACAAATCAGCAGGAGCAATGGGAAAAAGCAGGTATACCTGCAATTGCAGTTAAGACACAGGGTGGAGGAGATGCCCTTGAAACCTTAAGTTCATGGTTAAAAATATTGGGAAAGGTATTTAATAAAGAGTCTAGAGTAGATGAAGTAATAAAATATGGAGAGAAAACCTTAGCTGATATTCAGTCAAAGACTGATGGGATTCCAGTTGAGGAAAAAGCAAAGGCATTAATATTATTCAAACATAGTGAATCAGAGATTGTAGTACCTGGAAAAGGACATTACGGACAATTTTGGATTGAAGCAACGGGAGGGTATAATGTAGCACGTGAAATTAATGTAACGGCTAATGTTAATATGGAGCAAGTCTATAAGTGGAACCCTCAGATAATATTTATTAGTAGCTTTACTGAAACCATGCCACAGGATTTATATGACAATAATATAGAGGGACAGGATTGGAGTAAAGTGGATGCAGTAAAGAATAAAAGAGTATATAAAATACCTGTAGGGGTTTATCGTTGGTATCCACCAAGTGGAGATGTGCCTCTAATGATGAAATGGATGGCTAAGCATCAATATCCTGAGCTTTTTGAGGAGTTGGATATGAAGGAAGAAACAAAGCAGTATTATAAAACCTTTTATAACTATGAATTAAGGGATGATGACGTAGAAGGTATTTTGAACCCTGCTAAAGCAGCTGCTAATGGTACTGGTGGCTTAGGAAAACAGTAAGGAGAAGATTTATGGAATTAACTGAAAAAGTTTTGATAGATATATCGGAAATACAAGAACATGAAGCAAAGAAAAGAAGAAAAAGATTTATGGTTTTTATATGCATGATAGTCGTATCCATAGGTTGTATGCTTATTTCCCTATGCATAGGAAGATATAGTATTACACCCTTGACGGCATACAAAGTGCTTATGTCCAAGATTATTCCAGTAAAGCAAAGCTGGAGTGATATAGAAGAAACGATTATTATGAATGTTAGGTTACCTAGAATTATTTTAGCCATGTTTATTGGTGGGGGGCTATCAGCTGCTGGAGCTTCAAATCAAGCTATGTTTGGGAATCCACTTGTAAGCCCCCATATTTTAGGGGTATCCTATGGTGCAGGCTTGGGGGCGGCATTAGGAATATTGTTATCAGGCAATATAGCTATTATACAGAGTATGGCTATTATGTTCGGCATATTAGGCATTATGATGACCTATATAATCAGCAAGAGGAAATCAGGTATGCAGCTGTTTATGCTAGTATTATCAGGAACCATTGTTGGTGCTTTATTTCAAGCTTTGATTTCTTTAATAAAATATGTTGCTGATCCAGAGGAAAAGCTGCCTACGATTGTATATTGGCTGATGGGGAGTTTATCTGGAACGTCTGCAAATGATTTAAAATTAGGAATACCCTTGATTACAATTGGTCTGGTAATGCTTTATGTTATCAGGTGGAAGATGAACATATTATCTTTACATGAAGATGAAGCAAAATCCTTGGGAGTAAATGTAAATAGACTAAGGGCGATTATAATTGTTGCCACAACTGTTATTGCAGCTACTGCCGTATCCCTATGTGGGATTATAGGATGGATTGGGTTAGTGATACCCCATTTAGCTAGAATGATGGTGGGAAACAATCATAAGCATCTTATTCCAGCTTCCATATGCTTAGGGAGTTTTTACTTGCTTATGATAGATAATATTGCAAGAACTATTACTGCGGCTGAAATACCATTATCGATTTTAACCGCCATAGTAGGGGCTCCATTTTTTATCTTTTTATTACGTAAAACAGGAGGAAAATGGAATGATTCTTGAGGTAGTTAATGGTACATACGGATATGGTAAAGGGGTGAATCTTTTTTCAAATTTAAACTTCAAGGTTAACACAGGAGAGATACTTACTATACTTGGTCCAAATGGTGTGGGAAAAACAACCTTGCTGAAATGTATACTAGGACTATTTAAATGGAGAAAAGGAAATACACTTATAAATAATTTAGAAGCAGACAAAATAACGCCTTCGCAGTTTTGGAAGGATATAAGCTATGTTCCACAAGGGAAAAACATGATTTTTCCATATACTGTATTGGAAATGGTTTTGATGGGAAGAGCCCCTTATCTAGGTGCTATATCCTCACCTCGCAGAGAAGATGTAAACATAGCTAAAAGAGCTATTGAAGAGGTAGGGATATCAAGATTAATGTATAAATCCTGCGGAGCCATAAGTGGTGGAGAGCTTCAGCTAGTACTTATAGCAAGGGCTTTGACTTCAGATCCTAAAATATTGGTTTTAGATGAACCAGAATCTAATCTAGATATGAAAAACCAGCTTTTGGTGCTTCAAATAATAGAAAAACTAAAGAAGGAAAAGAATATTTCTTGTATTATCAATACCCATTATCCTAATCATGCATTACGTATTTCAAACAACACACTAATGCTAGGTGGAAATGGTAGACATCTATTTGGAAAGACTTATGAAATCATTACAGAAAAAAATATTAAAAGATTTTTTGGAGTGAAAACACGAATAATTGAATTGGAAACTGAAAGGGAAAAAGCACAGATGCTATTTCCTGTAGAACTGGCAAATGAAATATAAAGGGGAGTAGTGATATGAGAAAAATTGCTGTGTATGGTAAAGGTGGGATAGGGAAGTCTACAATAACCAGCTCCTTATCCGCAGCAATTTCAAAATTGGGATATAAGGTTGTACAAATTGGTTGCGATCCAAAGGCTGATTCAACAATTAATCTTACAAATGGGCAAAAGGTAACACCTGTTATCCAATATTTAAAGGAAAAAGGTAGCTGTGAGTCCTTAGATGAAATTGCTGTTAAAGGCTATAATGATATCGTATGTATAGAGGCTGGAGGACCTACGCCTGGTGTTGGTTGCGCAGGACGAGGAATAATTATGGCCTTTGAGACCTTGGAGGATTTAGATGCCTTTGAGGAATTCAAACCTGATTTTGTATTTTATGATGTTTTAGGTGATGTAGTTTGTGGTGGATTTGCAATGCCTATTAGAGATGGATATGCAGATGAGGTTATTATTGTTACATCGGGTGAAAAGATGGCATTATTTGCAGCAGGTAATATAAAGATGGCTATAGACAGCTTTGGAGATAAGGGCTATGGAAGACTACGAGGTGTTATATTAAACAAAAGAAATATTGAGAATGAAGAAGAAATAGTATCAAGGTATGTAAAAGATATGGATAGTGAGATCATCGGCATTATACCTAGAGATGGGAATATTCAAAAATATGAAGAGCAAAATATGACTGTTATTCAAGGAGATATAGAATTACCTATATCCAAAACAATAATGGATATAGCAAAATCTATTGTTGAAGGTAGTGAGATTCAATGAGGCAGAAAATATTCAGTATACCTATAACTTATTTAAAAAAAGAAGTCAAAAATAGGGGCAATAAGATATATCCTGAGGATGCCCTGCATTATTGTTCCCCCAGTGTAGGAGGTTGGGGAGTAGTAAGGGTTGCTTGTTTAGTACCAGAGTCTGTGGTGTTGTTTGTTATTCCCCAAGGTTGTGGAAGACATGGGGCAATAGCATCTATGATGCATAACTATGATAAACAATTATTCTATTTGTATATGTCTCAAGTTGATATAGTTACAGGAGAGCATATGAATAAGATTGACAAAGCAGTTGAATTAATACTAAGTAAGCTGGAAAAGAAACCAAAGGCACTTGTTTTATGCTGTACATGTACCGACGATTTATTAGGCTCTGACTATGAAGGAAAGGCAAGGCTTTTGGAAGAAAAATTTGATATAGATGTACGAATTGGACGGATGAATCCCATTAGGAAAGAAAGTAAAAGGCCGCCTGAGCTAATGATTCAAAAAACTATTTATGACTATTTAGAAGCTGTATCTAATGAAAAAAAAGATACAATCAATATTGTTGGAAGCTTTAAAGGTTTTACTCCAAAGTGTGAAATCAATACTATTCTCAGACAAGCTGGTATAGAAGAAATCCTTCATATAAGGAATTTGAAAACTTATGAAGAATATCAAAAAATGAGTAGGTCAAAATACAATCTACTTATAAAGCCAAGTGGGAAAATCGCAACTAAGGAAATGAAAAGAAGGCTTAAGATTCCCTTTGCAGATGTGCCTGTGGCTTATAGGATAGATGGAATAGAAGAAAATTATAGAAAGATAGAGCAACTTTTAGGGCGAACCCTTGAATATAAGAAATATAGAAGAGCTACAGAAGAAGTGATACAGGATAAGGTCAAAGCACTTGGAAGGTTATCAGTGGCGGTTGGGTCTACTGCAAATGCATGTCCCTTTGAACTTGCAAGAGAGCTGGTTGAAAGAGATTTTTATGTACCTTATGTTTTTGCAGATCAGCTTCTTCCCTGTGATGAAGTTCATGTTGATTGGCTTAAAGAAAATGCACCTTATATAACAGTATACTCTACCATGAGTCCTACTATGACATTATTTTTGCAAGAAAAGAAAAAAGTAGATTTGGCTATAGGTTTTGATGCAGGATATTTTTGTTCTGGTTCCAAAACTGTTCCACTATCATTAGATGAACAGCTTTATGGATACGAAGGTGCTAAAATATTATATTCTAGAATGATAGAAGTCTTTGAAAAACCCCAAGATTTAAAGAAAGAAATGTATCAATCGGGAATGGTGATTTAAGGAGGAAGAAATGAAAGGATTATATAGTGTATTACCACCTTTTGCACCAGACTACTCTGGAGTTAGTTCAGTATTTTTTGAATTAGGTGGAGTAATGGTTATAAATGGTGCAGATGGTTGTACGGGAAATGTAACGGGATATGATGAACCAAGATTCTATAGCAGTACAGCCTGTGTTTATAGCTCTGGACTTAGGGAGCTTAATGCAGTGACAGGAGATGAAAGCTTCATTGTTGAAAGACTCAAAAACGAAAAAGGAAAATTTATTGCTTTAGCGTCAACGCCTACACCTGCTGTCATAGGCATGGATCAAAGGGCTATTGCGCAGAAGATTTCTACAGAGCTGGGTGTGCCTGTTTATCATTTTGATACAACAGGCACATATACATACGAAAAGGGAGCATCAGAAGCCTTTGCTAGGATTGCTGAAAATATGCTCATTGATATGGATGAAAAAATAGATAATAGTGTTAATCTACTGGGAGCGATTCCTCTAGATTATTGGAATGAAGTGCAGATTGAAAATATTAAAGAGGCTTTGATAAAAAGAGGTATACATATCAATGCTTGTTGGGCTATGGGTTCATCTTTAGAAGAGATTAGACATTCATTAAAGGCCCAGATGAACCTTGTACTTTCTATATCTGCCCTTAAAGCCGCAAAGATTATGAAGGAAATGTATAATATATCCTATGTAATAGGTGTTCCTATTGGAAGAGGGTATTCAGATGTAGTAGCAGATAAAATCAAGCAAAATTTAGGTAGTGATATGGAGAAAAAAGAGGTAATAAAAAAAGCATCTAATGTAAAAAAAATGCTGATTATTGGTGAGCAAATCCTAGCCAACTCTATAAGAAAAGCAGTAAAGCTTGAATATGATATTGAGGATATAAAGGTAGCATCCTTTTTCCATATGGATAAGGATTTAATGGAATCTACAGATAAATTTATTGATTCAGAGGATTCCTTTGAAGAATTATTAAGAAAATCTGACTACGATTTGATTGTTGGAGACCCCTTATTTAAGATATTTCTCAGTCCAACTGAAAAGAAAAACTATGTTGAACTGCCTCATTTAGCAGTGTCTAGTAGACTATATTGGGATAATTATGTCTGTTATACTGGTGAAGCTGGTATGGAGTTTTTAAGAAGCTCATTATAAAAATTGTAAGGGGGTACATATAATGAAGAGATTAATTACAATAGTTTTAATGGGGATGATTGCGATATCGGTTGTTGGGTGCAAGGCAGAAATAAAGGGGCAAGAGGATATTAAAACAAATGTCAGTCAGTCTAAAAAAGAAACACAAGGGAATAGTGAGGTAACTTTTAAAGAGGAAGATAATGAAAAAGAAACAAAGCAAAAAGTAATAATAGATCAAAATGGTCGCAAAGTTGAACTGCCAGATAAAATTGAGAGGATTGTCACGGGAAGAATATTACCATTTCCTGCTGTGTGGTTTTTAGCTACTGGATCTACAGATGAAATTGTAGGAATTCATCCAGCATCAAAAAGTGCAGCGGAAAATTCAATACTAAAGAAGATGGCTCCTTCTATATTAGAAGCCAAAACAAATTTTATAAAGGGGAGCGAAATGAATATTGAGGAATTATATAAGCTGAAGCCTGATATTGTGTTTATGTATGGAGATTCAGGTAATAAATTAGATGAAATTGAAGGCAAGGGAATAAACGCAGTTGGAATAAAGACCATGTCCATTGCAAATGGTGATTCTGTAGAAACTCTTAATTCTTGGCTGGAGCTATTGGGTCAAATGACTAATCAAGAAAAAAGAGCAGGAGAAATTATTGATTATGGACGAAGGGTTCAACAAGGTATAGACAAAAAATTGGAGGGTGTGGAAAAAGCTAAGAAAAAGAAAGGGCTAATGATTTTCACTTATGCTGACAAGGGTATAGTTGTTTCAGGTAAAGGATTTTTCGGAAATCACTGGCTAAAGGATACAGGCGCTGTTGATGTGGCAGAAAATGATATCAATATAAAAGGCGTTGTGAATATGGAGCAAATATATAAATGGAATCCAGAGATTATTTACATAACCAACTTTACTGATGTACAGCCCGAAGATTTATATAATAATACAATTGAAGGACAGGACTGGAGTAAAGTAAAGGCTGTACAGGATAGGCAGGTATACAAGATACCACTTGGAATATATAGATGGTTCCCACCTTGTGGAGATTCACCGCTGATGTTAAAGTGGCTGGCACAAAAGAATTATCCTGAAATATTTAATGATTATAAGATAGAAGATGAAATAAAGAAGTATTATAAAAAATTTTATGATTATGAGTTGACAGATGACGAAGTAAACAAAATACTAAACCCATCAAGGTCAGCTGCTGAAGGATATAATTAGAATAGTACTAAGGCGTCGAAAGACGCCTTTACTTCGTTTGTTTCTTGTACATTATTAATGAATAGCTAAAAAACTTACAACTAAGGTATTCCAAACTACAAAATTCTATTTATTAGTACAATGGGTTAAATTATCATTTCATAGTGCTTTTTACACAAGGAATAAAAATAATCATCATCGAAGTTATGTAAAAAACTCCAATCAGGATATAGTAAGCTACAATTATTTTCTTTGGCTAAGTCTGGAAGATCAATATCAGGATCACATGGGATTACAGCACCAGCTGATTTTAAAAGCTCTTGATGGGATTTCCCAAGGATGTTATGTAGTACCCATTCAGTACATAAAGAATCGCTATCCTTTTTTAAAGCATAATATGAAGGGATTGCTACAGCACCTTCTTTAGGCCATATGGCAACAATATTGTTAATACCTGATCTCATTGCAAATATAGTTGGAACAATGGATATAGCAGCTTCGCCAGTCATTGTTTTTTTAAAGGCTGCAGCTGGCATACTGGTAATAATACTGTTTGTAACAAATTCTTCAGCTTTTTGTCTACCGTATAAATACCATATAGACTTTATCAAGGATCTACCAGCAGAGTTATGTATGCCACCAAAGGCTATTTTGTTTTTATAATATGGATCAAGCAATTGTTCAAAGCTGTAGGGGATTTTTTCTTCTGGAATTAAATTCTTATTTACTACAAATATAAGTGGAATTATGATAAAAGGAGCAAAAATCCCAGAAGGTTCAACAATATTAGAGTTTGTTATTGCAGTTCTTAAAGGTAGTAAATCTTTGATATTGGAAAGCTCATTACTTTTACTTGGGATTAGATTCTTACTTTGAAAAATATCTAAATCTGTGGAAATCACTAAGTCGGCTTCTATAGTACCATCAGATAAATCCTCAATAATTTTTTCTTTTAGGCCCATTTTTCTTCCTAGACCATAATACTCGAAAATGATGCTATTTTCTTTTTTGGATTCCTTCAAGGAATTATTTATAAATTTTTCCTCCCTTGTACTTAAAAGACACACATTATTCCAATACACTTTGAAGCTCATAATATCCCTCTTTTCTTAATTCTTTTCCTATCCGTAAATCATTTCTAATTCCAGCTGTAATTTTATTAATGCTGTGGAGCTTTTTAAGTAGACTTATTTCAAATTGATTTCTATTTATTATTTTTGATATGCCACCATTTTGCATTACTATTCTCTTATTACCGTATAGAGCTAATAATGGATCATGGGTAACAACAAGAATAATCTTATCAGAATCCATAAGTATTTCCATGGCTTTCAGCCTATCAATACCAGCGTTTTCAATTTCGTCAATCAATATTATGGGAGTAGTTCCATTTATGGCTACATCGGCTATCATTAAGGCCCTTGATTGACCTCCGCTTAGCTTAGTCAAGGAATAGTCACCATAAATTTTTTCGCCACTAAGCTCATTAGCACATTCAATGATTTCTTGGGTTGACTTGCTTAAACTATTAAAATTGGTACATTGTAAACGCATTTCAAGAAAACCCTCTACAGACATATCTAATATAAAATGCATATTTTGCGATAAATGGGATACAAGCCTATTTTGATAGCTACTTCTATAATTATCTGGTGAAAGACCATTATTAAGAAGAATTTTACGTTTAGTAAGACCAGAACCATCACTTAGACATTCTATATCTTCAATCAACTGGGTTTTCCCAGAGCCAGTAGGACCAACGATAGTATAAATATTACCCTTTTCTAGAGTAAGCTCTTTTACTAATTCTTCGCTTCCCGTTTTATCCTTGCCTCCAACAATCATTAACTTATTAAACATAACTAAATTCACTTCCTTTGGAGAAATCTATTTTATTTATAATTCCTTGCTGATAAGTATTTCCTATTCTTATTTCACCCACACAATATGAACATGTTGCACTTGGCATGCTATGACGCAAAAAATCTCCTGCAATAGTGTGGTAATCTGGAGAATTTAGAATGATATTGCCTATCTTTTGACTTCCAAATCCGCTTAATCCATTTACCTCCAAAATCTGTGCATTTGGATTAAGTTTGACTAAATTATAGACAAATACTTCTCTTTCTGCCTGGGAAACCATATCAACCTTTGATATCAGAATGATATCAGCTGTTGTGACGATGGGACCTAATTTTTCAGGAACCTTTATACTTGATAAGCAGTCAATTACGCATATATTTAAGGCACGATCAATAAAGGGGGCACATCTATTGCATAATCCTGCTGTTTCAACAATGAGATAATCTGCACCCTTTTCTTTAGCCCAGTTAAAGATTTCTATAATATTTATTGCTAGAAAGTGATCTGGGCATAGATTTTGGCTTAATCCTGTTATTACAGGAATATTTAAGGCTTCATATACTTTTTGATCATGGCTTTTTAAACAATCTAATTTAGCTACGGCTACTTTTACATTAAGACCTTTTAAGTACCTTATGGTTTTAAAAAGAATCGATGTCTTTCCTGATGCAGGAGCTCCAGCAGTAATAACTATCTTCATAAAGCACCTCCGAAAACGATAATGATAATCTATTGCAATTACAAATATAGTATAATATAATCTTTAAAAGGAATCTGTCTTATATAAGACATTTTGGGGAGAAAAGTAATATGTATGATATAATTAAAAGTAATCCCATATTTGATGGAGTCAGTGAAGAACAGCTAAAAAAAATATTTAAGAAAATACATTATAGGATAATTAAATATTCTAAAGGAGAGTCTGTATTTACAGAATCTAATTTTAAATCTTCAATGGGAATTATATTAAGTGGAATGGTAGAAGCTCAAAAGCTCCATTATTCGGGAAAGGTTATAATTCTTAATAGAATGGCTAAAGGAGAGGTTTTGGGTATATCGGCACTTTTTAATAATAAAAGTTACTATCCATCTAGGCTTGTAGCAAAAAATAATTGTAAAATACTTTTCATATCCCAGGAGGAGTTAATAAAGATATTTGAAATGGACTTTAATATTTTACAAAGGTATTTGTCTTTTATTAGTGATAAAATATATTTTCTAAATAAAAGAATAGAAGGCTTTACATATGAAAGTATTTATGAAAGGGTACTTTGCTTTCTTGAAAATGAAAGAGAAAGACAAAATAATCAAGATGAAATAATAATAAAATATTCAAAACAAGAGCTAGCAGAGTATTTATGTATAAGTAGAGCTTCATTATACAGGGTTCTTAATGAGCTAGCAAAGGAAGGCTTAATAAAGTGGGAGAAGAATAAGATTAGATATCTTTAACAGTTTATAGCAATGAAGCTGTTTTTCAAAATAGTTTTAAAGGCATTGACAATTATATTAAAAAGTGTTAAATTGATAATGATTATCAAAGAAATATGAAGAGGGGGAATGAAAATGAATAGATTATTTAAATTTACTGTAGTAGGTTTGATAATTATTTTGTTGTTAATAGCTTTTGTGGGCTGTGCTAGCAACAATACACAAAGTGAACCTGTTACTATGAAGGTGGCAACCCTAAAGGGTCCTACAGGTATGGGAATGGTAAAACTTATGGAAGACAATGAGAAAAATGAAGGTGATATAAATTACGAATTTATTGTATCAGGTGCTCCTGATGAACTAGCTGGAAAGGTCATAAAGGGAGAAGTAGATATTGCCGCTTTACCGACAAATCTTGCATCGGTTATTTATAATAAAACCCAGGGGCAGATAAAGCTTGCAGCAATAAATACTATGGGTGTATTATATATACTTGAAAATGGAAATGAAATAAACAGCATAGCTGATTTAAAGGGTAAAAAAATATATGCTAGCGGCAAGGGAGCTACGCCCGATTATGTGCTTAGATACATATTAAAGAAAAATGGAATTGACCCTGAAAAAGATGTTGAGATAGATTTTTCTATGCAGCATGCTGATCTTTCGGCAATGGTTACTGCAGGAGATGCTGAAATAGCACTTTTACCTCAGCCCCATGCCACTATAGCTCAAATGAAAAACAAAGATGTGAGAATTGCCTTAGATATGACTGAGGAGTGGGATAAGATTTCAGGAGATGAAAGCAAGCTTGCCATGGGATGTATTGTTGTACAGAAGGAATTTGCTGAGAAGAATAAGGAAGCCTTTGATAAATTTTTAGAGAAATATAAAGCTTCTGTAAATTGGGTGAATTCAAATCAAGCAGACGCTGGTGCTTTAGTAGAGAAATATGGAATTCTTCCTAAGGCAAAATTAGCTGAAAAGGCAATACCAAAGTGTAATATTGTGTTTATGGATGCTAAGGAATCAAAGAATATATTAGATGGATTCTATAAGATACTGTTTGACTTTAATCCGAAATCAGTTGGAGGGAAGCTTCCTGATGAAGAGTTTTATTACATGGAAAAATAATAAAACATTTAAAGCATGGGTTATAGTATTTTGGACATTAGTTTGGGGGATAGTTTCTCTGCTTATAAATAAGGAGATCTATCTCCCTTCTCCTATTAGCACCCTAAAAGCTTTTACCCAATTGATAATAGTAGTAGAATTTTGGAAGAGTATTTTTATGTCGGTGTTTAGGGTAATGTTTGGATTTATTATTTCATGTGTATTGGGAATATCTATTGGAATAGTCTGCGGATTAAATAGATTATTTTATGAGCTTTTTAATCCATTAATTATTAGTATAAAATCTACTCCAGTTATTTCTTTTATAATTATTGCACTTATTTGGTTTGAATCTGACAATGTTCCCATATTTATATGCTTTTTAATGTGCTTCCCAGTTATTTGGACCAATGTTGTTGAAGGCATAAGAAATGTAGATAATAATTTACTTGAGATGGCACATGTCTATAATGTTAAAAGGTACATGATTATAAAGAAAATATATATACCTTCCGTTATTCCATATATTTCAGCTGCAATTACCATGGCTTTAGGTTTGGGTTGGAAGGTAACAGTGGCGGCTGAAGTATTGAGCAGTCCAAAATATTCAATAGGCAAACATCTTTATGATGCTAAAGTGTATTTAGAAGCCCCTGCTGTATTTGCTTGGACAGGAGTAATAATAATACTTAGCTTTGGCTTTGAATTTTTATTTAAATATATATTTAAAAAGCTAAAACTATAGGGAAACAAATTAATAGGTTAATTTATACATCAAAAAAATCGCAGAAACATCGATATTTTTATGATGTATAAATTAAAATTTGACATTGTTTTCCTATAGTTGGCTATTAAAGGATGTGTAGGATGTGGAAATTGAAGTAAAGGATATTAGCAAAAAGTATGGAAACCTTCAGGTTTTAAGGAATTTTAATATTAAGCTTGAAGAAAAAAGGATTTCAGCAATATTGGGACCATCGGGATGCGGTAAAACTACTTTACTTAATATAATTTCTGGATTAGAGAAGTATGATTCAGGAAGTATTATAGGTATTGAAAATAAAAAGTTTTCTTATATTTTCCAGGAAGATAGACTCCTGCCTTGGTCTTCTGTGGAGGAAAATATTCATTTTGTTCTAAAAAAAGACTATAAAGATCAAGAAATAATAAATATTACTGATAAATACTTAAAAATAGTAGGCTTAGAAGAATATAGACATTATTACCCTAATCAGTTAAGTGGAGGAATGAAGCAGAGAGTAGCTATTGCAAGAGCCTTTGCCTATCCTTCCGATATTTTACTTATGGATGAACCTTTTAAAGGCTTAGATATGGAGCTTAAAAAAAATCTTATTGAAGCCTTTATTTCCCTTTGGAAAAAAGACAAAAGAACGGTTATTTTTGTCACCCATGATATGGATGAAGCCATGAGGCTTGCTGATTATATATTTATATTAGGGGGTAAACCATTGGCTATAAAAGAGAAGGTAGTGACAAATGCGAAGAAATAGAAAAAATACTTCTGTACGTGACAAGGGTGACAAAGGGACGTTTCGTTTGGCAAAGGGTGACAAAGGGACGTTTCGTTTGGCATATGATTTATACCCGATTTGCTGGACACAAAGAAAAGTATGTATAATATAAATAAGGAAGGGTGTTCAGCAATGGAAAAAAACAGAGGGTTTATCCATGAATATAAGAAAGAGATAATAAGATTAGTAACAGAACAAGGTAAAAGATGTAGCAGCTGATATAGGTGTTGCTGAAACATCAGTTAGAAGATAAATTAAACAATATGGTGATCATGGTGAAAATGTGCATTTTTAGGCAAAGGCAAATTAAGACCTGAAGATGAAGAAATTCGTAAGTGAAAATCTTAATCCCCCAGTTATGCTGGGGAGAATAGAGTAAACAGTAGTGTTATCTCAAACATAAAAAAGCCTCCAATGTTATAATGATATTGGTTTCGCAGGCCATATCAAAAACATAGGAGGCGGTCCAAATGGACAATAGTAGTTTATCAGATTCTAGATGGAATTGCACGTATCATATAGTGTTTATAAGGAAAGATATTATATGGAAATATAAAAAGAGATATAGGAGAAATACTTAGGAAGTTATGTGAGATGAAAAAGGTAACATTGATGGAAGGAAAGATATGTAAAGACCAAATACATATGTATGTAAGTATC
>NZ_FRAG01000123.1 GCF_900142245.1 Paramaledivibacter caminithermalis DSM 15212 | reverse complement strand
CGCCGAAAACGCCCTTGCCTACAACTTGTCTTCCCATTAGCTAGGTGACAGGTTTTCTTTCAAACCATCGGCTCGGCAACATGCCTCGCAAACATTAAAAATCCCTATATAGGGATTCAAGTAAAAACTTTAATTTATACATATCAAAACCCCCAGAAGCATTGCGTATTTGTACATGTATAAATTAAGTTTTACTATGTAAATCCTATAGTAGAAAAATTTTTATGTATAGTATATAATACAATAAATGTTTGTTTTTAAACTTAAGTAGATTTAAGTCCCTAGGAGGTGATACAATGGATATTATTATAAATACACTAAAAAATTCTTATAACACCCCACCTATACTGTCTCAATTTTTGAATAATAAAAATTTTATTCTCTTCGATATTGAAACTACTGGTCTAAATGCAAATTATAATAGAGTTATCTTAATTGGAGTATTATACAAACAAGCTGACAATATTGTTATAAAACAATTTTTTTGTAATGATTCTAGTGAAGAAAAGCAATTACTCGAATCTTTTATGGATACCTTTAAAACCTTTGATTTTTATATAACCTATAATGGAAGAAACTTCGACATTCCCTTTCTAAATAAGCGCTTTACAAAGCACCGTTTAAATTATAAAATAGATAATTATTTAAACTTCGATTTATATAAAGTAGTCAAAAGTAATAAAAATTTTCTAGGTCTAGATAACTGTAAACTAAAAACACTGGAAAAATTCCTAGGAATAAATAGAAAGGACATGATAGATGGCGCAGAAAGCGTCAAACTATATAAAAAATATGAATATACAAAGGATACAAATTTAAAAAGCAAGATCTTATTACATAATTATGAAGATATATTACATCTTTTACCTACCCTTGATGTGCTAAATTATATTAGCAAAGATAATTTATATGCTCATTTTCCAAAGGAGTTTTATTTAGATGATAAATTTAAGATTAGAATAATTGATTATAGAGTAAAAAAAGATTTTCTAGAAGTATGGGGTAAATTTTATGGAAATATAAATCAAGATCTTATTTTCTATAATCATAATTATAACTTTAGTCTTATGAAGGGAGATAAACAATTTAATCTTAGATTGCCGCTATTAAATGTCAATAATGGTGATGAATATTCATTTATTAATTTATATGAGTTAGACTTTATGGTCCATGATTTGAATGAAATGAGTAATAAAGAAAAACTGCAATATTTAGTAAAAGCAAAAAATGAAATTAAAAATTATAATATTTATAAATTTATTAAAGACTTTTCTATACACATATTAAAACAATTTCATATGAACAAAGACGTCGTCGATGGATCTTAAATTGCAAGTACTAGGATTTTTCTATTAAGTTTTAAAAAAATAATTTGCATCAATTTTTTACTGTCAAGAGTTTTTGTAACAAAAAAAATCTACATATAGATATACGTAGATTTTAAATACCAAAAATCAAAATCAAATCACTAACACAAATAATTCCAGTCACCTACTCTACCGACTAGCTACCTTGCCATACTAGATACCAATTATCAGATACAGCATACAATAAATTTTAAGTTTATTTTCTTAAGTCTTATTTAACTTTAGATTTTCCACTTTTTGCTCCTATTAAATGGTGGGCCTTCAGGGACTCGAACCCCGGACCTGCCGGTTATGAGCCGGACGCTCTGACCAACTGAGCTAAAGGCCCCTATAGATATCAGTACACGGTTTTATCACTTTAATTACACCAGCAAAATTTCATTTATTTATTTTTGGTGGGCTTAAGTGGACTTGAACCACCGACCTCACGCTTATCAGGCGTGCGCTCTAACCAGCTGAGCTATAAGCCCACTTTAAATACAAGATGTTGGACACTAAAGATTGGACTTTTGTCATTATTTTAGGTTTTTTAAAACCTTCTCGACCCATCACTAGTCTAGCTTCTAGCCTCTTGCTTCTAAATTGGTCGGGGTGGCAGGATTTGAACCCGCGACCCTCTGGTCCCAAACCAGATGCGCTACCAAACTGCGCTACACCCCGCTGCTATAAGGTAATACACTGTAAAATGATGTAGGATGCGAAATGTTGGAGATTAAAATATAGTTACCCTCTTAGGTTTTTCAACCTTTCGGAAATACCCTTATTCCAATTTCTAATTTCTAGCCTCTCACTTCTAAAGTTGGCAGGGGTGGCAGGACTTGAACCCACGACATACGGTTTTGGAGACCGTCGTTCTACCAACTGAACTACACCCCTATCTTATAGAAAAACACTCTATATAATGACACAAGATGTGGAAAATTGAAGATTAGACTATTCAAGTCATCCTCTTTTGTTTTTTCTTGCTTCTTGTTTCTATTAATTGGTGGGCCTTCAGGGACTCGAACCCCAGACCTGCCGGTTATGAGCCGGACGCTCTGACCAACTGAGCTAAAGGCCCAAGCAATTGGCGGAGAAGGCGGGATTCGAACCCGCGCGCCGACTTAACCGACCTAACGGTTTAGCAAACCGTCCTCTTCAGCCTACTTGAGTACTTCTCCACATTTTGGCGGAGGGGGTGGGATTCGAACCCACGGCCC
>NZ_FRAG01000147.1 GCF_900142245.1 Paramaledivibacter caminithermalis DSM 15212 | reverse complement strand
TGAATCATTCTGTTAAACTGAGCTCTATATTTTGTGTTGGTTCCAGTTATACCTTCGTCTGCATATATTCCTGCATACTCCCAATCCGGTCTTTTATTAATGTAATCTTCGTAGTAGGTTACCTGCGCTTCATAACTTGAAAGCTGCTCATCAGTATCTGTACTAACTCTACAATAAGCACAGACCCTTTTCTTAGTTTCCTTTGGTAGACCCTTAATTACTGCAGCTGGTTTAGCAGGTATTACTGATATTTTTTTAGTCATTTTTAAACCTTCCTTTCTAAAATATTTCTATACTAAACCATTTTTACCTCTTCTCTTAATGAATTTTTCTTCTAAAGCAATTCCATTTCTTAGTTCAAAAACGATGTGAGTTGGACCTATAACTCGTATTCTTTCAACTAAAGCTTTAAATATCTCATCATCAAAATCTGTAAGTAGTCTATCATGATTATTTAAATAATTTTTTATTTCTGCCATCCTTATCTTAAGTTCTTGGCTGTTTTGCTTTTCCTCTAAGTTATTTAGATGTATTCTCTTTAGAGCATCTAGTCTATTTTTAAGTTTTTTGTATCTGTTCTCATATTCATCAGCTGAAATCTTTCCTTGTATTTGAATACGAATAAGTTCTTTTATTTTCTCTGTAAGATTTTTAATTTCTTTTTCTACTTGAAATTTTTCATCCTTTTCACTTTCTAATCCCTTTTCTACATTTTTTATAAAGCTTGATAGAAACCTTTCTTTATCCTTATAAAATCTATTAAAAGTCCTGATAAAGACTGCTTTTAGAGTCAAATCATCAATAGCCTTCATGGCACAAGCATTTTTTCCTTCCTTTATATATGTTCCGCACTGCCATACTATTTGTTTGTTAGGAGATTTACTGTTCCATGTTCTTCTTTTAAATACTGCTCCACAATTTCCACATATAATCTTTCCACTAAAAGCATATCTATTTTTGTATTTATATCTTTCCTCTGGAATATTTCCAAATTTTGCTGCTCTATCAGTCATTATTTTCTGTACACTGTTAAACTCTTCTTTTGATATAATTGGCTCATGGTTATTCTTAATTAAGTATTTAGGACTTTCACCTTCATTCCTTTTTCTCTTATGAGTAAGATAGTCAACTGTTACTGTCTTTTGTAAAATTACATCTCCACAGTATTTTTCATTACTTAAAACTCCTTTAATAATGCTTTCTTGCCACTTTTCTTTTCCTGTTACAGTTTTAATCCTATCTATTTCTAGCCCTTTTTTAATTTCACCCATACTTTTTCCATTAAGGTACTCTCTATAAATTCTCTTTACTATTTCAGCTTCTTTTGGATTTATTACAAGTCTTCCTTCATCATTAAG
>NZ_FRAG01000094.1 GCF_900142245.1 Paramaledivibacter caminithermalis DSM 15212 | reverse complement strand
TCACTTATCTTATCATATTTTATCTGCAAAAAAATCCCTAAATTTCTGTTTTTTTTCCTTGACTTTTGTTTTTATTTTTTATGCAACACCAGTGAGTATTTTTATATGATAATAAAAAAAGAATTCAAAAGGTAATAAAACCTTTTTGAATTCTTTTGATTTTCTTTTATATTATTATAAAGATTCTCTATAAACCTTTTCCACTAATTCTTTTGTTGGTGGTATTGGAGAGCAGCCTAACAATAAATCCAAACTAGGTGTTGTAAAGACTAATTCAACTAATTTTTCTATATGCTCTTCTTTAAATCCTAAATCTGTTAAAGTCTCCTTCACACCAACTTTCTCTAACCACTCTCTAACACCATTTGCTGCTTTTTCAGCTTCTTCTTTTGTTCCCTTAAGTTCTGGTACGATTGGAGACAATACATCTGCTAATACTTCAGGTCTTGCTGAATAAATATTTCTCACTACTGCTGGCAGTAGCATTGCTAATCCTAACCCATGGGCTAAATCTGGCTTAATAGCACTTAATGGATGTTCTAAAGCATGGGTCAAATGAAGCATACCATTGTCAAAACAAATTCCTGCAATGGTAGAAGCATATGTAAGATAATATCTTGCTTCTAAATCTTCTCCATTTTCTAATGCATTTGGTAGATATTTAGCCATTAGTCTTACCGTTTCTTTAGCTAACATAACAGCATAAGGAGTAGTTACAGCTGTAGTACAAGCCTCTACAACATGATTGATAGCATCTATTGACGTATAAGCTGTTTGAGACTTAGGAAGGGATACCATTAATTTAGGATCATCTATAGAATACATTGGATAACTAAAATCATAAGCGATTGCTGGCTTATATTCCTTTCCATCTTCTAATACGCTTACAACTGCAAATCGATCTGCTTCTGTTCCTGTTCCATGGGTCGTGTTAATGGCGATTACTGGTAAAGATTTCGTTGGAATAAAATTATACTCATATAAATCTGCTGTTGTATATTCTGGATACAAAGTCATAATTGCAACGGATTTTGCTGTATCAATTGGACTTCCCCCACCAATACCAATCACCGCTTTAGCTCCTAATTCTCTTGCCATCTTTGTTGCTCCATCAACCTGCGTACTTAATGGATTAGGAGTTACTTTATTATATAAAACAAACTCAATATGGTTCTCCTTCAATGCTTTTTCTATGTAATGCCATGCACCACATTTTACATAAGATGATTTTCCTGTTACAATTGCTACCTTATCTATTCCCTTTTCTTTTATTTCTTTAGCTATATCAAATATCTTCTCAATAGCCCCTACACCTAAAAATATATTTGTTTTTCCCCTTAATTCTCTCACTTCATTAATTGGCATCGTTTTTTCCCACATAAACAAATCTCCTCTCGTTAAATTTTTATCATTTTTCTTATAATAAATTATAAATTCAGTCCTATATATTGTCAATAATTTTATTCTTTCGATTCTAAATTTTTAGATTATTTATTATAATAAAAATCTTACAGTCCATTAATTACAAGCTATATATCCATTATTCTATTATAATCGTTTTCATTTAAAAGCAATAATATTTTCCTGATTCCCCTCAATTCATTTAACAATTTTTTATCAATATTGAATCCTTTTTATCTTTTCAAATAATCTATATTCTCATAACTTATGAGTGTTAATTGTTAAATAACACTTTATAACACCCTATAATTAACCAAAATTGTGAATTATTTAATCTGATATGGGATATATTTTTCAATAAAATGTTAATTTTGAAAATAAAGAAAAAACTCATGCCAAAGACTCTCCTCTAATAAAAAATAGTGACACCCACTGATATTACATAAAAAATAAAAGTCAAGGAAAAAATTCAGAAATTCAGGGATTTTTTTGCCAGATAAAATATGATAAGATAGTCCTTGTTCAAATTCTCTAATGAAAGGACAGAAACAAAAGATGAACAAGGATAAGAAAACAATAATTAATTTTATCACAAATCCCTTAAAAAAATCTTTAAATATTTTAAAAATTTTGGGTATAGTATTTACAAATTCAATTATCTAATTTTAATACTAGTATGAGGGTTTTTTTGATTAAATAATCAATATATTCATCTTTTATTGAACATATATAAATTCTATTTGTCATTAGTTTCCTCCATTTACAGCAAAATAGGGTAGCGATTGCTACCCTATAAAGGCTCTTTTAACTCATCATTTACACGACCGAGGAATGCTTTTCGTAATTGCATCATTTCCTATTGCTATTATTTTCTAGAAAATGCAAATCAAATTTAATACATGCACCGCCGCCCTTTGCATTAAAGGCAACAATACTTCCGCCATGCATTTCTACCAACCTTTTTGCAATATAAAGTCCTAATCCAGCGTGACCATCTTTGGAAGAACGGGATTCATCACCCCTATAAAATTTATTAAAAAGATTAGATAGATCTTTACTACTAAATCCCTTTCCTGTATCACATACTTTAAAACAAATATTATTACAAGTAATATTAGCATTAATTGTTATTGTCCCATTTTCTGGCGTATAACAGATGCAATTCGAAACGATATTGTCAAGAATACGCTCAAGTTTTACAATATCAACAGGGCATGTCATTTTAACCTGTTTTTCATAAGTTACATCAATTTTAAAACCTATCTTTTTATTTTTTGCCATCATCTCATAACTTTCTTTTTTATTCATTAATAAAGAGTATATATCCACTGGAGTGATATTAAGCTTTGCGCAGGACGTTTCAAGCTCTGCGGCGTAAAGCATTTTTTTGATAAGTTCCGAACCCTTATTTGCATTGTCTCTTATTACCTGTAGATATTTTTTTACTTTTTGAGTATCAACATAATTGCCTTCCAGAAGTGATTCAACATAGCCCTGTATTACAGAAAAAGGTGTTTTTAGGTCATGGGCAAGGGCTTGAACCATCTCATGTCTTTCCTGCTCTGCTTTCCACTGTGATATTAATGACTCCTTAAGTTCGTTTTTCATCTCATTAAATGCTTTACAAAGTTTTCCGAGTTCATTATCGGCATAATAATATATATTAAAGTCAAGATCCTTCTCTTTAACCTTTCTTGATGCATCAATAAGCATATTAACTGGCTTGCCTATATTACTGGCAAATTTCTTTGAAAAAAGCAATGTAAAGATTACTATATAAATAAACGGAGAAAAAACAACTACAATAAATAATAGTGTGAGCGATATTTTATCTGATGTACTTGCATAATGAGGTGTCAATGTATATGATAATGAAACTGCTCCGCTTATCTTTCCTTGAGAATCGAATACTGGGATGATTCTTACATATCTACCATCTATATTGATGGTAGTATTCAATTTATTATATAGATCCTCTTTGCCATTTAAAAGTTTTTTATAATCTGTCCCATATATCATGTTACCATTTTCATCCATAACCTGATACAATATACCTTCTGAAGGGATTATTTTCTCAATGAGCTGTTTTTCGCTCCTGTTTAAAAAAACTACACCTTCTTTTCTTATATAGCCTTCAATGTCAGGAATTTTCTTTTCATAATAGTTGGCTGGATACATTTTTTTATATTCAATTTTTGTATAAATCATATAACCCGTATAATACGAAGCTATTGTAGCTATTATACTTGATATGATAATCAAAATAAACGTTATTATAAATTGAGACTTAAGAGGTTTTCTTTCAAACATATAAATACACCCGCTAAATATATATAATTTCGCATTACATTATTTTGTTAAATCGATAGCCGATACCCCATACTGTCGATATATACTCTGTATCGCAATCAAATTCAGCTATCTTTGCCCTTATGTTTTTCATATGCTCAGTAACAGTTGAAAAATCTCCTTCTGCATCATATCCCCAAACCTTCTCATAAATCTGTTCTTTTGAAAACACCTGACCTGGATGCATTAAAAGCAGTTCTAAAATGTCAAATTCTCGTTTAGTAAAGGATATGATATTATCATCAATCTTAACCTGTCTTGATTTTAAATCAACCGATAGTCTGCAAAAACTAATCAACACTCTCTTGTTTGAGTTGTTAAGGAATATAGCCCTTTTCTCTCTCCTTAAATGTGCATCTATTCTCGCTAATAGTTCATTGAGGCTAAAAGGCTTTATTAAATAATCATCACCTCCTAAGGCAAGACCTTTTAGCTTATCGTTTTCCGACTGTTTCGCACTCAAAAATATGATCGGACAAAGAACTGCATCTCTTATTCTTCTACAGACTTCATACCCATCAATGCCAGGCATCATTACATCGAGAATAATAATATCTGGCTGTTCTTTGGATTTTTTAATACCTTTTTCACCGTCATATGCTGCTAATACAATATGACCTCTGCTCTCAAGAGAATCTTTTAAAAGAGTAACTAAGTCTTCCTCATCATCAATTATAAGAATCTTACTCATACCATCATCCCTCCTTTTAATTTTTCTTTAACCATACATTTTTCTACCTTCCCACCTTTCAAACCAAATCAAACCTCCAGCCAGCAAACTTACAAAAAATACGGCAGCTGGAATAAGACCCTTTATAGCTTGTTCTACGATAAAGACTGAAGATATGATTTCAAGAGGGTTTTTCATACCATGCAAATTTAATAAATATACTCCTGCTAATTCTGTTAAACGAACTGGCCATGCCCACGGTACATATTGCCATATCTTATTGCCTAAACTTGTCGCCATCAAAGCAGCTACTAAAATACCCCCGCCACCAATACCAATTGATGCACCCATTCCACATGCGAAACTTATCCATAAATGGAATGCCAATAGTGGAAGAGTTCCTATCATAGCCATTATAGCTGCTATAATAAAAATCGTCCAGGATATGTGTATATTCAATATAAAACTTAATCCTACTAAAAGTGTCAATACCGCAAATAAAGTACTTGCCGATGTCAACAATATAAGCATTGTAAGTTTTCCAAGGTACAAATCCCTGCGCAGTAGTTTGCTTCCGAGAAAACCATTAAAACTACCAGCAAGTTCCTCCTGATGTATCATTAATCCTGATATTAAACCTACACCCAACGGAATAATTAGCGCTGTCCACACATCAAAAAACGCTTGAAATATTAAAATTTGAGTATTTATCGTTATCGTTCTTAACGAAAAGTACCATATCATTAAAGCTGCAAAAATCACAGGTATTAAAAACGTAAGCCATAATATAGGTGTGCGTTTTATCTTAATCCATTCTGATATAAATATATTCATCACCTTGCCTCCCTTCTATTAAACCATAATGCAGTAATTACAGTAAAAATTATTAATGTAGCAAGCGACAGGGCTATTCCTGCTGGTATTACTGAAGTATCCATGAGAGAATCTGATGCTTTCAAAGGTATTCCATTCGGGTGTACGCCTATTATAGGACACATCAGCCTAATGGACCAGCTCCATGGAATATATATCCAGTATGATTCTGGTGCTGCAATTACACCTGTTATCATCCCTAAAAATCCTAGCGCCATACTTGCAAATGTCCCTTTCCACGCAGCCATCCACAGCTGTAAAGGTATTAATGCGAGTGCTGTTAACCATATAGTAAAACCACCAGCAAATATCTTTCCCCATGGAATATCAGCGCCAGCTGTAATCAACCCTGAAATAATTATTGCCACAATAAGAACCAATGTAGAAAGCAATGAATATATTGCCATTACTATTACCTTGCCGATCCATATGAAAGATGGTGAAACATTGTGCACACGTATATTACGATAATTGCCTGCCTTTCTTTCCTGCAATTCCAATAAAGCTGCAAACAATGCCATTCCTAGGGGTATAAAAATCAATGGCCACCAATTATATATCTGATTAAGTAAAAGTTGCCATGGTCTTAAATAATTAGCCAGCATGAATAGTTTCTGTGGCAAAGCAATTAATATGAATAACAACGGTGCCATTAAAATAAGCTTTTTTGTAAATGTCCTTTTATATTTGAGATATTCCGACTTAATTACATTAATCATTTTATCCTCCCCTTTACTACGTTCATAAATAATTCCTCAAAGTCTTCATCTGGATTTGTCTCTCCCTGATATTTAAGTTCTCCATTGCTTATGATACCAACATTTTTTACAATTTGGGAAACCTCTTTCAAAATATGACTTGAAAGTATAACTGTAATTCCCCTTTCAGGAAATGAACGAATCAATTCTCTTAGTTCTTGAATCCCCAGAGGATCAAGCCCATTTGTAGGTTCATCAAGAATCAAAAGTTCTGGATTACCTAAAAGTGCTATTGCAATTCCCAATCTTTGCTTCATTCCCATTGAAAACTGTGATGTAAGTTTTTTACCTGTATCTTTTAGATTCACTAGTTCAAGAACATCATAAATTTTTTCTTTTGATATCCCCATAAGTTTTGTATGAATCAAAAGATTTTCAGTTGCTGTTAGATTACCATATAAAGCTGGAGATTCAATAAGTGAACCAATTCGTCTTAAGTGCTTACGTTGCCATGGTTCATCAAAAGCAAGTATTTCTCCTGCACTTGGCTTTATTAAGCCTGTGAGCATTTTTAATGTTGTTGATTTCCCTGCTCCATTAGGTCCAAGTAATCCGTAGATTGAACCTCTTGGTATTTTTAGTGAAACATTATTTACGGCAAGTTGCTTTCCATAGTATTTTTTCAGTCCTCTTGTTTCAAGTATCAAGTTTGACATTTAACTCATCCTCTCATAACATTATTAATCTCTACTACGATTATTAATGTAACAGGCAATTATAAAGAATTTATAAAGTTGCCTTTTATTAATCATGACCACCCGTAACGTAAGACGAATGGTTTGCTCTAGCCCTATAAGGGCACATTACTGGCTGTGTCTTAAGACCCACCAAATGGTCTGCCAGCCGCATAATTTTTTTCAGACAACACCTAAAGGTGCTTTGCTTTTTTTGACTTTATTTACCAAGTCACCCGTAAACAGGTCTATATGGCCCTTATTATATCGTAAATTCTGAAAAAACTGTTGGAAGACTTTTATTTGACTAATTTTTCAGAATATCATTTGCACTTTCCCTAGCGAGCTATACCCCTATATTTACCAAAGAAAATCTAGTCACTCAATTAATGCTTTTCTGGTTGTTTGGATAGGTTATACTTAATTAGACAATAAAAACTCGGACATGATATAATAAATAAAACTAATTTGGAGGTAAATCATGTCTAATAGATCTAAAAGATATACGGAAGAATTTAAAAAACAGATAGTTGTATTAGTTAAGAGTGGTAAAAGCCCAACTGAAATAGTTAAAGAATATAATGTAGCAAGATCTACCGTAAATAAGTGGGTTAAAGATTATACTACATCAGGTTCTTTTAAAGCTAAGGACAATAGAACAAAAGAGGAAAATGAACTAATAAAACTTAGAAAAGAAAATCAAAGACTCAAAATGGAGAATGATATTTTAAAGCAAGCGGCGCTGATAATGGTACGAAAATAGCTATTATCAAGGCT
>NZ_FRAG01000090.1 GCF_900142245.1 Paramaledivibacter caminithermalis DSM 15212 | reverse complement strand
CCTACTTTTATATCTATAGACGGTGACAAAGAACAATAAATCAGCTCAGCTTTTTCTGTTTGACTATGTTCAAAACTATTACTACTGTTTGCATCAGTAGTAACAGCTATCCTCTCTCTACTTTGTTTCAAATGCTCTTTATTTCTTAATTTATCGCTTATTTTATAATGCCAATATTTGAATGGATGATAGCTAAGATTATTCTCTCTACACCACTGTGTTCCTGATAGCCCACTATCCTTATATTCTTTGATTCGTTTTTCCCATATTAATCTATCATTATTACTCATTCTCAAACCTCCTTGTGGAGATTATATCATGACTATTATGTTATTGATACATGGGGAAGAATTGACGCTTACTTTGATTCCAACCTATTTCCTCTCTATCAAAACCACCGTCTCCACATGTGTTTTGATAAAAAGATGATAATATCTCTCATATAAAAATTAGGTTTACCCCCCTAACAAAAATTTGTTTTACTGTTTTTTTAAAGTTGCTGTTACCCTAGTAAGAAAGTTCGCTATCAAACTTACTAACAATAAATTTCAACTATCCTTGAAAAATATTCTTCTGATAAATAATATTAGTAATCATAAAATATGTTAAATAAAAAAAAGTGAATACACCTAATGTAACTGCCAAGCTAATAGGTACTATCTTATCAGAAATTATATAATTACTCAAAAAATATTGTCCAGAAATAGCCATAATTATTATAAAAATAATTGGCAATATCATTGGTAAAAAGAACAAATTTGCTGATTCCATAAAGGCCAAATATTTTTGTTCCTTCCTAGAAACACCTAGTTGACTTAAAACTGAATATGACTTTTTAGAATTATCAATAGAAGAAAGTTGTTCAAATGATAGCAATGTAGCAGACAAAATAATAAAAATTATACATAAATACAAGCCACTAAACGAAATAGTAATAAATCCTGATAACGAATTTTTTATTCCCCATGCTTTAACACTGATACTCATTGTAATATTTTTATTGACAGGATTTATAATTTCTGGATTCCACTTGTTACGTATAAATCTATTTAAACTATCACGTAATTCTTCTTTCCCTTCTGTTTCCAATGAAATAACTAATCTTGATTTGTTAGTGACTAATCCCTTTACTATTTCATCTGGAACTACAAGCACATAACCATTACTACCTGCCATACGATATTGCTCCATTGGTTCTGTATATATGTAATTACCATGTAATGTTGTTCCATTTAAAACAATATCTTTATTTTGTATAATTTCATTTTTAATAACATCTAAATATTTTGGAGTATCACAGTGTATTATATAACTGTTACTATTTAAAGTCTTTTTATCTAAACCAAGTTGTTCTCTTAGAGAATTATAGTCAGTCAACGCTAAAATATCAATATTATACTTATAATCTCGATACAAATAATATGATACAGTGTCTTTGATTTGATAATCTTGTTCCACAAATTTAATTACTTCATCAAAGTCTTTAATTTTTGCATCTATTGCAACTGCAATATCATAAGGATATTCTGCTTTAATATTTACTTTATATCCCATACCCATTATTAATCCAATAAGCATTGCTGCTAAAGATACAGATAATAAAACTGCAACAATAGCCATAACTTTTCCAGATGTTAGAAATTTTCTACGTAATAGTCCAGAAAGAAACAAATTTGTATTTTTATAATACCACTTTTTATTTTTAGTCATCATAAACATTAAAAGGAACGGTAAAACACAATATAGCTGATATATTGCAAGCAATAGTAAAAATACTGTAATGGCTAAAAATAGTATTGCTATATTTGTTTGAGTAACAGCTGTCTTATATAAAAAAATAATTCCAAAGATCAAAGCAAAAAAACCAGTCATTAGTCTAAAAATTATAATTTTGAAATCTTTATTTTCTAATTTTTCATTTTTTCTATTGTCATATAGTAAACTAATAATTTTTTCTTTCCATATTATTGAAACAGCCTTTTTAATCGCTATTGTATAGATTAAAAAGAATAACAAAATAGTTATTATCATCGCAATTTTGGAAAAACTTATAACAAAACAATACTCTATTTCAAATATGTTATAAATTACTTTTATAAGTATGCTTGCCAAAAAATTTCCAGTAATTATTCCCAAAATTAGAGAAATTATACTCAATATAAAATTCTCAATAAAAAACAAAATACAAACGTTTTTCCTATCCATCCCTAATAGTAAATAAATTGCAATCTCCTTTTTCCTTTGATTTAAAATAAAGGAGATTGCATGTGATACCATAAAAGCACAAATAAAAGAAATCAAAATTGATAAACTCAAAATTACATATGTCAGTGCTTTTACATTTTGTGCTAAAGAAATTATATCATCCGATATAGCAATAGAAATAAAAGCATATATAAATGTCACTATTAAAAACATTGTTAAAAAATACATAACATAATCTTTAACACTTTTTTTAATATTTTTTAAAGATAATTTTATGTATGTCATTATGCTCCTCCAATCGAAGAAATAACCTCACTAATTTCATTATAAAATTCTTTATGAGATTTATTCCCTCTAATTAATTCATAATGTATACGTCCATCCTTTAAAAATAAAATTCTTGTTGCATAACTAGCAACAAATATATCGTGAGTTACCATCAAAATTGTAGCAAATAAATCATTAACCATGTGTTCCATAGTTTCCATGAGATTTTTAGAAGAATTACTATCTAAAGCACCCGTTGGTTCATCTGCAAATATCAATTTAGGATTAGTAATTATTGCTCTAGCACATGCACAACGTTGTTTTTGCCCACCAGATACTTGATAAGGATATTTATTTAAAATATCTTCTATTCTAAAATTTGAAGCTACTTCTTGAACTTTAGTATCTATAATATTAATCGGAGTTCTATTTATTGTTAAAGCCAATGCAATATTCTCTTTTATCGTTAAAATATCTAGCAAATTATAATCTTGAAAAATAAAACCTAAATTTTTCCTTCTAAACATCGCCATCTCTTTCCCGCTTAGTTCAACCAAATTACTATTTTCAAAAACAATTTCACCACATGTTGGAAGATCAATAGTGGAAATACAATTTAATAAAGTTGTTTTACCGGAACTGGAGGCTCCCATTATCCCCAATAATTCTTTGTGATTAACATTAAAACTAATGTTTTTTAATACTTGATTATTTCCATAGGATTTTGATACATTATATAATTTTAATATTTCCATATAAAACCTCCAAATCAATTTTCTTTATCCGATATATATAATTTCTTATAATAATCACAAGTTTCCATTAACTCATCATGTTTCCCCTTACCAACAACATGACCTTTATCTAATACAATAATCTTATCGCAAAATTTAATTCTACTTATTTTATGAGTTATAAATATTACTGTTTTATTAATTAATTTCCGTTTTAAATAGTTTACTACTTCATTTTCAGTTAAACCATCTAACGATGAGGTAGCTTCATCCAAAATAACTAGATCAGCATTTGACAAAGCAACTCTAGCTAAAGCTATCCTTTGTTTCTGACCCCCTGATAAATTTTTACCATTTTCATATAACTTTGTTTTCACTCCATTCGGTAACTCTTTTAACAAATCAGATAAACACACACCATCAATAACTTCTTTCATTTGATTTATATCCACTTGTTTATCAAACAAAATATTATTCAATAGCGTATCACTAAAAATTAAAGGTTCTTGAACTATATAATCTATATTTCTTCGTAACTGTTCTGTATCAATACAATTAATGTCAATTCCATTAATAAAAATTGTCTTAGCAGGTGATTTCCAAAATTTAAAAAGCAATTTTGTTATTGTCGATTTTCCACTACCACTTTTTCCAACTAGTGCTATTTTTTCTCCCTTTTTTATATCAAATGATATTTTTTTCAATATAGGATTAGTAGATGAATAACCAAAATTTAAGTTATTAAATTTTATTTCTTTTATTTCTAAAATATTCTCATGTTTCTTTTGTTCAGAAGAGTCAAAGGAAACATTCATTACTTCAAATAGTCGATTAATATAAATGTGTAATTGTTTCATTTGAATTTTATTTTTTGCTAATCTATTAATTGGAGCAGTTATATAGCCGATATACAAATTCAATGAAATCAATTCTCCAACAGATAGTTGCTCATTCATTATCAAATATGAACCATATAAAAGAATAATTACCTGCATAATATTCATATATGAACTTTGAATGAAACCAGCCTTTAAACTAAGGTTAGTCAAGCGCAAAGAAGCTTGATTTTCTTTTTCTTGAATTTGTTCATATTTATTTGTAAAATAATTTTGAGAATTTAATGAAATAATTCCAAATAGATTTGAAACAACTTGATTAATATAATTAGCCAAATCTTGAAATCTATTTCTTGAAATTGCAGTTAATTTTTTGATTTTAGTTGCCATGTGGTCTTGAATTAAATAAATTATTGGAAGAAAAATAAAAATTACTATTCCTACCATAGGAAACTTTATCATTAAGTAAATAAAAATTACTAATGCTGTAAATAAATCAGTTAAAAGCACAAATAATACATTTGTAGTATACTGTTCAACAAATTCTACTTCATTTAAAATTCTATTAGTTACATCTCCAATTTTAAATTTTGAATAAAAACTACCATTAACTGTGAACAATTTTTTTATTGCAACTAATCTTATTTCTTTTACCGATTTAATCCCTGCAAAAGTAAACCAATAAGTAGATTGTCTTTTAGCAAATGCAGAGAAAATACTAATTAAAAAATAAAAAAACAAATTATAGAATTTACATAGTAAAACTTAATTTATACATGTACAAATATGCAATGTTTCTGGGCGTTTTGGATATGTATAAATTAAAGTCTTTACTTAAATTTCTATATATATTATACATTTAAAACTAGAATGTTCAATCAAACTATCATAAATTTTTTGCATTAACACTGGCAAGACATATGCAGTAGACGAATAAAGAACCATAAGAAACAAAGCGAACAAATAAATTTTTCGCTGTTTCAATAATATTTTACTTAAAAGTTTGATATCATTATTAATATTCATATAAAACTTTTTTTTCATTTTCACTTACTTCTTTCATCACATATATAATTTGCTTGTCATTCTCTATTCTTGAACAATATAACATATATTTATAATAAATAATTTCAAGGTCTCTAGGCATTATTTTATTTCCTATTTTTCTCCCTAATATCTCTTCAGTCAATTTTATCGTACTCTCGTCACACTTTCCTGTAATTTTGATTTTCTTGTCTGATATAGCATTCAATATTTTTTGTAATACGTATATATTAGTTTTGTTTTCCCCAATATTAATTGGTCTTTCTAAATTAAGTCTTTCAAAAGTATTATCAAGATATCTTTCCATGATAACGTCTGGTAAAATTCCTATATTTTCTATATCTCCAACTTGTTTAAATATAAATTTACCAATTGTAATTTTCAAAACTATATTACAAATATAAAATTTCTTTTGTATTGTATTTTTTCCATAGGTCCTATTCTCTCCAATTACACTTCCATAAGGAGATTCTTTTATTAAACCTGCCACTAATTCTGCACTAGATAATGTGTTCTCACTTACTAAACAATAGACAATTTTCCTATTATTATTATCTCCTACATCTATTAATTGATTTTTTCTTTTAAAAGCCAATTGAATAGTATTTTTTTGTAAAATAGTATTACAAAGAGATAGTGCAGATTCTAAACTCCCCCCTTGACAATTACATAAATCAAGCACAAGACAACAATACTCATTATTAAACTTTTCTAATATTTTTTCCCAATCTGAGCATTGCTCATCACCAAATGAAGAAATTTTGATAATTGCGATTTTATTATCTAATAATTTCAAGGTTTCTATATTATTGCTCGGTACTGACTTCTTTTTTTCTATCGGATTCATATAATAAATATCCGAATATTTATCAATAGTTTTAATAGTAAATGCCAAAATGTCTAATATCTTATTTACATCAAATTTGTAATACCAATTATATCTTAAAATATTAAGTAATTTCCTTAATATCTTATTTTTTTTCTCCATAAACTTCTTCCTTTTCAAATAATTTTAACTTTTCTTCATCTGTAAGTCCAACATAAAGTTTTAATGCTAATTCAGCATTTTTTCTTAAAAGATTACATGTATGTTCATGTGGTACTTTAAAGTCCCCATTAGCTACCTTATTTTCTGCTGGACATCCACCGCCACATAATGATTTTGCCCAACACTCCGTACACTTTTGATTTCTATCATTCTTACTTATCTCAGCTAATAACTTGTCTCGATTACTTTGCTTATATCCAGACTCAATATCGCCATAACTACTATCTTCAAATTCAACAAGTCGATGGCAACCAAATATACTTCCATCAATATCTACCGCAATCATATTATTTACTGCACCACAAAATTTTTCTCTAATACCACCACCATAAAATCTATTGAGAAATGTTAAGATATTCGAATTTTTCAAACAGTAATCATAATTTTTTTCATCTAATGCTTTTTTGAATTTATATACCATTGTTTCATACCCTAATGCTAATTTATCATAATCATCTTCACTCATCATATTAATTGAAGGGGAAATATGGATATTTCCAAAACCTAATGAATATAAATGGTCATAAATCTGGTCTATTGCCGTATTACAATGTGTTAATGTAGCTCTTGCTGTAATTTTTTTTACATCAAGATATTCTCGAACATTATTCATGACGAGTGAGTATGTGCCATTTCCTTTGACATCATAACGATTTTGATTGTGTGTCGCAGCATCCCCATCGATACTAAGTGTAATTGTAAACTTATTATTATGTAAAAATTCACCAATCTCTTTATTTAATAATGTCCCATTTGTAGTTGTGCTAAAAGTAACTTTTTTCCCTACTTCTTTTGCTTTCTTTTTACCATATTCTACGCAATACTTGAACAAATCAAAATTTAATAATGGTTCTCCTCCAAATAAGATAATATTAATATATTTTTTATTACTATTGTCAAAGATATAATCAATTGCACATTTAGCTGTCTCTTTACTCATGAACCCTCTATTATGATATTCACCACCCTCTGCATAACAGTATGTACATCTTAAATTACATACTTGTGATAATAAAAGCGTTACACTACTAACACCTTTATCTAAGACAGATATTTTGTTACTTTTCTCCATTTCAATTAGTCCAGCACGCTCGAATGCTTGACAAAGTTCTTCTTTATCTCCATCATAGCTAGATAAATCTAATATGTTTTTATTTTTTTCTAATATGGCTCTAATTTTTTCATCAATTTCAAAAATTGCAACTGTTTTTATAACGTATAAATAAATTTTATCTCTAAATTCCCAAATTCTAAATTTCCCTAATTTAAATCCAGCTATATTCTCCATTTTCCCAACTCCTTGCCTTTAAATTAAATCCAAATACAATAGAAAAGCGAAGTGTTTTATAATACCACTTCACCATTCTATGTAAAATTTCTATTGATTACTTATCATCTTTAACAAATGGATTGCACCATTCTGAATCACATGAGCTACAAAAATCTCTTACATCACAAAGTGTACATATGTCTTTCGGATCACAGTTGTTACATCCTGCCGTTACTCCATCTAGTAACCCCTCTTTTGCAACAAGATTAATTGCTTTTAACATTTCTTTCGCCTCCCCTTTAATTCTATTTTTTTTAGCTTAATAAATATACAAACCACAAAATAAACAAGCTTGTTTTCAATTTATTCTACCGTTTCGCTCCAAATTTGTAAATAATTTTATTGTAAATATTTTCCAACACAAATTGACAGAATATTTTTGTTTCAAATAAAAAAACAGTCAAAGTGACCATACATCACTCTAACTGGCTCATCTTAAATCCTTTATTCAATTACAACTTCAACCTCTGTTCCATCAAGTAAACTTACTATTATCTTATCTCCCTCAAACACCGTCATCTTCTGGGCAATACTAAAGAATAAATCCATATCAAATTTTTCTATTGACTTTGCATTTTCTAGAATTTCTATAAACTGCTTTGACTTATATTTTACTAAAGCATTTTCACTTTTAAGTCCGTCCTTCCACTTCTCCATAAAGTAATCCTTACTTTCAAGGATTGCATTAAAGGTATTTACAAAGGCTTGATATAAAACTTTATCATCTATATGCTTATTCTCACAACCCTTTTTTCCCTTCACCTTATATTTATTATTGCATCTCCACACAATCCTTCTAAATCTCTCATCATTAGAATTCCAAACTTTCCTGCCAAAAACACTTCCGCAGTGTCCACAAATAACTCTTCCTGCAAAGGGATTTT
>NZ_FRAG01000020.1 GCF_900142245.1 Paramaledivibacter caminithermalis DSM 15212 | reverse complement strand
TAGTATGTTTGTATTTTTCTATAATTTTGTAAGACCTCATTCATCTCTTAATGGTTTAACACCTGCTCAAGTTGCTGGATTAAATCTAAATGATAAAGAGAAGAAAAAATATCCTCTTGTAGCATAATTTTTGCTTGAATTTCGCCTAATTATTTTTTAAATGTTCGTCCTTGAAATTGTCAAGGGCGTGCGTTAGCACGTTCATTTTACCCTTGACAATTTTAAGGACGAACTTTTATCATCCTTCAGGCGAAATTTAAAGCAATCTGAAGTAATTCTATAAAACATTGTACTATTTTTTCATATTAAGTTTACAAAGCCTATGTTTTGATGTGTTGCTTATACACTTCCATCTTAACATAAGAAGCTATTCTCTTTTTATTTTTTTCCTACAATAATTTTACACTAAGATAATGGAGATACCCCATGGACATCTAAGCTTAGTTTTAAAAAACTTCGTATTTGTCTGAGAAGATTTTCCTTGGGAAAACTTGTTTTCTCCGAAACCGCATTAAATCAAGAAATAGCCAAAAATACTTCTGTAAAAGATGCTATACTTTCTATTGCTTCTTAATAGACTCAAGTAATTTTTTGTTGGAGTTTGATTTCTGCAAAACTATAGTTGTTTATCTATAATATGAAATAAAATTAGAAGTCCATTTGTAACTTGAAAAACTGTTTATATCTTCATATGATTCTACTTTGCCCTTAATTGTAACTTTGCTGGTATTACGTCTTATATGTAATTCATATTCTTTAGACCGTAATTTTGCCTCTGGCTTCCTTCAGATGACACCCTTGCTTCTTGGCTAACAACTATATTTCCTTTGGTATTCAGGGCTTTCATCATATAAATTATGCACATGTTAGGCGCACAAAAACAAATCGCTTTTAGCTAACTAAAAGCAATTTGTTTTTGTGAAAATTCAAATATTAAGTTACTGCTGTTTACGATAGCTTAATAGTGTACCACTAAAATAATTTAGAAACTGAAATTTCACATGCAAAGAAACTTCTTCTTCAAAATACTGAAGGATAGGGTTCATCTTCTTGTAGAAAAATATAAATAAAATTCAGAAATTAAAGTAATTACTTTAAAATAGTGCAAACATATATTGACTAAAAGTTATAAATATAGTATTATCTTAAAAAAGAGGTGGTTTTTTGACAATTATCGATAATATATTGAACAATATAGATAAATTAAGTAATAAGCAGAAGATTATAGCAGAATATCTTATTAAGAATAGTGGCAAAGTAGGATTTATGAGTCTCAAAGATATCAGTCAAGAAATAAATGTTTCTGAAGTAACTATATTGAATTTTTGTAAGAGTATTGGCATTAATTCATTTATTCAATTGAAAAAATCCTTTCAACAATTAATAGAAGAACAGCTTTATGTACCAAATGAAATTAAATCTTCTCTTCAAGAACTAGATAATTTGAATGATGTTTATAATAATATTATTCAAATACATAAGCTTAATTATGATAGGGCACTTAGCAATAATAATATACAAACCTTTCAGGAAATATCAGATTTGATTAGCAACTCAAATCGTATATATATATGTGGTCAAGGTATATCTAAAGTAATTGCTGAATATTTAAACAATAGGCTAAGACTTATAAATATTGATAGTAAAATAATAGAAGTTGGGGACCTTATGGAAGCAAGTATAGATTTTACAAGGGCTACTGCTGAAGATTGTTTCATTTTAATATCATTTCCTAAATATTCTCAAAACATTGTTAATATTGCTGAATATCTTAATCAAAATAAATTAACATATATAGCTATATCTGACAGTGATGAATCTCCATTAGCTAAAAATTCCAAATATTCTTTAAAAAACTATAGTGAATCCCTAGTTTTTCACAATTTTATATCCTCTACTATCTGTCTAATAGAAATATTAGTTGTAATATTAAGCTTTAATATGAAAAAAAAGCTAATGTTACATTTAGATAATCTAGAGAAAATCCAATCATTATTATCTCAGGATTTAAATAATTAACCGCTGGATAGATAAATCTATTCAGTAAAATAAAAATCTTTGTTAGATAATATATTAACTTGAATACACATTTAAACTGTGTATTTTTAAAAATTAACTTTAGCAAGCTATTGTATTATTGTAACAAAGAAAAATAAAAAAATAGGGGGAATGTAAATGTTTAAAAAAACGACTATACTTTTCTTAATTGTTGTACTTATAGTTTCCTTACTATCAGGCTGTGGTGGGAATACTAATACAGCTAACAGTGGTAATGAGTCCAGCGAAAATGGTAGTGACAATACTCCAAAGGAAGTAATTGTAGGATTAGCTGGGGATGCTTACTCTTTAGACCCATATCCACTAAACGAAACCATAACCAATGCTATAAATAATCATTTATATGATTCATTGGTAGCACCTGATGCAAATTTACAGCCTGAACCTGCCCTTGCAGAGACTTGGGAGATATCAGATGATGCTAAGGTTTGGACATTTAATTTAAGGAAAAATGTTAAATTCCATAATGGAAATGATTTTACAGCAGATGACGTAATTTATTCCTTTGATAGATCAAAAGAAGAAATGTCAGCTTTTAAGTATTGCTTATCTACAGTTGAAAGCTATGAGAAAGTTGATGATTATACTGTAAAGGTTGTATGTAAAGAGCCAAATGCATTACTTCTTGCCCATTTAAAGGATTTAATGATTTTAGATAAAGAAACATGTGAAGATCAAAATGATGAATGGATTGCATTAAATCCTAATGGTACTGGTAGATATAAATTTGTTGAACATGTCAGAGGAGATAAAATTGTATTTGAAAGAAATAACGATTTTTGGGGTGAGCTACCTGATGTAGAAAAGGTAACATTTAAACCTATCACTAATGAAGGTACACGTACAGCAAATATGGTTTCAGGTTCTGTTGACTTTATAGCTGATGTCCCTGTTAGGGATATACATATGCTAGAGTCAAAGGATAATATACAAATTGTATCTCAACCTAGTTTGAGGGTAATATATCTTAATTTAGCAGGTTGGACAGATACTCCAAGTAAAGATGCAAATATGCCACTGAAATCTCCAGATGGTTCTAATCCATTTAAAAATATTAAAGTAAGAGAAGCAATGTATCGTGCAATAAATGAAGATGAAATCGTTGAAAAGATAATGAATGGCTATGCAACACCTGCTGCAACTTATATTCCTGACGGATTTAATGGTCATAATCCAAATATAAAAAGATTAGATTACGATCCTGAATTAGCAGAGAAGCTCCTCGATGAAGCAGGTTATCCAAGACAAGATGATGGGTATAGATTTGAAGTTACTCTAGATGCTCCTAATGACAGATATATAAATGATGGTGAAATTGCAACGGCAGTTGCTGGATATTTTGAAAAAGTAGGTATAAAAGTTAACTTAAATCTAATGTCAAGAACTATCTTCTTCAAATATATAAGTGCATCTAATAGAGAAGGAGATAATACACATCTATGTATGACTGGATGGGCTGATAGTGGTGGAGAAAGTGCCCTTATGGGATTAGATCTTGTATATAGCATGTCACAGGATGGATATATAAAAGAAGGTTATGGTGGGGTTAATAGAGGATATTATCAAAACCCAGAGGTAGATAAACTAGTAGACAAAGCTATATCAACAGCTGATCCTAGTGAAAGAGATAAGATAATGCAAGAAGTATGGAAGCTTGCAGCAGATGACATATCATATATACCTCTTCATTTCCAACAAGATATATATGCCCATAGCAAGGATATAAAATATCATCCTAGAAAAGACAATTATATACATGCTTGGGATATGGAGTTTGTTAAATAAAATTATAAGGGAAGGATTTTTTCCTTTCCTTTATTAAATTTATTGTATAAATATACAATATTTTAAATTACTTATTAACAGAGAGGGTGATAACATGCTTAGATATTTATCCACAAGGGTATCTCAACTTATTTTGGTATTATTTGCAGTATCTATATTGGTATTTATATTTACAAGTGTTATGGGAAACCCAGTATATTTAATGGTTAGAGAAAATGCAACAGAAGCAGAAATTCAAGCTGCCATAGAATATCTAGGATTGGACAAGCCGCTTCCAGTTCAATATGGCATATTTATAAAAAATGCCCTTAAAGGGGATTTCGGTAAGTCATACATATATCATCAACCTGCATTAGGTCTAATAATGGAAAGATTTCCAGCTACTTTAGAGCTTGTTTTTATAGCTATGTTATTGTCAGCATTGATTGGTATTCCTTTAGGTGTATTGTCGGGAGCATATCCCAATAAAATATCCAGCAAAGCAATCATGACTTTATCAATTGCAGGTATATCCTTACCCTCATTTTGGATTGGTATGGTAATGATATTTTTCTTTAGTCTTACCCTAGGGATACTTCCTGTATCGGGCCGGGGAGATATTGGAACTATCTTAGGGCTTCAAACTAGTCTTGCTACAACTAACGGCTTGAGGCATTTAGTTTTACCCTCATTAACCCTTGCATTGGCAAATATAGCTACGATTATTCGTTTAACTCGCGCTGGAATGCAAGAAAATATTAGACAGGATTACGTAAAATTTGCTAGAGCAAAGGGAGTTTCTAGTAGAAAGGTTTTATTTGGTCATGCATTGAAAAATACATTAATACCAGTAGTTACTATATTTGGTCTTCAACTCGGTTCCCTTATAGCATTTACAACTATAACAGAAACAATATTTGCTTGGCCAGGAATGGGTAAATTACTGATTGATGCTATTAATAGTGCCGATAGACCTATAGTAGCTGCTTATGTTTTGTTTGTTGCTGTCATGTTTGTATTTATAAATTTTATTGTAGACATTCTTTATACCTTTATAGATCCTAGAATAGATTTAAAATAATTAAAAGGTAGGTGATAATATGAGTATTCAAGTTGAAACCTCTAATAAAAGCCAAGAAAAAGTTAATAAATGGAAATCATTTTTAGAATCAGAATTCTTTCATAATTATAAAAAATCCCCTACTGCAATTATTGGATCTATTATAGTTATCGTTGTACTTTTAATTGCTATATTAGGTCCATTTTTTACAGTACAAAATCCCTATGATATGTCCAATATAGATTTAAATAATGCATATAAGCCTCCTGCATGGGATGAAGGAGGAGAAGCAAAATTCTTTTTAGGTACTGACCAGCAAGGAAGGGATATTTTTAGTGCTATTGTATACGGTAGTAGAGTTTCTTTGATCATAGGCATAGCAGGAACATTTTTAGCTAGTGCCATAGGTATAGTATTAGGGCTTATAGCAGGATATTTTGGAGGTAAGATCGATGCAATAATTATGCGTATAGCTGATATACAGCTTTCTTTTCCCACCATGCTTATTGCAATATTTTTAATGTCCTTCATTGGTAGAGGTATAACCAATATACTAATAGCATTGTCTTTAGTAGGATGGGTAAGATATGCAAGAACCGTAAGGGGTGAAACCCTTTCTGTAAAAAAGAAAGAGTTTATAGAAGCTACGAAGGTTATTGGTCTTCCAAATTTTAAAATTATATTTAAACATGTACTCCCAAATGTTTTTACATCCATTATAGTATTATCAACTATTCAAGTAGGTTCTTTTATTCTAACAGAAGCAACTTTAAGTTTTTTAGGATTGGGGGTTCCTGTTACTAGACCTTCATTGGGTATGCTTTGTAACAATGGTTTTAATGTATTGTATAGCGGATTATGGTGGGTATCTATTTTCCCAGGATTATATATTATGATTATTGTTTTTGGCATAAATCTACTGGGAGATTTTTTAAGGGACGAATTAAATCCTAAGCTGAAATAAAGGGGTGATACAATGAAGAAAAAATTATTACAAGTAAATAATTTAAGAACCTATTTTCATACATTTAAAGGAACGGTAAAGGCTGTAGATAATATAAGCTTTGATATAGATGAAGGAGAAATATTAGGTGTTGTAGGAGAATCAGGCGGCGGAAAATCCATTACTGGATTTTCAATAATAAAGCTTATAGATGAGCCGGGAAAAATAGAAACCGGAGAAATAATATTTGATGGACAGGATTTAATGAAAAAATCTGAAAGCCAAATGAACGAAATTAGAGGCAAAGATATTTCAATGGTTTTCCAGGACCCTATGACATCATTAAATCCAGTATATACCATAGGAGAGCAAATGGAGGAAGTTTTAATACTCCATGAAAAATTAACAAAGGATCAAAGAAAAAAAAGGTGTATCGAGCTTTTAAAAGCCGTTGGTATTTCAAATCCTGAAAGCAGATTGAAAAGTTATCCCCATCAATTCAGTGGTGGCATGAGGCAGAGGGTAGTTATAGCCATAGCCCTTGCAGCAAACCCAAAGCTTATAATAGCTGATGAACCAACAACTGCTTTAGATGTTACCATACAAGCACAAATTTTAAGACTTATGACAAATCTTGTAAAGGAACAAGGATGTTCTTTGATGCTAATTACCCATGACCTAGCTGTAGTATCTGAAATAGCAGACAGGATAAATGTTATGTATTGTGGCAAAATCGTAGAGACAGGATCTTCAAAGAGTATTGTAGAAAAATTTAAACATCCATATACTAAAGGATTAATAAGCTCAATACCTGACCTCGATAAGGATAAAGATAGACTGGAAACTATTCCTGGTATTGTACCCAATATGTTTAACCTTCCTAAGGGATGTAATTTTTCTCCCAGATGTAAATATTGTAAAGATATTTGTAAGGAAAAGGAACCTGAACTTGTAAAGGTGGATGAAAAACACTATGTTGCATGTCATTTCCCATTAAGAGAGGGGGAAAAATAAATGGAAAAAATTCTCGAAGTAAAAAATTTAGAACAAAGATTTGATCTCAATAAGGGTATTTTGGATAAAATCAAATTTAAAAATGGAAAATTTATCAAAGAAGAAAGAATTGTAAATGCAGTAAATAATATAAGCTTTTCTATTGATAAAGGAAAAGTTTTTAGTTTAGTTGGAGAATCCGGCTGTGGAAAATCCACAACTGCAAGAACAATTATTAAACTTATTGATCCTAAAGGTGGAAATATTAGGTTTGATGGGAAAGATATAACTAATCTTACTGGAAACGAAATGCTCAAATATAGAAAGAAAATGCAAATGATATTTCAAGACCCATATGCTTCCTTGAACCCACGGCAAAGGGTATTAGATATATTAACGGAGCCAATGCTATTTCATCAAGTTGTAAGTTCTAAAAGTGAAGCAATGGAAAAGGCCTTTGAAATACTAAAAAAGGTAGGTATAAGGTCTGAACAAGCCACAAGATATCCCCATCAATTCAGTGGTGGGCAAAGGCAAAGAATTGGTATAGCAAGGGCTTTAGCTGTGGAACCAGAATTTATAATAGCAGATGAACCTGTTTCAGCCCTTGATGTATCTATTCAGGCTCAAATACTGAATTTAATGATGGATTTAAAGGAAGAATATAATTTTTCTTATTTATTTATAGCCCATGATTTATCAGTTGTAAAACACATAAGTGATGATCTAGGAGTTATGTATTTAGGTAAAATAGTAGAAAAAGGTAGTAAAAAACATATATTTAATAATCCTTTACATCCATATACTAAAGCATTATTTTCTGCTGTGCCTAAATTATCAGGTACAAATTTAAAAAACTCAAAAAATGTTCAAGGAGAAATTCCCAGTGCAATAAACTTACCCTCAGGATGTTATTTCCATGAACGATGTCCCTATGCAAAGCCAATATGCTCTAAAGAAATGCCTATAGAGAAAGAAGTAGAAAAGGGACATTGTGTATTATGTCATCAATATTAAATTTAAGAGGTGTAAATCCAATGATATTAAAACAGCAAATTTGTGATGAAATAGAAAATATCGAAAAAGAATTAGTAGATTTAAGTAAAAAAATTCATGAAAAGCCAGAGCTTGCTTTTCATGAATACAGTGCAGCAAAAAATATATTACTATTATTAGAAAAACACGGGTTTAATATAAAAAAAGGCATAGCAAATTTAGAAACAGCATTTAGAGCTGAATATAATGGTAAGGGCAAGGGACCTACAATAGCTTTTTTAGCAGAATATGACGCCTTACCGGAAATAGGTCATGGTTGTGGCCATAATTTAATAGGAACAATGTCTGTAGGTGCTGCCATAGGCTTAAGCAAAATAGCAGATAAAATCGATGGAAAAATTGTAGTATTGGGAACACCGGGAGAAGAAGGAGGCGGAGGTAAGGTCATAATGGTCAATGAAGGTGTATTTGATGATATTGACTATGCAATGATGATACACCCCAGCACTTCAAATATTATATGTAGAGGAGGTTTAGCTACTAGAAAGCTTACAATAGAATATCATGGCAAATCAGCCCACTCATCTTCACCAGAGGATGGAATAAATGCTTTACAGGCCGTAATAAATACATTTAATTTCATAGACCATATAAGAGCTATACTTCCTCTAAAATCAAATATAAATGGGATAATAACAAATGGAGGAAACGCGCCTAATGTTATTCCAGATTATGCATCATGCTCATTTAGTGTAAGGGCTGATACTGTTAGTGATTTAAAAATAGTTGTAGAGCATATAGAGCACATTGTCAAAACTATAGAAAAACTTATGGGGGTAAAGGCTGATATTAGTAAAACCCTTATTTATACAGAGAGGTATCCAAACAAAATTATAGCCGAAAAACTTAAGGAAAATATAGCACAATTTGGTGAAGTTATGAATTATCCAAAACCAAATATGAAATATGGCTCATCGGATATAGGAAATGTTAGTCTCATAGTACCATCTATACATTCATATTTAAAAATAGCAGAGCCAGGTACTATTAGTCACTCAATTGATTTTACTAAGGCAGCCATAACTGATGATGCACATATTCAAATGATAAAAGGAGCCAAAGCCCTAGCTTTAACAGGATTTGATATATTTAGTGACGAAAAATTGAGACAAGATATATATGAAGAATTTCACAGAACTGTACCAAAATATAATAAATCCGATTTAGAATAAAAGAAGATGTCCAGAAATAGTATATTGGGTTAATTGAGTATCTATTCCATCTTATTTTTATCATACTGACACATAAGCCATGATATAATAAATAGGTTGAGGGATAACGTTATTAATATAACCGAAAATAAAAATTCGCTTATAAATGAAGTCCCCATCCTATTTAAATTTGTTATTCTTTTGTTTATATCCATGAATTCATGGTATTTCTTTATTCCATTTCTAAAATCATCTGAAAACGTTGCCAAAACAAATTCTAATTCTACTAAGTTATCATCTTCTCCTCTAGTATAGACACCCTGACTGCTCCCTTTTAATCTATTCTTGATTTTCTTGCCATTTTTTTTGCTCCTTATTTTTCTTTAATTTGTATATTATGTATTATAATTTTGATTCTAATGTAAAAAGTCATTTATGAACATTTTTTTTGGAACCGTTTACTTGTATTCTTGCAAAATATCAAAGTTGAACATTAAAAACTTAACAATTATACAAGTTTGAGCGGTTATTTTGTATAAAAAACTAAATTTTGGACTTTTTGCACCAAAATCAATTTTATATTAGATAAGGGAATATTTTAAGTTTGACCTTTTTTATGCAAAAATTCTATCATTTAACATTCTCTAAAAATATGTTATACTGTTTTTACATAGTATAGATATTAATAATTAAAATAAGAAGGTAGTGAATGGATGAATATTCAACAGTTTCATTCTATATTTTTACTGGTAATGCTATTGAATATGTCATCTAAATATATTATACGAGGACGGATTCCTATGAAATATAACAAAATATTAATTATAATAGTTGTATTTTTAATAATTTTTATATCGTGTTTTTATTTTACAACATCAAGTAAATATAGTAAAAATTACTACCAATTAATAGGTTCAGCAATTAATGAGATTAATATAGATATAGAACGATTAAATCATTCAGATAATTTATATGCTACTTTGATTTCTTTAACAGAAATTAAGCAAAATTGCTTGATGGCTGCTAGATTTATTTCCCATCAAGAAAAGAAAAATAATGAACTTGCTATTGGCGACCTATTAGGATATATGTTTAATTATATTGATGATATAGAAACTGAGGAAATAAATGAACAGTTAATAAAAAATGTTGTTAATGAATTATCACAAGTAAATACAATATTTTCAAGGGTTAATATAAGTATCCTTGAGGATAAAGATGAATACTTCAAACTTTTGGTAAAAGAACTAGATATAAATATTAAGAGATATCCAAAAAATGAAATATTAAATGCATACTCAGACAGAATGGTTCCTGAAGCCTATAAATAGAAGTGGTACTAAGTAAAACTGTCACTGTCACCTAGTGGAGAAAAAGGGGTCAGGCTTGAATTATTCTGAGGAGTTTCACAGAACTGTACCAAAATATAATAAATCTGATTTAGAATAAAAGAAGATGTCCAGAAGTAGTATATTGGGTTTATTGAGTACCTATTTCATCTTATTTTTATCATACTGACACATAAGCCATGATATAATAAATAGGTTGAGGGATAATGTTATTAATATAACCGAAAATAAAAATTCGCTTATAAATGAAATCCCCATCCTATTTAAATTTGTTATTCTTATATATTCTACTGGAACTAAAAATAAAAGTACGAAATAAAAGATATTTAATCTTTTCCAAAAACTATATTTATTCTTATCCAATAGGCTATAAGCTCCGATGGCTAAAAGAACAACTAAAAGTCTAAAAAATGCCAATGTCATATAAACCACTCCCTTGCATTTAAAAATCTATCTTGAAATACATATTGACATTAACTATATCTCTAGGTATGCCCTGAACTTAATCTTTTGTTTTACTCTAAAAATTCTCCTATAGAAAGTTGTTTTTCTCTATTTTTATTAGTTAAAGTTTTCCATGTTATATTTATTTTATATGATTTTAAGATGTTTCTTAAATCTGTTTTAGATAAATTGCTTGAGTCATATATAATATATCTTTCAATCTCGGTTTTATTAAAACTTACTTTTCTATTTGTATATCCCCCACCCTCTATTACTTTATTATTACTATCTTTATAAAGTTCAATGGTTTCAGGAATATCTATAGTGGTTTTATATATAAAAAAGTTATCCCTTATATTTACATTAATATAAAGTTTTTTTAGATTTTCCTTAGTATATTGAAAGTTCCTTTTTATGTTATTATATTGTTTTTGAGAAACATTATCTATATTAACTAATACTTTGACATCAGGTGGCATATCATTAAAACTTATTATCATAATTAATATAAAAAATAGAATAAATATAATTAAAAAAATAGCTCTTTTCATAAAGCACCTCTTTCAATATTTTTTTATAACATTTAGCTTAACTTAAAACGCTTTATTCTACTTTGTTTTAAAATATAAATTTTACTTGCAAATCTACAAAATCATTCTATATACAAAAAGAATTTGCCCTAACTTTTATCAAGTGAGAAACTTGCATAATTAACACTAATAATTTTGAAATACAATATGCAGATAGCTTTCTTGACTCTCTCTACTACATTTTGTATTGAAAAATTCTTTAAATGTATTATGCAATTTCCTCAAGTATTTATTTACTCCTTAAAAAATTAGGATTTAATACTATCAGTAATCCTTATTATGTGAATTTAAAGCTAAGTCTTAGACAATATTGTCTAAGACTTAGCTTTAAATTTTATAAAGTTAATACCAGAATGTTGTATAAGAAAATTTATCCCAATTTTTATAGTCTGGCTTAATATCTAATGATGGAGGATTAGAAATGCTTACTGAATAATTCAAGCTACTATAAGTATGAAAATATGTGAATTTGACATTTCCCTGTAAGTTTTGTTTTTGATTTTGTCTTACATCTGCAAATACCCAACCACATTTAAGAGGACTTACTCCATTATAATATTTGTATTTAGCTACATATCCTCTACTAGTTTTCATGTCTTCTTCTCCAGAAGTTGTTTCTCTATCTATCCAATCATAAGCTACTTGATCTCCTTTGTATAAAGCTAATCCTCCATCCCAAGTAATACCAGCAAAATCATATTCTCCTGGTGCTGGATCTTGTCCATTCCATTCAAACCAGCCCATAAAACTATAATCTACAGGATATGATGAACCTTCTCTAGTATTATCAAGAACATATAATTCTAAAGTTAATGAATTTTCACTTATACTTTTTGCGGAAATTAGAGAATCTTTTATATTTTGTGTCTTAATCTCCTCTTTTGGATCTATTGGTACCAAACGCCCATTAGCATCTTTTTTTAGTTCAACAACTCTTTTTTCTATTCTTAAAAGTCTTTTTCCGTTATTAAAAGCTTTTTCTAAAACTTCTCTTTTTGCTCTAGGCATCGAAGCTAGCTCTTCTTTAGAAATCTTTATATGTTTACTATCTGCATAACTAATATAACACACACTAATAGCCATAGTTAATACTAAAATTAAACTAATTATTTTTTTCATTTTTGGTTTCCCCCCTAAACATTTTAATTGTAGTTTAAATACGTTAAATAAGAATTCATACAAATTCTAAGCTTATTAGAAAAAACTATTAAACAATTATCGATAATTATTTTATTAATTGTCTGATCAGAAATCTTACATATATTATATATATATATAGTATTGTCAACCTTTTATTTCCATTTATTGTTTATTTTTGCATTATCAATGCATAAAAATGGGAAACAGATTCTAAATAAAGACCTATTTCCCATTACAAATTAGTATTTTAATTTACTGATAATCAACAAAAAATCAAATATTTATTACTCATTCCTCCTAGGCGGTCTAGGTCCAAAATATTGATAATAATAGCATTTGATACGGCCATTATAAAGCTTTCTGTTCTTATTGGCTTTTTTCCCAAAGGCTTCTTGGAATCCTTCATGGGAGGTAAGTATATAGTAAGACCATGTATCCAGACCTGAAAAAACCCTTCCCATCTCTTTGTAAAGCTTCTCTACTTCCTTTTTTTCACTTAGTCTTTCTCCATAGGGTGGATTGCATATTATGTATCCGTACTTCTTCTTTGAGCTTAGCTGACTTACAGGTCTTTTTTGAAAGTGAATACAATCGTCTACCCCTGCTTCGATTGAATTTTCCATGGCTATCTTTGCCACTCTTCCGTCTATATCATATCCATAGATATCTAAATCCTTGTCATATTCTATGGCTTTATAGGCTTCCTTTTTAGTTTTTTTCCACAAATCCTCAGATATAAAATCCCATTTTTCCGATATAAAGCTTCTATTTAATCCTGGTGCTATATTTCTTCCAATCATAGCAGCTTCTATAGCAATAGTTCCTGATCCACATAAAGGATCAATAAGTGTTCTATCTGATCTCCATCTACTTATCTTTATCATGGCTGCCGCTAAAGTCTCCTTTAGTGGTGCTTCACCTTGAGCTTCTCTATATCCCCTCTTATGAAGCCCAGCTCCACTTGTATCTATTGATACTGTTACTTTATCCTTTAAACTAGATACCATTATGGGATATTCAGCTCCTGTTTCCTCAAACCAGTCCTTAAAATAAATTTCCTTCATTTTTTCAACTATAGCCTTTTTTGATATGGCTTGGATATCCGATAGACTAAAGAGCTGTGATTTCACAGATTTTGCATTAACAGGAAACCTAGCATCTACTGGAAGATAATTTTCCCAAGGTAAAGCCTTTACCTGCTGAAAGAGCTCTTCAAAGCTTGTAGCCTTAAACTCTCCCACCTTCAGATACACTCTATCAGCGCATCTAAGCCATAGATTAGTCTCACATATAGATTCCTCGTTTCCAATAAATGTTACTTTCCCATTTTCCACTGCAACATTATCATATCCTAATTCCTTTAACTCTCTAGCAACAATTGACTCTATTCCAAATGTAGAAGTAGCTATAAGTTCAAGTTTTGCCATTTTATCTCTCCTATTATTGTACTTAATTTTTATATATGTAACTCGTTATGCTATATAAATCGCGAAAATGATTTTACATGAAACGAATTAAATTTTCGCGATAAACATTAATGTAACAGAAGCGCACAAAATTTAAACTGAAAAATCTTTTGTGGGTTCTATATAGTAAATAAAATATTTCTATATTATAGATTTCCAATAGTAAAACTTAATTTATGCATATCAAAATATCCAAAGCTTTTGGGGATTTTTGATGTGTATAAATTAATTGTTTTACTGGAATATCTATATTATACATAATAAAGCTTCAGTAATAAATAATGGTATCCTTCTTTATCTTCACTCCTTTTCTAAAAAGCTTAAATTGTATATTGCAATATACATTAAAAATATAAAAAAACCAAACATAAATGTGAATTTCATTGATAATATATTTATACTTTCTAATATTCTTTTAAACAAGTTAACTGGACTAGATATAATTTCCCAGCTATTGAGACGAAGGAATCTTCCTAAATATATGGCAAATCCACTCAATATAGAAACAACAAATACAAATATCCAGCCCATTACTTTTGTAGATTTTTCTTCTATTATCTTGTGTACACTATATAAAGAAATGTGACCCAATATATATCCAGTAAATACAAAAAGCATGACAAGAATAAAATCATACCACATTATAAAGCTTGAACTAAAGCTATATGCATCATTATATATAGAATAATAATTGTAATTACTCAAATGAATTATATCGGTTACTATATAGGGGGCATTTGGAAAGAATATGAGCCAACAGAATCCTAAAGCCAATAAGTATATTGTTTTTTTAGTACTATATTTTTGAATTCTATCTATATAATTCATTGCTAAAGATAGAAGTAATGGTATCCATGCTAAAAAAAGATTCCATATAAGAAAGGCAAATCTTATACTTTTTTGATTAAGTATTCTAAAAGCTATCATAATAAAACCAATTATAGAAAGCGCTCCTAAGACTTTTATTATTGGACTTAAGCTTAACTTTATCTTTCTTTCTCTTGTCATAATATCTCCTTATCTTATATTGTTTTTCTCTTATTTTTTATTTTTATCCAATGAATCTTTCTATCCTTTATAAATCCAACTTTGATGATTAAATTCATTTGATTCTGATATTTTAATCAATCTCAAGTCCCATGACATAAACATCATGGAATTCACCTTTATGATAGAAGAATCTTGAAATAGCTCCTTCCTTTACAAAGCCCAGCTTGGTATACAATGCTATAGCTTTTGTATTATCTGCCTTTACCTTTAAGTTAATCTTTCTAATTATACCAGAGTCCTTTGCCCATTTAATTAAGCAATTTATTAAAGTTTTTCCAACTCCTAGTCCCCAATATTTTTTTAATACAGTTATGCCAAACTCGCCATAATGCTTTATTCTTGAACGATTCCCTCCAGAAAATGTTAAGCAGCTTATTATTTCCCCTCGATATTCAGCAATCAAAAATAAACTGTTTTTACTTTTTCTACATTCTTCTATAAATCTTACTTCCTCCTCCAGTGTAGTATTAAATTCTCCCTCACCAAAGGTTAAATTATCACTTTCACAAGCAACCCTTTTAATATACTGCAATACCCTGTCGGCATCTTTTCCATTTCCTTCTCTTACTATCATAATCTTACCATCTTTTAATCTATATTTTTTCAATGCAATCTCTCCTAAGCAGCCCTCCAAAGCCAACGCTATAGAATTGCTTTGTTATGATAGGGCTTTACTTTTTATAGAATTTTATTCTATAAATATAAACTTAATACCTTTATTTATATATTTGGGTAATTAACTACCTATATTAATCCTCCAAGCTAGTCAATGAAATATTAAAACTCTCGCAACAGAAACTAGCTTGGCGGGCTATATTAGTTATTTTTTATTAAAAGCCACACTTTTCTTTTCTCTAAATATTAGATAAATACTAGCTAGCTTAGCAGATATCAATCCAAGTACGATTCCACCTAAAATATCTGAAGGATAATGAACTAATAAGTAAATCCTCGAAAAAGCTATTAAAATACCTAATAGTGCTAATGGAATTATCACTATCTTATTATCAATAACTTTTATAAATGCGGCCACTGCTGCAAAGGAAGATGCAGTATGACCCGATGGAAAAGAATATGAGATAGGCTTAGGGATTAATAATTTAATGCTGGTAATTTCCATAAAGGGTCTTGATCTGCCAATAATATTCTTTAATAATAGTTCTCCTAAAACTGCACTTATGATTAAAGAATATATGCCTAAAATTCCTGCTTTTCTGTATTTCTTACTAATTAACATAATTATAGATATGATAATCCATACTAGCCCTATATTGCCTAATGAAGTAATAAAGGGCATAATTTTATCTAAAAATGAATTATGCATATATTTTTGAACGAACTCTATGATAAATCTGTCAACACTTATAATGAAATTGTACATATCTATTATCACTCCTAATATATCCAAAACCGTCTGATGGTGATTTGAAACTTATTGTTTTTCTGTGGATAACATGCTTATTCTCTGTGTTTTATACACATTTTTTCAAATTATCAACAATCTACAATCTTCTAATCATACTCAATTATAAATAATCCTATTAGTCTCTATTTGCTGCATTGTATTATAACCTTTATCACTTCATCAATTCCGTTACCAGCTTTATTAGAATTCATAGCATGAATATAATTTTTTCTATTGCTGTACACCTTTTCTATTGCTTCTAAAATAGATTTCTTGCCTAGCTCTTCCTCCATAATGACATAGCTTAAACCTTGTTTTTCAAATGATTTAGCATTTAATATTTGATCACCACGACTAGCTTTTTTTGATAAAGGTATCAATATATTAGGTTTTCTAAGGGCCAATATTTCGTAAAGAACCGTTGCTCCTGCTCTTGAAATGATTAAATCAGCCATGGCAAATAAATGTGAAAGTTCTTCACTGACATATTCAAATTGCTCATATCCCTTTATACCTTGATAATTTTTATCCACATTTCCCCTTCCACAGATATGACAAACTTGAAACTCCTTAAGGATTGCTTTAATATTTGCCCTGATGCTTTTATTTATTACTTCTGATCCTAAGCTTCCTCCTATAATAAGGATACTAGGCTTTTCATCATCAAAATTACAAATTTCTGTGCCCTTTCTTTTTTCTCCTGAAAAAAGGCTCTCACGAACAGGAATACCTGTCAAAATACCTTTTTCCTTTGAAATGTAGTTTTCTGTTTCAGGAAAGGTATAGCATATCTTTTTGGCAAAGGGAATAGCGATTTTATTTGCCAATCCTGGAGTATAATCTGATTCATGTATTACTATAGGAATCCTATTCATCCACGCTGCCCAAACAACAGGAGATGATACAAAACCTCCTTTGCTAAAAACAATACTTGGTTTTAATCTATTAATTATTGCTAGAGACTGCATAAAACCTTGAGTAATTCTAAAAGTATCCGTCAAATTCTTTATATCTAAATACCTTCTAAGCTTCCCAGCATTAACAATATGGTAGGGTATACCTTCTTTTTCTATTAACTTTCTTTCAATACCTTTTTCAGTTCCTATATAATGAATATCATATCCTAATTTTTTTAATCTAGGAATAAGAGCAATATTTGGAGTTACATGTCCCGCTGTACCTCCACCTGTCATCACAATACGTTTCATAATCAAACACCTCATTTATACTGCTTTTATAAAAATTTAACTATTAGCTATAATACCATGTCTTTTATGCTTCGCATAGGTAAATTTTAAAAAATAACTTAAAAATATTTTTCAATACAATTTGGAATTTTCCTTTTTTTTATACGTATTTTTATAAAAAATACTAAAAAAATTACATGTTTTTATACTACCTTAGGAGTTTTAATATTTGATTTAAGTGATTTTTATGATACATAAGAAATTATAAATCTATTTTCATATTAAGATAATATAAAAAACAGATTTATTACATGAGCAAAAATGAAATATTAAAATCATTGCGACAGAAACTAGCACAACAAATTAATTTAATTTTATTATTAATTTAAAAAGCTATGGTAACATAACTAGGACAATTGAATATGATGTTATTGGGAATAGGAAAAACTCTAATTATCTACTATTCCTAAAATTAAAATATTAAAGGAGTAGATTTTTATGGCTGATGAAACTGTTGGCAGCGTTACTACTGTAAACGTAGACGTTTCATGTCAAGATCAAAATACTGATTGCATAGAACATCGTTGTGCAAAGGTTTTTGGAAAAACTTTAGAGGGATGTACAAATAACACTGTTGACATAGATGCTATTCAAGATGTAGTAGCAAAAATTCCTGTTGTTTTAGCAGAGCTTAATGTACAAATTAATATAAGCTCATTTATTAAACTCCCTGAACCAGCTTTAGAAATTAAAAATATTAAAAAAAGACTCAAGATTGTCCAATGCAGACTTTTGCAAAATACCAATATGTTATTCATCAAGGGCTTTGTTCGTAAAAACATAGACTATTCTACAAAACATTGTTCAAATTATAAAAGCGTTTGTGGTGACCTAAGACACTGTACAGTTGATATTCCTTTTGAATGTACAACTCCTGTAACCTTCAATGGAACTGAACCAGCAGATGTTATATTTAATACAAATTCTGAATTCGAATATTTCAATACAGAAAAATTACCAAGTCAATTTCCTGAAAAAGAAAGGTTATTGTCAGGCGACCTTTCAGAATTTAATCAAATAAGCACAGAATATTTCAATGAAATTCCTTATTGTGAATTAATCAATAGTAAAATAGTTGAGTTTGATGAATATATAAACCGTGAACCTATTTGCGAACCTTCTCCATTTGAAGAAAAAGAATTTGACAAAATTGAAGAAAAAATGGTGATTTACCTTACACTCAAGATTTTACAAAAACGTCAAGTTAGAATTTGCTAATATCATAATCCTATCTCTTTAAAAGTATCTAGATTTTATCTAGATACTTTTTCTGAACTAATTCTTGTTATTTTCATATTATGTATTAGATGGTAAAATGTGAAGATCCTATAATAAAATATTATTATTTTAATAGGGAGATGAATATAATTGACCTCTATCAATAAAAATTATACAGATAATTTAATAAAAGAAACTACTAAAGTCCTAAATACCTTCCCAAATAAGCCTATTACTATAAATTCTATTTCATCAGGTGTAATATCAGACATACCTGTATTACTAGCAACACTTATGGTTGAATTATCTATCAATCATTTGATCGAACTCCCTGAAAATGCTATTAGTATTAATAGCATTAAAAATAACATTGTTTTAACCTCATGCAAATTTTTGAAAGAATCCAGTGTTCTTTTCCTAAATGGCTTTATTCGCAAAAAAATATATTATGCTTCAAAAGCATATAAAAACTTAAGATACTATAAAATAGATATACCATTTAAATGTACAACAACTGTTATACTTGATAAATCCAAAGCTTCACAAATAGTAAATAATAATAATAAAGCTAATGTTAAACCTTCAGAAAAAAACAAAATATTATCTGATACATTAGATTTCAATAAAGTATTTGATGAAAACTTTGATAAGCAACCATTCTGTGAATTAATCAGTAGCAAAATTACTGAAAACTGTAAATATGTATATATAGATAATAAAGGGGATTTTATAAAACCTTTAACTATAAGAGAGATCACTCATTTAGATAGTAATATGTCTATCGTACTTGAAATTCAAATACTAAAAAATAAACAAGTATACATTAACCCATATTTTAATACTAAACAAAAACTTAGTCCCAATAATAGTAAATACCTTTGTGAAAAAAAGAACACGGAAGCTTCAGACATAGACTCTACTACACCTACAGTAAAAGAAAAGAATCTTCTGCTGATAGAAAAGGAATCTTCAAAAATTAATAAGAATAAATCCTATAGCAATAAGACTGATATAGTAGACAAACCTAGTGTATTTGATAAATTCCTTGAATCAAATAATAATCACAAGCTTGATCTAGATTATTTACTTAATTTCTATAATGAACCCTATGATGAACATGATGTAAAAGATAAATCTAATATATATGATAAAACTGATTTAAGTAATATATATAATAATAATTACTACAAAAACAACACAAAGTATAATTCAGACAATATCTATTATTCAAATAATTACAAGGCTACTACTTATAAAATATCAATTCTAATCTTATGTATATTCATATTTTGCAATATGAATAATCACAATATTCATTTATAAAAAAGAGTCCTCCTATACTAAGGTGAACTCATTTTATTGTACAGTATGATTAACCTAAAAAACTAAAATTCCTAAAACAACTATAATCATTATAGCCAATATGAATACCCCATACATCAAGCTGTTAAGATTAAATCTCAGAATCTCTAAAATATCTGAAAATGTTGTAAATTCATTTTTATTATTTTTTCTTACTAATACATTAGGCTTCTTTATTTTTAGATTTTCTATAGCTTTGCTAGGTTTTTTTACTTTAATTCCACTTAAAGCTTTAAGTGAATTAGATACATACATTACAAGATTAATTATTCCTCTATCAATCACTTTAAATATCATAGAACTTGATCTGTATAAAAATCTTGCTACAGGTATATATAAATGTCTCTCTAAGCTAAACCATTTCAAGGAAGGGTTAACATACACTGGTTCTCCATTTTCTTCTTTTCTTAAATATCTACTTATAAACCCAATAAATATGATAAATCCAAAGCCTATTGTAATCATTGAACTTTTAATATTATGGATATTATAAAAGTGAGGCTCAATATGCTCGTGTGCATTAAATAGCACCATAGTACCTTCAAGTACCTTAAGGATTATATTAGGTCTAAGTCCTATATATATTATAACTACACTCAGAGCAACCATTGGAATCATTGCTCTTTTCTTTAAATGATGCTTATATTGTCCTTTATATTTATCGCTTTTTTCCATAAATACTGCAACAAATATTTTTAATAAATATGCTACAGTGAAGCTGCTGCTTATGGTAAATATAACTTCAGCTACATTAAACCACATATTATGGTACATATGATGTGCCTCAGCTAAAGCTTCATGTAAAAGAGTTTTACTAATGAAACCATTAAATCCAGGCATACCTATTATGGCAAACAAACCTATTAGAAATAATATTTTAAGTATATTCTTGTGTTTCCCAAAGCCTCTTATAGCATTAATACTAAGCTCATGAAGTATCATATAGATTACTCCTGCACAAAGAAATAACAATACCTTAAACAGTGCATGATTAAATATATGATATAGTGTTGCATATACTGCTATAGCATTATGCTCCTTTAAAAGCCCTATAAGCCCGATTCCCATAAGTATATACCCTATCTGACTCATACTGCTATAGGCAAGTATTCTTTTAATATTTCTTTGGAACATAGCTAAAAAACCGCCAAGAAACATATTTATAAAACCTATTATTAATATAACAGTTGAAAGAACCATATCCCCATTCATCATTATTGAAACAACTACTATGATTCCAAAAATCCCTGTTTTAACAAGTATTCCAGATAAAATAGCACTTGCTGGTGTAGGTGCTGCGGGATGTGCCTTTGGAAGCCATACATGTAGTGGTACTATACTAGCTTTCACACCAAATCCTATTATCAATAAAGCAGATATTAAATACTTAATATTACCTAAATCCTTCATTGCCATGGATAATGGGCGTATATCTACAGTCCCAAGATAATCATATAAAAGGAACAGCCCCATGAGGAGAATTAATCCTCCTATTATTGCCATGGAAATATATGATCTTCCAGCCTCATGGGCATATTCATCTTCATCATGTATTACCAATGCATATGAAGTGAATGACATTATTTCAAAAAAAGTAAAAAGATTTATAAGATTCTCTGATAAAAATATTCCTATAGTGCTTCCCAAAGTAAGCATGAAGAATGCATAATATCTATTTCTATTTTTATACCTTATAAGGTATTGAGTTGAATATATAGTAGTTAAAAACCATATGAGGGATGTTACCCATATAAATATATATCTAAATATATCTAACTTTAAAGATAAACCTATACCCATGATATCTGGAATAAATAATTCCACTGGACCTGTAGCTATTCTTTTAAAAATTAAATTTATTATTAAGAACTCTGCTCCTGTTAATAAAATATTGAATGTATCTCTATATGCTTCACTTTTTCTACCTATTAACCAACCTATAAGGGAACCAAGCATAGGTAAAAGCAGAATAGCTATAATAGTATTTTTATATATCATTTTACATCTCCCCTCATTTTCTTCATAACCTTTAAACTATTCCTTTAACAATATCTTCAATCAAGTGTAATACTATGTTTGGAAAAAGCCCTAAAGTTACAACAATTGCTGTTAATGTTACTATCGGTATAAGCATAGACAAAGGTGGTTCCTTTTTTATTATTTTTTTCTCTTCGCCGGGGAAAAATGCTGTTATTACTATTGGAAGTAGATATCCTGCTGTAAGCATTGCACTTACCAATAAAATGACTGCAAACAAAATCTTGTTCTCTTCAAGCCCTCCTAATGCTAAATACCATTTACTTACAAAACCATTTGTAGGAGGTATCCCAACTAAAGAAATTGCTGATATAGCAAAGCATCCCATTGTTATTGGCATTTCTTTACCTATTCCCTTTATCTCATTTATATATTTTTTTTCTGTCATAAAATATATTGCTCCAACACAGAAAAACAAGGTTATTTTTATTACTGCATGATTAACAAGATGTAAAAGCCCCCCAGTAAGCGACTCTTCATTTAACAACACAATTCCAAGAAGTATATATCCAAGCTGACTTACTGTAGAATATGCAAGTCTCTTTTTTAAGTTGTCTTGATGAAGGGCAAGTAATGAACCCATTAATATTGTCAGTACAACCAGTATACTTATATAATAATTTCCACGTATTTCATAAAGAACTTCTGATCCAAATATAAAATAGCTTACTCTTATAAGTGCAAATATGCCAGATTTTACAACTGCTACAGCATGTAATAGAGAGCTTACTGGAGTTGGTGCAACCATTGCCGCAGGAAGCCAAGAATGTAGAGGAACTAATGCAGCTTTTACTCCAAAGCCAATAAACATTATCATGTATATTATCAATAGTAAATCTTTGTTATCTAAGGTTAAACCTTGTAGTATCCCAAACTCCATGAATGTTACACTATTAGTTAAAGTGAAAATTAGAATAATACCCAAAAGAGCTAGTGTCGCTCCTCCAAAGGAATAAATTAGATACTTTCTTCCAACCCTTAATGCTTCCTTACTACCACTATGAATTACAAGTGGAAAGGTTGCTAAAGTTAGATATTCATAAAAAATATATAGAGTAAATAAATTTCCTGAAAATGCAATCCCTACAGTAACTCCTAATGTTAACATGAAGTATAAAAAGAATCTCTTTTCCTTTCCTTCATGAGGCATATAGACAAAGGAATAGAAGGCTGTAAATATCCATAGTATAGATGCTAATAAAACAAACAATATACCAAGCTTATCTATTCTAAAATATATATCAAGAAGATTATTTATTTTTATCAAGTGAAAATCCATAGACTGATTAGTAGATAATAGAGCAATTATAAACACAAGATTTAATACTATAACAGTTCCAATATATATATTTCTTCTTTTATTATTTTTAAATTTTATAATTCCCATTATCAATGCCGCTATTTGCGGAAATAAAATAGGAAAAAGTATCAAAGAATTTTTCAAATCTTTTACCTCCGTATGCTTAAGATTTCTAAAATACTTCTACTCCATTACTAATCATTTCTATTATTTTATTAGATGACGCTCCTAGGATTAATGCAGCTATAATTAAAACTAATATGGGCATCAGCTCTTTTATTGTTTTTTCCTTTGATTTGAATACCTTACCTTCTAAATTTTCTTCACCAAAATATCCATTAATAACTATCGGAAAATAATATAAAGCATTCAACAAACTACTTATTAGTATTACAACTACAAAAATACTTTTCCCACCTTTAATACTACCTATTGCAAAGTTGAACTTGCTAATAAATCCTGGAAGAATAGGTATACCTACCATGGAAAGAGCACTTACAGTGAATAATCCAAGTGTTATAGGCATTTCCTTACCTATACCCTTCAAAGCAAAAAGCTTTTTCTGTCCAGTTTTTTCTATCATTGATCCGACAGTTAAAAATAATGCAGATTTTATAATAGCATGATTCAATATATGAAAAAATGTAGATACAAGACCAATAGTATTACCAAGTCCTATACCAAAAAATATATACCCCATTTGAGCTACACTTGAATATGCAATGACTCTCTTTATGTCCTTCTGAAGTATGGCTAAGATAGAGCCCATTATCATACCTAAACTACCAAGTATTAAGACCATAAATAATAATATAGGAAACTGACTGATTATCTCTTCTCCAAACATTCTATATAAAATCTTTATATAGAAAATTACATAAGCCTTAAGAACAAGAGCTGAGAGCATGGCACTTGAAGTAGAAGGAGCATTTGAATGGGCATCAGGAAGCCATACATGAAGTGGATACATTGCACTTTTTATTCCTAACCCAATTGTAAAAAGTCCTAAAGAAATCAATATACTATTCTCATACGCCATAAAGGTCTGTGAAAGTTCCTTATTAATAAATGTCATATTTAGATTACCAGTTATTGAATAAATAAAAGCTATTCCCATTAATACTAAACCAGAACCTACACTACTTAATATCAAATATTTAAGAGTAGCCTTTATATTTTCTTTTTTGTCTTTTACTACTATTATGCCACAAGCTGCTATAGCACTTACTTCTATAAAAACAAAAGCATTAAATAAATCATTTGTATATACTATACCAAGCAAAGCTCCAACTAGTATATTTATAAGAGTATAATAAAAGCAGACCTTATTATCCTTTATTTCCTTTTCAATAGTATAGACTGAATACCATGATATTACGAAAGCAACAGAGGTTAATAGTAATGACATTATAGCTTCTAAAATACCTATGCTTAGTTCTATTCCCCATGGTGAGTCCCAATGACCCACCCTATATAAAAATGTACCATATCTATTTACATATACTAATGTTATAAGTGATAATACTGATGAAATACCTATGGTCATTAAGCTAAAGGCTTTATTATATATCTTATTTTTAAGTAAAGGCATAATAAATGCACCTATAAACAAAATCAATATAATCACTAGAGGAAAATTTTTAGCTACATCCATTCTATTCACCCCTTATTCTCATAATTTCATCAAGCTCTACTGTACCATATTTCTCATAAAGTTTGATTGTTAAGGCTAATGCAAAGGCTGTTATGCTTACAGCTACTACTATTCCCGTAAGCATTAATGCAGTAGGTACTGGATTGATATATCCCTGTATCCCCTTATGAACTCCTCTTATTATAGGTGCTTCCTTTCCATATATATATCCCTTAGAAATAAAGAAAAGAAATATTGCTGTATCCATTATATTCATACCAATGATTTTCTTAATAAGATTACTATGAAGTAATAATGTAACAAAGCCTACTCCAAACAATATAATAGAAGCTGTTTCATAATAATTAGTTAATAATTTTTCCATAGCTATATTTCTCCTTCATAAAACAAGCAAAATAAAAAATATATAGTAATAGCTACCACTATTCCAACTGCAATATTTAAGGGAAGAATATATCCCCCTGATAATATACTTCCAGGACTACCTAATGAAATTTGAGGAGCATGTATATGGGCGCCTCCTGTTATAAAGCTGTACCCCTTTAGAACTCCATAAAATATAAGGGAGCCACAGGTTAATCTCATAAGCCTTTTAAATCCTAATTTTTTTGCTGCCTTCTTATTACCGAATATTATTCTATATAAAATTAAACTTGTTCCAATAATAGTTCCACCTGCAAAACCACCCCCAGGTGATAGATGTCCAAAAAAAATAACATAGATACCAAATATCTGTATAATGGGTATTAGAATCTTGCCTATTTCTATTAAAACTATAGTATTCATTTAAACCTCCACCTATTGTAGCTTTTATATTGTTATGGATTTGCACTATTTAGTATGCTAGAAGCTCACAACTAACAGGCTTAAATCCTTCATACATGTCAAAACTCAAGCTTTTTTTAGTACAATAAGAGCAGCTATGATACCTGTAAATAATACAGTAGCTTCTCCAAAGGTATCAAATGCTCTATAGTCTAAAATAATACCAGTAACTATATTTAAGGCCCCTGTATCTTCTACTACATTTTCTATATATCTGTGAGCAACATAATTATTTGCTGGATTATCTTCTTTACCAAATGCAGGAAGTTCATTTACTCCCATAAGTAAAATTATTATTATAATTACAGTTAACGTGATTGCAGCTATTTTTTTCATTTATTTCTCACCCCTAATTCTTCTTAACGCAAGAACAAATAAAAGGGTCGTTATACCTGCACCAACTGCCGCTTCAGTTATAGCAAGGTCTGGGGCATTAAGCTGCTGCCATAAAATTGCCATAACAAGACTGTATGCCATAAATACTATTACAGCTCCAAGTAAGTTCTTTGTGGCTGATACTGCTATAGAGCATCCAATTAAAAATATAAGCATAATTATGCTAAATATGTTCATTTCTTCCTCACTCCATTTGATTTTCTCTAATTTTTCCTTTATGATAAGCTTTTGCAATTAAATGCGTTGCCGTAGGTGCCGTGATCCATAAAAAAACTATAATTAATAATAGCTTAAAACTCGAAAAATTTAATCCATTATAAAGCATCAATGCAAATAAACAAAGAACTGCCCCTAATGTATCACACTTTGCTGCACTATGGGCCCTAGTATATAAATCTGGAAATCTTAATATACCTATCGTTCCAACCAATAGAAAAAACAATCCTCCTGATAGAGCAATCCATATAAATATAGTTTTCACTGTCTCTCCCTCCTATTGGTTTCTATACTATTTGATATTATAATAGAAGCGATAAAACTAATAAGAGCATATACTAGCACCACATCCAAAAAATATGATTCCTTAAGTATAAAAGAAATAATAGATATGAGTACAACAGTTTTTGTACCTATAACATTTATTGCAATCAATCTATCAGCTGGATTAGGTCCCTTTATTGCTCTAATAGTACATAATAATATAGTTAAGCTTAAAAAAACTGAAGAAAAAATTAGAAGTTTTTCTACCATCATCACTGCTCCTCTATCTTCAAAAGTAATTCTTCAAACTTAGAATTTTTTACACCTGTTATTTGATTCTTTGTAATACAATGTACAGTAAATTCATCATTTTTAACTTCTATAGTTAATGTTCCTGGAGTTAAAGTTATAGAGTTTGCTAAAATTGTTTTTAATAAATCTCCTTTTAACCTTGTTTTAAATTTTATAATCCTTGGACTAATGTTTAACTCCCTACTTAAAACTATACTAGCTACATCAATACTTGCTATGACTATTTCCTTCATAAGCAAAAGTATATAACAAATAAACAATTTCCACCTTTTAATTAATTGGTAACGTTTTCCTATGTGACAGCTACTTTCTCCATTTTTGTTGAATAAATATATCATTATATTAATTAGCAAACCTATTAATAAAACTTGAAAATCTATTTTTTCTGCTAAAATAATCCAAAATATCATATATAAAACTAATGCTTTAATAGATATAATGTCTCTTTTCATAACTACCTCCAAAAGTTCAGATAAATTTTATAACTAGATACTTATATGATTTTGATAAATTAATAATTTATTTGAAATTCACTTAAGCCTTAAAGTTGTGTCTATTAAATATATATTTAAATTATATACTTCTACACATGTATACATGCAAGTTTTATGCCAACTTTTTTCTAAGTGCTTTATTCCTTGATCCTACTGGATTTCAGTTATTTCTTTTAAATAAAATAAGGAATTGTTTTTAAATAACAATCCCCTTTATCATAAAAATGTTCTATTTTGATACACTTTACCAAAATCAGCTAGCCTCTATATGTATCAATTTGATACATATGTCCTATTTTAGCACATGTTCTAATCCATATTTATATATTTTCCTATACAAAGAACTCCTACTTATGCCTAAATATCTAGACGCTAAAGCGATATTTCCACCAACCTCCTTAATAGTTTTCTCAATCGTAATTCTTTCAACCTCTTTTAAAGAAAAAAGTTTATTGCCTAAATCTAAAGATTTTGTCATATTATTTGTTTTCATATAATTAGGTAGGTTCTTATAACTAAGGATCTCATCATTTTCTAGTATATTTATTATTTGCTGCATAACATTTTGTAATTCTCTCACATTTCCAGGCCAATTATAGCCCATTAAGCCTCTAAAGAAGCTTTCATTTATACCTTTTACGTCTTTACCCATTTTATCAGAATATTTTTTTATAAAATACTCACTAAAAAGTCGTATATCTTCTTTTCTTTCTCTAAGTGCAGGTATTTTTATAGGCATTACATTTAATCTATAGTAAAGATCTTGCCTAAAATTTCCAAGTTCAACTTCCTTTTCTAAATCTTTATGGGTTGCCGCTATTACTCTAACATCTACTGGAATTACTTCATGTCCTCCTACTCTAACTACTTCTCTAGTTTCTAGAACTCTTAAAAGATTAGTTTGAGCATCTAAAGGCATATCTCCTATCTCATCTAAAAATATTGTTCCTCCATCAGCTAGTTCAAATTTTCCTGGATGGCCTCCCCTTTTAGCTCCAGTAAATGCTCCTTCAACATATCCAAATAATTCACTGGCTACAAGCTCCCTTGGTATAGCTCCACAATTTAGAAATATAAATGGCTTATTTCTCCTTGAACTGGCATTGTGTATAGATTGTGCAAACAATTCTTTTCCCGTACCACTTTCACCTTGAAGTAAAACAGTAGTATCATGCTTTGCACATTTTTTTGCTAAATTCACTGCTTCCTTTATGCTATGACTATTACCAAGAATATCACTGAATTTGAATCTCGCTTTAGCTCCAACTATTTTATTTACTAAACTATGAATCACCTTAGCCTCTTTAAATGTTATAACTACTCCTTCGAGATTATTTGTTTCAGGGTCATTTATTGGTGTTATGGTTGCAATACACGATAACTTTTTATTTCTTTTTAGCTTAAAATATATCTCTTCTTCTTCATATTTTCTTCCTCTTCTTATTGCCCTTACTATTCTATCCCTATAACCTTCACTTAATATGAAATCTATATTCTTTCCAATTAAATCTTTTTCATTTAATGCTAGAAGCTTTCTTGCAAATAAATTAGTATCTGTTATTATTCCTTCCTTGTTTATGCAAATTAACCCCTCAGATATAGATTCCATTATTGCATAAAAATGCTTATTAGCAATCTCTAATTGCTTATTAATAAGATCTAACTTTAATTGATTTTCTATTGCTTCTGCCGATGCCACTACCATTCCTAACGTATGTGAATGAACTTTTTGGTAAGGACCTGTCATACTTAATATTCCCAATATCTCTCCTTTATCATTCCTTATTGGGCAAGCAGAAGAACTCCAGTTATGATATTGTTTACAAAAATGTTCTGACCCAATGATTTGTATAGGCTTTCCTGTATACAAAGCAGTTCCTATTGCATTTGTTCCTATTACTTCCTCCTTTACATTGCATCCCTTATTAATATTTAATATCTCAAATTTAGGGACTAAATAGTTATCACCAATACATTCAAGAACATATCCATCTTTATCAGTTAATCTAACGAGTAGTCCAGAATGTCCTACAATCTTGTGCAAACTATTCATAAAGGGTTTAGCTATTTTTAATAAGGGCATAAATTCTTCATATTTTTCCTCTATTTCTTCTTCATCTAAATCTATTTTGACTTTTTCTGTAAATGGATTTACACCATAGTTTTTGCTTCTTATCCATGACTCAGCAACAAAATCTCTTAAAACTTCTTTTTTTAATTTTCCTTTTATGATAAATAGCTCCCAAGCCTTATTGATCTCTTCATTTTTTAATAATAAATCTTTTACAGGCAATAATATCCCCCCTATAGTCTTTGTTTAATATTACTATAAATTATGTAAATCATCAATTATATAAGATTTACATAGTAAAACTTAATTTATACATATCAAAATATCCAAAACTTTCGGGGATTTTTGATATGTATAAATTAACTGTTTTACTTGAATATCTATAGGGTTTTAAGTAAAGACTTTAATTTATACGTATTTTTTTTTTATGAAGGGGAAAACTTTTTGTAGATAAGTTAATTGTATAATCCAAAAAAATTAATTCCTTGCATAATACAAATTAAGGAAGGTGCATTATATTGAATGTGACATCTAATAACTCAAATAGTACCATAAACATAAATAGTCCATTAGCTACTTCATATTTTTCCAATATGTTTCTATCTCATCTTAAAAATTCTTATACTAATGAGCATGATGAAATAATAATTCTTTGTATAGGTACAGATAGATCCACAGGAGATTCCTTAGGTCCATTAACTGGATATAAAATGCAAAAAGTACTAAGTAGATTCAAGAATGTTTACGTTTATGGTACCCTAAATGATCCTGTCCATGCTAAAAACTTAGAAGAAAATATTAAAAAAATCTATTCATCCCACAAAAAACCATTTATTATTGCAATTGATGCATGTCTTGGTAAAGTCGATAGAGTAGGATATTTAACCGTATCTCATGGACCCATAAAACCTGGAGCTGGAGTAAAAAAAAATCTTCCTTTAGTTGGAGATATGCATATAACTGGTATAGTTAATCTAGGAGGTTTTATGGAATATATTGTTCTTCAAAATACAAGATTAAGCCTAGTAATGAATATGGCAGAAACAATTTCCAGTGCAATATATTTAGGACTTTGGAAATTTATAAGAGAAATTGATGCAAAAAAAGAGCAGTTTAATCTAAGTTAGCTGCTCTTGTCTAAAATATTGAGGTATAGCTTCTATTTTTAATTATATTTTCGATTTCATCTAGAGTTTTATTTCTTACATCTACTATAAAAGCTCCATTATTCATGTCAATAACATTATCAAACATGTTTAAATAACTTAAAGAACCATTATCGCTATTATATAATATAGCATCAACATACCCATCATATGAATCATCAACTATGCTATATCCTCTTTTTATAAGACTATCTTTGATATCATTCGGTATATTATTTACTGCTATAGTTTTCTTCATTACAAAACACCTCCTATACATATTTTTCCTAAGAGGTGCCTTAATTATTCATTAACTTTTATAAAATAAATCTATTTAGAGCCTATTTGTCTTATGTTAATGCTTATTTTATGGAACAATAAATTCTATACATGCTTTCTCCACTTTAATCTCAACAGGAGTAGTACCAATTATATCTCCATCAGCGTTCAATAACAATGACTCATCACCTAATATCTTTACTTCTTTTCCTCTAAAAACTTCAACCTCTTTAAATTTTATATGTTTACCTTTAAAAACCGTAGAAAAAAGCAATGCAAATTTTAGCTTATTCATTTTATTAACTAGACAAATATCCAAAAGCCCATCTTCAAAATCAGCTGTAGGGTTTATTTTCATGCCTCCTCCATAATATTTACCATTACTTACTGCTACTAGTTCAATATTTCTTCTTATTTTTTTCCCATCTATAAAAATATCCACTTCTTTATTCTTATATTTTAATAAAGTTTTAAAAACGCCCAAAAAATATGCTGATGGTCCAGAAATATACTTTTTAATTTTTTCTGTTTCTTTAACTATCTCAGCATCAATACCGACACTTGAACAATTTAAATAATATCTGTTATTTGCTTTTCCAATATCTATTTTTTTTGTCTTTGAAATCTTTAAGGTTTTTAATATTTCATCATAGTCTTTAGATTTTTTAATCATCCTTACAAAATCATTTCCTGTTCCAGATGGTAATATACCAAGAATTGCTTTAGAACTACCAATACCATTTATAACCTCGTAGGCAGTCCCATCTCCTCCAACAGAAATTATATGGGTATATCCTTTCTCTACTGCATCTCTAGCTATTTTTTCTCCTTCACCTCTTGCATGAGTTATTCTTATATCGTAATCTATTTTATCTCTATCAAAACTTTCCTTTATTTTAGGAATTAATTCTAGCGTCCTACCCTTGCCAGCAATAGGATTTACTATAAACAGATATTTCTTCATGGTCCCCTCACTTATTTGAGCAAATTGCATAATTACCTTTTGCAAAAAACTATCTGATACATATAGTTTTAAATCCCCTAAGACTATACCATCGAGATATTTTATTCTAAATATATATAATGCATTAATAAACCTACATTTTGTTTTCTCAAATAGCCAATGCTTTTGAGAAAACAAAATGTAAATGGTTTATTGCAATTTATATAACTAAATTAAGAATAATATTTGCATATACAATTTCCTCATTTAATTTCTCTGATGTTTTTTGTAGCTAATTTTCTTTTCTACTCATATCATTAGAATTATATCCAAGGTTTATCTAAAACAAAAAATATTCTTGCTTTCTTCCTTATTACATTTATGGATATTTAAGATTGTTTATTAAATTTTTAGATGTTTCACATGAAACTTTTTCATTCCTAAGGACCTCAAACTTTTCTTGCAAAAAATTTGCATGGTTGAAGTAAATTAAAATAGAGGTCTAGAAGGAAAATTGAACCTATCACCAGTAAAATATTGATGCAAATTGCTTTCTTTTAAAACTTAATAGAAAGACCCTAGTACTTGCAACTTGGAACATATAACTTGCAGCTAAAATGCGTCGTCAGGCGCCTTTGTCATGACAATGCTACTCCCTTATTCCATTTCTTCACAAATTTTTTTAATAGCCTCTAAAGCTCTATCTATATCTTGTTTTGTATTAAAATAGCCTATACTAAAGCGAATTGTACCTTGTTCAAATGTTCCTAATGTTTTATGTGCCAGTGGTGCACAATGCAAACCTGATCTCACTGCAATATTAAAGGCCTGATCCAATATATAACTCACTTCAGATGAATCTAAATCTCCAATATTTATTGAAATTACTGAGGCTTTTCTTTTGATATCCTTTGGTCCATATATTATAACTTCATTAATCTTTTCTAAGCCATTTATCATGTATTCAGTAAGTTCTTCCTCATGTTTCCTTATATTATCTATACCTATATTTAAAATATATTTTATACCCGCTCCTAAACCTGCAATACCTGGAGTATTTGGAGTACCGCTTTCATATCTATCAGGAATTATTTCAGGCTGCAATAAAGATTCAGATTTACTTCCTGTTCCTCCTTCTTTCATATGTCTAAGCTTAATTCCTTCTCTAATATAAAGAGCTCCTGTTCCTTGAGGGCCCATAAGTCCTTTATGTCCTGGAAAAGCCAATAAATCAATGTTCATCTTTTTAACATCTATATTATATACTCCTGCTGTTTGTGCAGCATCAACTAATAGAAGTATACTATTTTCCTTAGCTATTTTACTGATTTTTTCTATTGGCATCAAGGAACCAGTAACATTTGAAGCATGGGTTATAGCTATCAGCTTAGTATTTTTCTTAATAGCACTTTTTAGTTTATCAACTTTTATTATACCTTCATCATCACATTCTACAATTGTATTCTCTACACCTATTTCCTCTAAAGCTTTTATTGGTCTTATTACGGAGTTATGCTCCATTCCTGAAGTTATAACATGATCACCCTTACTAAGTATACCTTTTATAGCAAGATTTAAAGAATCTGTCGCATTATATGTGAAAATTATCTGCATTGGATTGTCTATATTGAAAAGCTGACAGATCAATTCACGAGTTTCATATATAATTCTTCCTGCTTTTAAGGCTAATTTATGACCTGATCTTCCTGGATTAGCACCATATTCTCTCAGGCATTTATCTACCGCTTCATAAACTTCCTTAGGTTTTGGAAAAGATGTAGCCGCATTATCTAAATAGATCATTAAACCACTTCCTTCTAAATTATAAAATTATTAAATTAACTTCTTGTGCTAATTAATTAAATTTTTTGCTTATAAAATACCTTAGAGAGTTTTAATATTTCATTTGAGTGATTTGTATGAACCTGTTTTTTACCTTCAAAACAATATAAAAAAACAGGTTTATTACATGAGCGAAAAGTAAATATTAAAACTCTAGTGATATAAACTAGCACAATAGGTTAATTTAATCGTATATATCTTCTTTCTTTATTACCATGCTGTTTAATATATAATTTAATGTTTTTCCTTCTAAAAAAATATCCTTCCTTCCATAACTATAACAGCTTTTCCTCCAACTTTTATGACTAAATCATTCTCATCTCGTATTGCTTCAACATATATCTGACTAGGTCTTTTCATAAAATAACCTTGCTCACAAACAATATCTACCCTTTCATCAATTCCTATTATACCATTGTTTATTAAATAAGCACATAACGCTCCATTAGATGTCCCTGTAGCAGCTTCTTCATTTATACCAACAGCAGGAGCAAAATTCCTACATGAAATTACTCTTTTATCATAATCTTTTATAGTAAATGCATGTACTCCAATAGTATTAGTATTCCTATTATACTCCTTTAATTTTTCAAAATCGGGATTTATATTTTTTAATATATCTATATTTTTTACAGGAAGTATTATATCAATAAGCCCTGTTGTATAGGACATAGGTAATACCTTAAAACCTTTTATTCCAATGTCACTATTACTAATTCCCATAATATTTGCTATTTCATGGATGTTATCCACAGTAGAAATATGTTTTGGTTTTTTTTGTGTCATAATAATTCTTTGTACTTGATTTCCTTTAAAATAAATTTCTATAGGCAATATCCCTGCTAAAGTCTTTTGTTTTACTAATACTTTACTACTATTTGATTCTATTAAACCCTTATTTGCTAGAACAAAAAAAGCTGCAATAGTTGCATGCCCACATAGCTCTATTTCTTTCCATGGGGTGAAAAATCTTATTTCATAATCATACTCTTTTCCCTTCGCCTTTTTCACGAATGCTGTTTCAGAAAGAGCCATTTCTTTTGCTATATTGAACATCTGATTTTCATCTAAATCATCAGCATCTAATACAACACCTGCTGGATTTCCTCCAAAGGGTATATTAGTAAACGCATCTACTTGATAGAATTTTTTTTCCATATAAAAACCCTTTCCTATATAGATTTCCAATAGTAAAACTTAATTTAACTTCCTGTGCTAGTTAATTAAATTTTTTGTTTATAAAATACCTTAGAGAGCTTTAATATTTCATTTGAGTGATTTTTATAAACCTGTTTTCACCTTCAAAACAATATAAAAAAACAGGTTTATTACATGAGCGAAAAGTAAATATTAAAACTCTAGTGATATAAACTAGCACAATAGGTTAATTTATACATATAGAGCTTTTGAGGATTTTTGATGTTTACAAATTAACTTTTTTACTGGAATATCTATACTAACTTTCAATGCTCTCAATAGAAGCTAGCATAACAAATTTCTTAATAAAAATGTATGCCTTCTCTTAAATCAATTCCCACTATATTTTAAAACATTATTAAGTGTTTCATGTGAAACATTTACTTCTTTAGGAATTCAATGATTCGCTCTAGATCTTCAGCACTATAATATTCTATTTCAATCTTTCCTTTTTTCTTGCCATTAATGATGTTAACCTTAGTACCAAGTATCTCTTTTAAGCTTTCCTCTATATAAATAATACTGCTATCCCTTTTTTTATTATTCTTTTTCTTGGCTTCTTTATTTTTATTAATTAATCCAGAAACAAGCTTTTCTGTTTCTCTTACAGTTAAATTTTCTGAAATAATTTTAAAAGCGATTTTTCTTTGAAGTTTAGTATTTTCAATTCTTAAAAGCGCTCTTCCATGTCCTCCAGAAATTTTTCCTTCAATTATCATTTCCTTAATTTCATTATCTAAATTAAGAAGTCTAAGGATATTTGCAATATAAGGTCTACTTTTTCCTACTATTTTTCCTATTTTATCTTGAGTCATTCCAAACTCTTCATTCAACCTTTTATATGCCAAAGCCTCTTCAATTTCATTTAAATCTTCCCTTTGTAAGTTTTCAATCAATGATAACTCCATTAATTTTTCATCATCTAATTCCTTTATTATACAAGGAATCTCTTTTAAATCACTATTTTTAGCTGCACGCCATCTTCTCTCACCAGCAACAATTTCATATCCATTTTCAAGTTTTCTAACAATGATAGGTTGAATTATTCCATGATTTAATATTGATTCTTCTAAGGATTTGATTTTTTCTTTATTAAAATATTTTCTTGGTTGATTCATATTCGGCTTTATATCATCTATATTTATTATCCTAATACTCTCTTTAGACTTTTTTTCTTTATCTAATATATTATCTCCAAAATTTTGAGGAATAAGAGCATCCAAACCCTTGCCTAATCCCCTTTTAGCTTTTGCCAATTAAATCACATCCTCTTCTAATTCTAAAAATTCGTCAGCAAGTTCACTGTATGCTTCTGCACCCTTTGATTTCGGGTCATAATCTATCACGGGCATACCATGGCTAGGTGCTTCAGCTAATCTTACGTTTCTAGGTATAATTGTTCTATAAACTTTTCCTTTAAAATATTTCTTTACTTCTTCAACTACTTGTATGGAAAGATTAGTTCTTCCATCAAACATACTTAAAACTACTCCTTGAATTTCTAGTGTTGGATTTAAATTTTTTCTTACTAATTGTATTGTATTCATTAGTTGACTTACACCTTCCAATGCATAATACTCACATTGAATAGGTATTATAACACTATCAACACCTGTCAAAGAATTAATAGTTAAAAGTCCCAAAGAAGGAGGACAATCAACAAAAATATAGTCATATTCATCTCTTATTTTTTTTATCATATTTTTAAATCTAAATTCTCTTTGAGACATGTTAGTAAGCTCTATCTCCGCTCCAGCCAATTGCACATTTGAAGGTATAATATCAATATTTTTAAAACCAGTGCTAATAATACATTTTTTTATATCATCATTATTCATTAATGCATCGTAAATATTATATTCCGTACTATTTTTGTCTATGCCGAATCCACTAGTAGTATTACCTTGAGGGTCTATATCAATTATAAGTACCTTTTTACCTTTCATTGCAATACAAGCACTTAAGTTTACATTGGTAGTTGTTTTACCTACTCCACCTTTTTGATTAAATAAGGCCATTACTTTTCCCACTTTAATCACTCCCCTTTAAGGTTATAAAAGTATTAAATTCTTAATATACCTAAAACACTGTTAACTTTATTAGTATTTTATGTATAAAAAAAATAAATAATATCAGAACCTACTTTTTTACATAACCTTTAGTATTTAATAATATATTTTCTTCTCTTTTATAGACTATTCCTTCTTTAAATTCATATATTTTTAAAAAAATAAATTGATTTATTATGTGTTATTAAAAATTTAAACATATTCTTCATTGAGAAATTTGCATAATTAAAACTAATAATTTTCAAATATAATACACAGATAACTTTCTTGACTTACTCTACTACATTTTGTACTTTAAAATCCTTTAAATTCATTTTTTTATAATAAAATTTAACATAATGGGATTTTATAATAATATGATATAAATATGGAGAGTATAAATCGATACTTATTATAACTTCGGGAGGAACATTAATGTGGAAAATAATATTTACTTCATTTTGGATAGTTTTTATTGCCGAATTAGGAGATAAAACACAGCTCCAAACAATGTTACTAGCCACACAAACAAAATCTATTTGGGGAGTTTTTATAGGTGCATCCTTAGCCCTTGTTCTTAGTGCATTAATAGGTGTTCTAGCCAGTACATATATAACAAAATTAATACCACCTAGCTATCTTCAGTTTGCAGCAGGTAGTGCTTTTATAATCATCGGTATACTTACTCTATTAGATAAAATATAATATAAATATATTTTTTATGATTTATATAGCATAATTATTGAAATTTACCTTATAAATTTAAAAAGGTCATAGTTTTTTCTACGACCTCTTATTTCTTCTTAGGTATTTTTACAACAACTTCTATATAATCTCCCTTATCAGCCTGTTTATACTCAGCATCTAGACCCGTATCTCTTATTGCTTTATAGGCATTCTTTAGAGTATTTAAATAAATCCTGAAATTTAAAGCACTTTTTATAGATTGTCTTTTTTCTGGTTCAGCAGGTTTATTTAATTCTTCAAGGGTATCTTTTATTAACTTTTCAGTCTTCTTAACATTCATACCTTTTTTAATTACTATTTCTAATATCTCTTTTCTAACTTTTTCATTAGGTAATTTTAATAATGCTCTTCCATGTCTTTCAGTCAATTTATGTTCTATTAGTAGATTTTTTATTTCATCAGATAACTTTAAAATCCTCAGCTTATTAGCTATAGTAGATTGGTTTTTTCCTACTTTCTCAGCTAATTCCTGCTGGGTAAGTCCATACTCACTTATCAATCTATGATATCCTTGAGCCTCTTCAATAAAATTTAAATCTTCTCTTTGAAGATTTTCTATCAAAGCAATTACAGCAGAATCCTCATCATTCATATCAACAACTATAACTGGAATCACATCTAATCCCGCTAATTTTGAAGCCTTTAATCTTCTTTCACCAGCAACTAGTTCAAATGTATCATCTTTCTTCTTTCTTACACTAATTGGTTGAATAACACCATAGGCTTTTATTGAAGACGAAAGTTCCTCTAGACTTTCATCAGAGAATATTTTTCTTGGCTGATGAGGATTTGGCTTGATATCATCAATAGATAAATAAGTAATTTTATTTTTCAAACTCACATTTTCCATTATCCACGTCCCCTTATATTAATACTTCCTAACTAAATATTCGTCATAAATACTATACTTCCTTCTTATTTTTTTATCTAAATTTAAAATTTGAAGTGGTTATTTCCTTTTAACTTTATTTTGTTACAATTCCTATCTATAGATATTCCAGTAAAACAATTAATTTAGACACATCAAAAATCCTCAAAAGCTCTGGGTATTTTGATATGTATAAATTAAGTTTTACTATTGGAAATCTATATTATTGGCTTTTTAGTAGGAATACCAGCTTTTCTAGGATATTTTGGGGGAGTTTTTTTGATTTTTTTTATAAGCACTAAAGAATGTTTAATTTCAGTAAAGGGCAACTTAACATCAAATGTGTCAACTATTTCGCCTCCAAGAATACTAACTGCTTTTTCTGATTTTAAAACTTCTTCATAAGCTTTTGGACCTTTTTGAGCTATAAAATATCCATTAACCTTTACAAATGGAAGGCAATATTCACTTAAGATGCTTAAATCAGCAACAGCTCTAGCAACTGCCACATCATATTTTTCCCTATATTCTTCTTTTTTCCCATAATCCTCAGCTCTGCCATGTAGTAATTCAACATTTTTTAAATTAGTACTATCACAAACTGATTCCAGATATTTAATCCTTTTATTTAAGGAATCTAATAAAGTAATGTTTAAATCCTCATAGTAAATTTTTAAAGGAATTCCTGGAAAGCCTGCTCCTGTACCTACATCAATTATCTTTGATCCATGCTTAATAATACCAGTCATAAAGCATGTTAAAGAATCTAAAAAATGCTTTATCATGATCTCATTGTCTTCAGTTATACCCGTCAAGTTTATTTTTTTATTCCATTCAATTAATAAATCCTTATATATAGTAAATTTCTCAATCATTCTGTCATCTATATCTATATCTATTTCTTTACCACCTTTTTTCAATATATCTTTACTATTCATCCATACTTCCCTTCCTTCTTCTCTGTTGCTCTAAATATACTAATAGTACCGAAATATCTGCTGGAGAAACACCTGATATTCTTGAAGCTTGACCAACAGAAAGAGGTTTTATTTCATTAAGCTTTTGTCTAGCTTCTAATCTTAAACCTTCTATTTTCCCATAGTCTAAATGAGTAGGTAATTTTTTATTCTCTAGCTTCTTAAATTGATCAATTTGTTTTAATTGTTTACTTATATATCCTTCATATTTTATTTGTATATTACATTGTTTTTGAACATCTCTTCTTATATCAGGCCTGTTAATATCTATATCCTTTAAAATATCATAATCAAGCTCAGGTCTCTTAATAAGATCATATAAAGATATACTGCTATTAATCTTTGAACTATTATATTTCTCTAAAAAAACATTAGCTTCACTTGGTTTGATATATGTTTTTTTTAATCTTTCCATTTCTTTTTCAATCTGTAACTTTCTATTGATATACCTTTCATATCTATCTTTTGTTACCAATCCAATTTTATATCCCTTTTCAGTTAACCTAAGATCAGCGTTATCTTGTCTAAGTATCAACCTGTATTCAGCTCTAGAAGTCATCATCCTATAGGGTTCATTTGTTCCTTTCGTAACGAGATCATCAATTAATACACCTATGTATGCCTCAGATCTATCTAATATAAAGGGTCCTTCCCCTCTAATCTTTAATACTGCATTTATTCCAGCCATAAGTCCCTGTGCAGCAGCTTCTTCATAACCCGATGAACCATTAAATTGACCTGCAGAAAATAAGTTCTCAATCTCTTTAAATTCTAAGGATAATTTTAATTCAGTAGGATCTATACAATCATATTCTATTGCGTAGGCTGGTCTCATAATCTTAACTTCTTCAAGTCCAGGTATAGTACTTAAAAAAGATATTTGAACATCTTCAGGCAAGCTTGTTGACATCCCCTGTACATACATTTCATTCGTATTTAATCCTTCTGGTTCTATAAATAATTGATGTCTATTTTTATCAGCAAATCTAACAATCTTATCTTCTATGGATGGACAATACCTTGGTCCTGTTCCCTCAATCTTTCCACTATACATAGCAGATCTATGAAGATTTTTATATATAATTCTATGGGTTTCTCCATTTGTATATGTAAGCCAACAAGGTACTTGTTCCTTTTTTAGTTCATCATTCATAAATGAAAAGGGTACTATTTCTTCATCTCCTGGCTGCTTTTCCATTTTACTAAAATCAATACTCTTTTTATCTATTCTTGCTGGTGTTCCTGTTTTAAACCTTTTAAGTTTAATATCGGCTTTTTTTAGACTCTCTGTAAGTTTTAATGATGGTGCTAAACCATTAGGTCCACTTTCAAAGCTGGATTGCCCAATAAATATTTTTCCTCCTAAGTATGTACCTGTAGCTAATATAACAGCCTTACTATAATATATAGCTCCAGCCCTTAAAACCACACCTTTTGCTTTATTATCTTCAATTATTACTTCAATAACTTCACCCTGTTTTACATCTAAATTTGGTTCATTCTCTAACACCTTTTTCATTTCAGTATGATATAAATGTTTGTCTGCTTGAGCTCTTAAAGAGTGTACAGCTGGACCCTTGGCTGTATTTAACATTCTGCTTTGAATAAAGGCTTTATCAATATTTAACCCCATCTCACCACCTAAAGCATCAATTTCTCTTACAAGATGACCCTTTCCTGTTCCTCCGATAGATGGATTACAGGGCATCATTGCTATAGAATCAAGGTTGATGGATAATATTAAAGTTTTTTCTCCCATTCTTGCAGCAGCCAATGCAGCCTCTGAACCAGCATGTCCAGCCCCAACAACTATGACATCATATCTTCCCGCTTCAAATCTTTCAGTCATAAATTTAACCTCCATGAATTTCAAAATTCCTATTTTCCTAAACAGAAATTAGCAAATATTTTATCAATAATGTTATCATCAACAGTATCTCCAGTTATTTCACCTAAAGCATCATAGCAATCCTTAATATCTACTTCAATTAGATCATATGGAAGCTCCTGCTTTACAGCTTCTAAGCCTTCTTCTATACTCTTTGCAGCCCTTTCAAGTGAATTTTTATGTCTTACATTAGTAACAAAAGAAATATCCATTTCTTTAATATGTCCTCCATATACCATTTTTACGATCTCTTCTTCAATTTCATTTAAACCTTTTTCTTGCAAAATTGAAATTTGTATTATTTTCTTATTAGGCAATAATTTTTGAAGATCCTCTTTTTTAACCCTTTGGGGTAGATCTGTTTTATTAAGAAGAACTATTGCTCTTCTATCATTTATAAGCTCAATTATTTCATTATCTTCCTTAGTTAAATCCTCAGAAGCATCTAATACTAAAATAACTAAATCAGCTTTATTGAAAAACTCTTTACTTCTTTCCACTCCCATACGTTCAACTATATCATCTGTATCTCGAATACCAGCTGTATCAACAATTTTCAATGGTATTCCCCTTATACTAAGATTTTCCTCTATAACGTCCCTTGTTGTCCCTGGAATATCTGTAACAATAGCTCTAGACTCTTTCAAAAGAGCATTTAATAATGATGATTTCCCTACGTTAGGCTTACCTATAATTACAGTATTCAATCCTTCTCTAATAATTTTACCAGTCTCTGAAGTATCAAGAAGTCTCTTTATTTTTTCCTTAACTATTTCCATATTTGATAATAATTGAGGATAGGTTATCTCTTCAATATCTTCTTCTGTATAGTCTATGCTTACATGTAAATGGGCTAAGGTTTGAAGTATGATATCTCTTATATCTTTAATATTTCTTGATATACTTCCTTCTAGCTGACTTAGAGCTACATCAAATCCCTTATTAGTTTTAGCCTTTATAAGGTCTATTACAGCTTCTGCTTGAGCTAAGTCTATTCTTCCATTTAAAAAAGCTCTTTTTGTAAATTCCCCAGGATCAGCCATTCTTGCACCTTTTCTTAAAACAAGCTCCAATATATTCCTTGTGGGAACTATTCCACCATGGCAATTAATTTCAACTGTATCTTCCTTTGTATAGGTATAGGGAGCTTTCATATATACTGCTAAAACTTCGTCTAGAATTTTATTTTTTTCCCTATCTACTATATGCCCATATACAAGCCTTCTTTGTGAAAAATCTCTTATACTAGCTTCTTTCTTAGTTTTAAAAATACTATCTAAAATATCTATTGCTTTTGAGCCACTAATCCTAATTATACTTATCCCTGCTTCTCCAGGTGCTGTGGCAATTGCAGCTATAGTATCATCTATCATAAAATCACCTCATAATCTTTGAATATATTATATTTTTTAATAAAAAGTTCTAAACTAAATTCTTAAACTTAATATATTCTTTAGAGCATGTTCCTCATTTATTTTTATTATTCCAATTTTAACATAAAACATTAACAAAACCCAGTATTTAAACTGGGTTTTAGATATAATTGACAAATGTCTATAGAAATTTAAGTAAACACTTTAATTTATACATGTCCAAAATGCTCAGAAACATTGCATATTTGTACATGTATAAATTAAGTTTTACTATGTAAATCCTATATAGATAAAAACATTAAAGTCTTTTATCTTTATTTTAAAAATATAACAACTTTTCTATTTGGTTCTTCTCCTTGGCTTTTCGTTCCTACGTAAGGATTATTTTGAAGTGCTGAATGAATAATTCTTCTTTCATATGGATTCATTGGATCTAATGTTATACTTTTCTTATATTTCTTTACTTTATAGGCTAATTTATTAGCAAGCTTTATCAATGTTTGTTCTCTTTTTTTCCTATAGTTCTCAGTATCTAATATTACACGCACATAATCTTCATCTCCGCTGTTAACTACTAGACTAACAAGGTATTGTAAAGAATCAAGAGTTTGTCCTCTGCGACCAATTAATATCCCTACATCTTTACCAATTATTTCTACATAAAGATTGTTATTTACTAGCTCTGTTTCAAGAACTGCAGGAACTTTCATGGAGTCTAAAACTTTTTCTAAAAATTCAGTTGCTTTTTTTACTGGATCATTTTTTACAATTACTCTAACCTTAGCAAGCTTATTTCCAAATAATCCGAACAAACCTTTACTTGGTTCTTCTAAAACCTCTACCTCAACATTATCTCTAGTGGTATTCAATTCTCTTAATGCACTACTTATTGCTTCTGCAATAGTCTTATCCGTCTTTTCCACAAACTTCATACTATTTTTACTCCTCCTTAAGCATATCGCCCTTAGGTAATAATAGCTGCTGAGCCATCTGGAATAAATTGCTTATAACCCAGTATAGAGTCAATCCTGCTGGAAAACTTTTACCCCACCATAAAATCATTAGTGGTAAAATTAAATTCATAGTTTTCATAGCCTGAGGTTGTTCTGCTTGATTAGCAGTGTTCATGGTATTCATCGAAAAATAAGTTGTAGCTGCAGCTATAATCGGCAATATTCCTGGTACAGTAACGCTTCCAATCATAAAGACATCTGGATTAACTAGATTTTGTAACCATAAAAACGGAGCATCGGTTGCTACACTGGCAAGGGCTGCATCCCCTTTGAAAACGTATTCAACAGGGTTTCTAAGGGCTCCAAACAAACCAAAAAGAATAGGCATTTGTATGAGCAATGGTAAACATCCACCCAAAGGATTTATCTTATGTTCTTTATAAAGCTCCATCATCTTTATGTTAAGAGTTTCTTTATCATTTTTATACTTATCCTGCAGTTTCTTTAATTCTGGTTGAATTTTTTGCATATCCTTTGTTTGCTTTATTTGATTCAAGGTAAGAGGTAGTAACAATACCTTAACTATTATTGTAAATACTACTATAGCTATAGCATAATTATTCACTATATTATAGATAAAATATAATAATGAACCTAACGTTTTTGCAATCAACACTTTACCCCCTATCGTTCCTATACTAATTTTCAATCTTATTTAAATATATCATTTCAAAGGGTCATGTCCTCCTGGATGAAAGGGATGACACTTTAATATTCTAATCAAACTTAATCTTACCCCTTTTAAAACTCCATATTTATCAATAGCTTCAAGTGCATATTGTGAACATGTAGGGTAAAACCTACAGCTTGGTTTTTTTAAAGGTGATATAAACTTTCTGTATCCATTTATTAAAGCTATTAAAACTCTTTTCACAATAACACCTTTCTTCTATAAATAAATCTTAAATATTATGCTTCCATGTACTTTCGATTGTACTTTACTTCATAAAAAGACTTAACAAAACATTTTTCTCTATTATTTTAAAATATTGCTTAAAAATAAAACTTTGCTAATTTTTGTATATTCTAGCTTTTTTCATAGCTCTTATAATAGACTTCTCAACATCCTTGTAACTAGCATCTTTTATAGACACTCTAGCAATGAAAACTATATCATATCCATTTTTTATATTGTCATTATTGTTTCTAAAGCTTTCCTTCATAAGTCTTCTAGCTCTATTTCTTATTACACTTTTTCCAACCTTTTTACTAGCAGTAAATCCAACCCGTGTAACACTATTATCTCTTTTCAAAAAATAGATAACAATATATTTATCGGGAATAGACTTCCCTCTTTTATATACTCTTTTAAAATCTTCATTTTTTTTTATTCTTTTTATTTCTGTCATTAGGTTCCTCCATAAACCTCCTTAATTACAGAAAAAGACCACTATCAGCGGCCTTAAGCAGTCAGTCTTTTTCTACCTTTTCTTCTTCGTCTTTTTAATACATTTCTACCAGACTTAGTTTTCATTCTTTTTCTAAAACCATGTTCCTTTTTTCTTTGCCTCTTTTTAGGTTGATAAGTCATTTTCAATTTCAACACCTCCTTCGAAAGCTACGTAAGCTGCGTATACATTTATATAAAAGAGTTATACTCATAATTTAAAAGTCCGCTAAATAATTATATCGTTATAAGTAGTTCATGTCAAGGAGTTTATTAAATTTAAACAGATAAATGAATAAAAAGAGCTTATCGGAATTTAAGTAAAGACTTTAATTTATAAATGTTATACATTCTAAAAATGCCAAAAAGTTCTACATATTTGTACATGTACAAATCAAATTTTACTATATAAATCCTATACATACACTAAACTCTAAACTTTAATTTTGTATATTTTTGAATACTAAGCTAATATTATGATTTTTCCCCAATTTTAACATCTAAATCATAAAATTCTATAATTCTTAATATTTATTACCTACTAATAAAAACATTCAAATATTCTATAAAATATTCCTTTAATGTGGAAAAAAAATCAACAAAAAATTTTTATTGTGGATAATTTTATCATTCCCATTGAACAAAATTTATATATTTGATATTATTAGGTATAAACTGTTGATAAGTGGATAATCAAATAAAAGATTGTGACTTATTCACATTTTGTGGATAACCTTGTGCATAACATTAACTTTATCAACATAAACCTTCTAAATTAATTAATTTATCTTGTTAAATTCTTAATTTTAAATTTGTTTATATTGTTAGTTATATGAGTATTTTATTTTCTAAAATTTTTTTTCCACAAAATAATTAATATAAATGTTAATTGTTCATTTATTAAAAATTTTTATATTAATATCTATATTATCAACATTTTTTGTGGATTATTTGTGGATTTATTTTTAACTCACTTAAATTTTACAAGCAATTAAGAAATTTGCGTAATCAAAAACAAACAATATTTTCATCACTTTTTTTAACAAGGCAACCTTGAAAAGCTTTGAATAAACTTTTCTTAAAGCTTAATTCCAATAAATTAGGAGGATTTTTACATGAGTTTCGATGTTCATGAAATCTGGGATGCAACTTTAAAAATAATTAAAACTGAGCTTTCTGAGGTTAGCTATAATACATGGTTAAGGTCTTTAGAACCTATCGGCATTAAGGGAAAAATCATTATATTAGGAGTTCCCAATGATTTTAATAAAGGAATATTAGAAACCAGATACATGACCCTTATAGCTAACGCAATTAAGCAAGCAACTTCTCAAGACTTTACAATAGAGTTTGTAATCCCTGGCAGTGACTACTTTAATAACTTAACTCAAAACAATGATACAAAGGAAAATAATTTTTTTGAAGCACCCAACCTTAATCCTAAATATGTTTTTGATACTTTCGTAATTGGAAATAGTAATAGGTTTGCCCATGCTGCTTCTTTAGCTGTAGCTGAAACTCCCGCTAAAGCATATAATCCGTTATTTATATATGGAGGAGTTGGTCTAGGAAAAACCCATTTAATGCACGCAATAGGTCATTATATATTGAGTCAAAACCCAAATACAAAGGTAGTTTATGTTACATCAGAAAAATTTACTAATGAGTTGATTAATTCTATAAAAGACGACAAAAATGAAGAATTTAGGAACAAATACAGAACTATGGACGTTCTTTTAATAGACGATATTCAATTTATTGCTGGTAAAGAAAGAACTCAGGAGGAATTTTTCCATACATTTAATGCCCTATATGAAGCTAATAAACAATTAATTATATCTAGCGATAGGCCTCCAAAGGAAATACCAACACTAGAGGATAGGCTTAGATCTAGATTTGAATGGGGTCTAATCACAGACATTCAGCCACCTGATTTTGAGACAAGAATAGCTATTCTTAGTAAAAAAGCAGAATTAGAAAATATAAACATAGATAATGAAGTTCTTCATTTTATAGCTAAAAAGATTAAATCAAATATTAGAGAGCTAGAAGGTGCACTTATAAGAATATCTGCTTATTCTTCCTTAACTAATAGAGAAGTTTCAATTGACTTAGCAAATGAGGCTCTTAAAGATATTTTTTCATCCTCAAAACCTAAACAGATCAACGTATCATATATTAAAGATATTATTGCCAAACATTATAACATAAAAGTTGAAGATTTAAACTCTAAAAGAAGGACAAGGGCTATAACTTATCCACGACAAATAGCTATGTATTTATGTAGAGAACTTACAGATTTATCTCTACCCAAAATAGGCGAAGAATTTGGCGGTCGTGATCATACCACTGTAATTCATGCCTACGATAAGATAAGTAAAGACATAAATTCAAATAATGATTTTAAAAATACAATAGATAATATTATAAAGGAAATTCAAGGTGAATAATTTAGAAAGCATTTCTTTTTCTAAAATTTAATCAACAGATTTTTGTTCAAAACAGCTGTATAACTTGTTGATAAATTAAATAAAATGTGATATAAGTTTTTCTGTGGATATTTTTATTTTAATACCTTTTTTATCAACATTCTTTAAACAGCTCTATAAATTAAAATATCTTAATTAAAAGGGCTTTTCCACAAACTAACAGCTCCTACTACTATTACTAACTTCTTTAATAATATTTATATATTTCCTCGACAAAGGAGGTTTTCCACAATGAAAATAATATGTTCTCAAAAACAATTATCTACAGCAGTAAATATAGTACAAAAAGCTGTATCTACAAAAACAACTTTACCTATACTGAAGGGAATTTTGTTAGAAGCAAAAAACAATAAGCTTAAACTTGTTGGTAATGATTTAGATATAGGCATAGAAAATTATATTGAAACAAAGATAGTACAAGAAGGTTCTATAGTAATATCATCAAAGATATTTGGAGATATTATAAGAAAACTACCTGATGCTGACATAGAAATCGAAGTTGATGATCAAAATAATGTTTTCATCAGATGTGAAAATTCAGATTTTAAACTTGTCGGACAATCAGCTGTTGAATTTCCTGAATTACCATATGTAAAAGAAGAAAATACCTATATAATAAGCCAAGATTTATTTAAAAATATGATTAGACAAACAATATTCGCTACATCTCAAGATGAAACAAGACCTATATTAACAGGTTCATTAATAGAAATAAAAAATAGGAATATATTAATGGTTGCAATAGATGGCTATAGATTAGCCCTAAGAAAGGCGTATTTAAATATTGATATTGGTAATAAAGCAGTTGTTCCAAGTAAAACCTTAAATGAAGTAAATAGAATTTTAGGTAATGAAACAGAAGGTAATATTTTCATATCCTTTACAGATAAACATATATTATTTACAATTGATAAAACAAGAATTATTTCTAGATTGCTTGAAGGAGAATTCATAAATTATAATCAAATTATACCTAAAGAGTATAAATCAAAGGTTAAGGTAAAAACTAAAGAACTATTAGATAGTATAGAAAGAGCTTCATTACTTGCTAAAGAAGGAAAAAATAATGCTATAAAATTTTCTATTAAGGATGATATTATGAATGTTAGTTCCAATGTAGACATAGGAAGTGTAAATGAAGAAGTTAATATTGAATTAGAAGGCGAAGACTTGGATATAGGTTTTAACTCAAAATATTTATTAGATGCTTTAAAGGTCATAGATAGTGAAGAGATATTCTTAGAATTTACTACAAGCGTAAGTCCATGTGTTATAAAACCTACAGATAATGAAAATTATATCTATTTAGTTTTACCAGTTAGACTATCAAAGCAATAAGAAAGTACAAAATATACTAAAAGTCCTCTTAATAAAGGAGGACTTGAATTTTGTTAGTTCAAAATTATAAATAGTGTGATATATTTAATTACAAAAACTATTATTTGATGTAAAATAAATATTGGTGAAATGGTAACAATCTAAATAAGAGAAGGTCTTTTAAATAATTGGAAATATATATTGAGGAGGTAAAGATTTGAAGGAAATTTTTATTGAAACTGAATATATAAGAATGGACCAACTACTGAAATATGCAAATATAGCAGGAACGGGTGGGGAAGCAAAAATACTAATAAAACAAGGATTGGTTAAGGTTAACGGAGAAATAGTGACCCAGAGAGGAAAGAAAATAAGAAATAGAGATATTGTTGAAGTGAATGGTATTAAAATTAAAATAAAGAATGAAAATAATTGAGTCTTAAAACTGGGGTGCAACAAGTGTTTATTAACAAATTGAAGTTAATTAACTTTAGAAACTATAGTAGCTTAGATATAATGCTTAATGATAAATTAAATATATTCATTGGCAATAATGCTCAAGGAAAAACAAATATAATTGAATCCATATATCTAACTGGCTTTGGAAAATCCTTTAGAACCAATAAGGATAAAGAGCTTATAAAGACAAGCAATGATATGGCCTATGTCAAAATCCAAGGTAAAAAGAGATATAGTGAGTTTTCAATAGAGTTAAGATTATGGAATAATAAAAATAAAGAAATAAAAACTAATGGAATAAGCTTAACTAAGCTGTCAGAATTACTTGGAAATATAAGTTTAGTAATTTTTTCACCAGAGGATTTGAGGCTTATAAAGGGAGGTCCATCTGAAAGAAGAAGATTTATAGATAGAGAGATTTCTCATATAAATAAGAAATATTACTATAATATAATGTCATATAATAAAGTTTTATTCCAAAGGAATAATCTTTTAAAGAATATATCATATAATAGAAAGCTATTAAATACTATTGATATTTGGAATGAGAAACTAATAGAGTATGGCTGTGAGGTTATTTTAAAGCGAATAGAGTTTATAAATAGACTCAATGTGCTAAGTAGATTGATGCATAGAAAAATTACAGAGGGCAGAGAAAATTTAGAAGTAAAATATTTAAGTAATATAAAAGTAAATAATAAAGCCACATATGATGAAATTTATGAAAGCTTTAAGACAAAGTTACAAGCAAAAATTGAGAATGATATAAAAAGAGGTTTTACAACTATAGGTCCCCATAAAGATGATTTGGGTATCTATATTGATGATGCTGATATAAGAATATTTGGGTCACAAGGTCAGCAAAGAACAGCTGCATTATCCCTTAAATTATCTGAAATAGAGATAATCAAAGGTGAAATTGGAGAATATCCTATTCTTTTACTTGATGATGTAATGTCTGAATTAGATATAAATAGGCAAAAATTCTTAATAAAGAGTTTAAAAAATGTTCAAACTTTTATAACCATTACAGAAATACCTGAGCTGATGGCTCCTCTTGTTAAGGAAGGAAGTATTTTTAAGATATCTAAAGGTAATGTTATTAAATATCGTGAAAAATAAAGAAATTTTTAACTTTATAGGGATTTTAAGTAAAGACTTTGATTTATACACGTCCAGAACGCCTAGAAACACTAGGTATCTGTATATGTATGAATTAAGTTTTACTATGTAAATCCTACATATAGTCAGGAGGGAAACAAATGGCTGAAAAAATTAATGGGCAATATACAGCCGAACAAATTCAGGTCCTCGAAGGGTTAGAACCTGTAAGGAAAAGGCCTGGAATGTATATAGGCAGTACTGGACCAAAGGGACTACATCATTTAGTAGAAGAAATAGTTGATAATAGTATAGATGAAGCTTTGGCAGGTTATTGCAAGAATATTAAAGTTATTATAAACGAAGATAATTCGATTAGTGTATCCGATGATGGTAGAGGAATGCCAGTTGATCTTCATCCTAAAATGAATAAACCAGCAGTAGAAGTTATTCATACAGTACTCCATGCTGGTGGAAAGTTTGGAGGCGGAGGCTATAAGGTTTCTGGTGGACTTCATGGTGTTGGAGCATCCGTTGTAAATGCTTTATCTGAGTGGTTTGAAGTAGAAGTCAAGAGAGATGGAAAAATATATAAACAAAGATATGAAAGAGGTAAAACTGTAACTAAGCTTGAGGTTATAGGTGAATCAGATGAAACAGGAACAAAGAGTATATTTAAGCCTGATAAAGAAATATTTGAGAGTACAGTATTTGAATTTAAAACACTAGAGCATAGGCTTAGAGAACTTGCTTTTCTAAATAAAGGAATAAGAATAATTTTAGAAGATAAAAGACCAGAGAAAGAAAAAATATCACAGTTTTGTTATGAAGGTGGAATTAAGGAGTTTGTAAAACATTTAAATAAAAATAGAGATTCTATCCATAAAAATATTTTGTATAACGAAGGACACAAGGATGGGGCTGTAGTAGAAATAGCCCTTCAATACACAAATGGATACTCAGAAAATATATTTACCTTTGCAAACAACATCAATACTCATGAGGGTGGTACTCACCTAAGTGGTTTTAAAAGTGCCCTTACAAGGGTTGTTAATGATTATGCAAGAAAAAATGGTCATTTAAAAGAAAAGGATAGTAATCTTCAGGGTGAAGATATAAGGGAAGGGATAACAGCAGTAATTTCTGTTAAGCTATCAGAGCCTCAATTTGAAGGACAGACTAAAACAAAGCTTGGAAACAGTGAAATAAGGGGTATTGCTGAAGCAATATCTTCAGAGACTATTGGGGCCTTTTTAGAAGAAAATCCTTCAGATGCAAAGATCATTATTGATAAATGTATTAGGTCAGCCAAGGCTAGAGAAGCGGCTAGAAAAGCTAGAGAGCTTACAAGGAGAAAAGGTGCTTTAGATAATTTAACACTTCCAGGTAAACTAGCAGATTGTTCAGAAAGGGATCCAGCTAAATGTGAAGTATTTCTTGTAGAGGGTGATTCTGCAGGAGGTTCTGCAAAGCAAGGAAGGAACAGGAATATTCAAGCTATATTACCGTTAAGAGGTAAGATAATGAATGTTGAAAAGGCAAATCTAGCTAAAATATTAAATTACAATGAAATAAGGGCTATGATAACGGCCTTTGGATGTGGTATAGGCGATGAATTTGATATAAGTAAATTAAGATATCATAAAGTAGTTATAATGACCGATGCAGATGTTGATGGTGCTCATATCAGAACTTTACTTTTAACCTTCTTTTTTAGATATATGAGACCACTTATAGAGGAAGGTTATGTATATATAGCACAGCCGCCTCTTTATAAGATAAAAAAAGGAAAAGCTGAATATTATGTTTATTCAGATAAGGAATTAAATGAACTATTAAATAAAATAGGAAGAAAAGGAATATCACTTCAAAGATATAAGGGACTTGGAGAGATGAATCCTGAACAGCTTTGGGAAACAACTATGGATCCTGAAAAGAGGACCATAATCAGAGTAAATATAGATGATGCAATTTTAGCTGATGAAATATTTACAACATTAATGGGAGATAAGGTTGCACCACGTAGAGAATTTATAGAAGCAAATGCAAAATATGTAAGTAATTTAGATATATAAAGGGAGGGTTGAAAGTGGAAGAAAATAAACAAAATATTATTCATATAGATATAGCTGATGAAATGAAAAAATCCTATATAGATTATGCTATGAGTGTAATAGTAGGAAGAGCCCTTCCTGATGTAAGGGATGGACTTAAACCTGTTCATCGAAGAATTCTATATGCAATGAATGAATTAGGATTATCTCCAGATAAACCCCATAGAAAGTCAGCACGTATTGTTGGGGATGTTTTAGGTAAGTATCATCCCCATGGAGATACTGCAGTATATGATGCTATGGTAAGACTTGCTCAAGATTTTTCCACGAGATATATGCTTGTAAATGGACATGGTAACTTCGGTTCTATTGATGGTGATGGAGCTGCTGCAATGAGGTATACAGAAGCAAAGCTTACTAAGCTTTCTGTAGAGATGCTTAGAGATATAGATAAAGAGACTGTAGATTATATACCTAACTTTGATGAAACCTTGAAGGAGCCTACAGTACTTCCTAGTAGGTATCCTAATCTTCTTGTTAATGGTTCAAGTGGTATAGCAGTAGGTATGGCAACATCTATACCACCACATAACTTAGGAGAAATTATAGATGGGGCTGTTAAAATGATTGATGACCCTGATACTGATATTGAAGATATAATTAAAACTATAAAAGGTCCTGATTTTCCTACTGGTGCTATTATAATGGGTAAGGAGGCTATAAAGGAGGCCTATAGAAAAGGCAAGGGTAGAGTAACCGTAAGGTCAAATGTTGAAATCGAGGATATAGGCAAAGGAAAAAGTGCCATTATAGTTAAAGAAATCCCTTATCAAGTAAATAAAGCAAAAATGATTGAAGGAATTGCTAATCTTGTTAGAAATAAAAAAATAGAAGGAATAACTGATATTAGAGATGAAAGTGATAGAAATGGTATTAGAATAGTTATAGAACTTAAAAAGGATACTAATGCCAATGTAGTATTAAATAAATTATATAAGCATTCTCAGATGCAAACTACCTTTAGTATTATCATGATTGCCCTTGTAGATGGACAACCTAAGGTTTTAAACCTTTATGAAATGTTAAGGTACTATTTAGATCATCAAAAAGAAGTAGTAACTAGAAGAACACAATTTGATTTAAATAAGGCTGAAGCTAGAGCCCATATCTTAGAAGGATTAAAAATAGCACTAGATAATATAGATGCTATTATAAACTTAATAAGAAGTTCTAAAAATGTAGCAGAAGCTAAGGAAGGGTTAATGAAGAACTTTAACCTTACGGATATACAAGCTCAGGCCATATTGGACATGAGACTTCAAAAGCTAACGGGTCTTGAAAGGGAAAAAATAGAGGAAGAATATGAAGAATTAATTAAAACAATAACTAGACTTAGGGAAATACTTGCCAATGAAAGACTTTTAATGAATATAATAAAAGAAGAATTAATAGAAATAAAAGAAAAATATAATGATAAAAGAAGAACCAAAATATCTGCTAAGGAAGATGAAATTGATATAGAAGATTTAATAGATGAAGAAGAAGTATTTATAACTTTAACTCACATGGGGTATATTAAGAGAGTTCCTGCTACAACCTATACAAGCCAAAAAAGGGGTGGCAAAGGGATATCGGGACTTTCTACAAGAGAAGAAGACTTTGTTGAAACTATATTTACTACATCTACCCATAACTATATATTATTTTTTACCAATCACGGAAAGGTTCATAAAATAAAAGCCTACGAAATACCTGAGGCAAAAAGACAGGCAAAGGGTACTAATATAGTTAACATATTGTATCTAGAACCTAATGAAAAAATTACAGCTGTAATTCCTATTAAAGAATTTACAGAAGATGGTTATTTAGTTATGGCTACTAAAAAAGGAATGATAAAGAAAAGTGAATTATCACAGTTTGATACATTAAGAAAAACAGGATTAATTGCTATAAGTTTAAAGGATGAAGATGAGCTTATAAGTGTTAAATTAACCGATGGGAAAAGAGAATTAATTCTAGTAACAGTAGAGGGTATGTCAATTAGATTTAATGAAAATGATGTCAGAAATATGGGAAGAAGTGCAATGGGGGTTAAAGCCATAAACCTTGATAAAAATGATTATGTTGTAGATATGGGGTTAATAGAAGAAGGTACTGATTTATTAGTAGTTAGTGAAAATGGCTATGGAAAGAGAACCTCTTTAGAAGAATATAGAATTCAATCAAGGGGTGGAAAAGGTATAAAAACCTACAATATAAGTGAAAAAACAGGAAAATTGGTAGGTGCTAAAGTAGTTAGCGATAATGACGAAGTGATGCTTATAAATACTTCAGGCATAGTAATAAGATTAGAAGTTAAAGGTATATCAAGATTTGGTAGAAATACTAGGGGAGTTAGATTAATGCGGATTAAGGAAAATGATAGTTTAGCTTCTATAGCAAAGGTATCTGATGATATAGAAGAATGAGATTAAAGAAAAAGTGAGGTATACTCCTGTATACCTCACTTGTATTTTTTGATATTAGTTTATACTTATTTTATATGTAAAGAGTAGATATGAATATATATAAGGAATGGTTAAAAAGGTATATATAGAAAGATCTATAAAAGCAAAAAAGCAATATGTTTTGACTAGATGTCTTTTATAATTACTATTTTCCAAGAATATTTTAAGACAATATAAAGAAATTAAAGTCAATAGGATTAATAAAGAATATAAAAACAAAGGGTTTTTTAGGAATATAGGTAAGAATATATGAAGATCATGGTTATTTAAAAATAATTTATTGGAATAAATTATCTTTAAAATTGAATGCAGAATAAAAATGATAATAAACATATTAGTAGAATAACTTTCAATCAATTGAATTTTTATAACTGAAACTAAGAAAATAAACAATATAATTGGCACAAAAATATTCATGATGGATATTAAAGACATAAAAATACTAGGTATTAAACTGGTAGTAGTAGACATGAAAATATCAAATATTTCACTGATTTTTATTTTTTTTGTTGCTGCAATTATATTATTATTGTTACTAGACAAAAAAATATTCTTATTCTTTCCGTTAATATCTGTCCATACTAAATAGTCATTGTCATGTAAATTAAAATAATAAGGATTTAATGATATTGAGTTTGTTTTAGTTAATAATTTTTTGCTTTTAATATTATTATTTTGATTTATAGTATATTTAATGATGTTAACAGTTTCAGTATCCTTACCCTTAGTTATATTTACCGATGCTAAAAAAGTGAGTTCATCTTTTTTAGATTTTAATATTTTAGGAAATGGATTTGATGCTTTTATATTTAATATATTTTTAGACAAACTTGAAATATTATTTTTCTTAAATTTAAAGTTGTATAAAGAACTATTTCCAAATCTATTATCTATTACAGATGCTAATATATTAATTTCATCATTAACAATGCCAATATCAACACGTTCTAAAGATTGTTTAACGGAGCTTGCAATAGATGTTAGTTTATATTTGCTTAAATTTTTACTATTTAAATCATAGGTTATATAATTAAGGAAATTCTCACCAGTTTTAGTTTTCTCATATAAAGCTATATGATACAAAGGAGCATTTGTATCTTTTATTGCTTCGAACCTATCAACATCCATATCATTTATACGCTTTACATAATTTGTTTTATCCATTAAGTTTAAAGAATTATAATCAGAATAAATGAGTAAATCCTCATGTACAATGAAGTCTTTAATAGTATGTGCAATAGTTCTACTTGATATAATTTGTTTAGTCTTAAAGTTAAAATCATATTTTTTCAATTTTTTATCTTCTAGGATGTATAAGGAAATAATATCATCATTAAGTAAACCTCTAATTTTTTTCACAGGCTTTACAGATAAGCTTAATTTATTCTTTAAAGCAACTGTTCCGTTAATATCAGTTATAGAATATTTAATTGTATTATCCTCATACCATAAAGTAATGAAAGAATTATTATATGGAATTGGTATTGGAAATATATTATTAGACATAAGATCATGTATTTTTTCAACTTTAAATTTAGATATTGATAAAGCTCTACTCCATTCATTTGAAGGCAATTCTAATTCAGCTTTGCAAACTACTCCGAAGTACAATAAAAAAAGAATTAAGAGTGTAAACAAAAATACCAATTTCCAATTTTTATAAAATTTATACATATATATCCTCCTTTTAAAAAAGTTGCTTTATTAAATAATCGTTACTATAGGAATTTAATTAAAGACTTTAATTTATCATAAAAACGCTCAGAAATCCTGCGTATTTGTACATGTATAAATTAAATTTTACTATGTAAATCCTATATAAAAAATAATTCAGAAAATTAATATAATTAAATTATACAGTAAATAATGGTAAAAAAGATATGAAAATAATTAAATTTTTATAATAAACCTAATATGGAAATAGCTATTTAAATAACCATATCATTAAAGTTAAATATTTTGATAAAATATGATTTTATGTTATTATTATTTAAAGAAAAGCAAAGGAAATGTTTATAAAGAAATAGATTGGGTAAATTTAAAATAGTGTTATGAGGAGGTTTTTTTGTGTCATTAAATATTAATAAGGCTTTTGATAGTGAAAAAAATCTGTGGGAAGTTAAGTTGATAGGTGAAATAGATATCTCTACTGCAAATAGTTTAAAAGAGATATTAATAAAATTGTTAGAGGAAAAAGAAATTGATATAAAATTAGATTGTAAAGAATTAGATTATATAGATAGTACTGGACTAGGGGTTTTAATAGGTATACTAAAAAGATTAAAAAGTATTGATAAGGATATCATTATTATTAATCCAAAGCCAAATATATCTAAGCTTTTTAAAATTACTGGTTTAGATAAAATTTTCATCATTAAGTAATGTTTAAATAGTTCTATCCCTGTAATTAATTTTAAACTTAAAGAAAATATTAAGGTTTTCTTTAAATATGATATCAAGTATTAGAGATTCATATCTATAGTTAGGAAGGTGAAATATTTCTATGACTACTAAATGTGCAAATAAGAGCGAAGATTCAAAAAAAGAAAATATATGCATGTCGTTACCTAGTAAACCAGAGTATGTAAGTATTGTAAGAATGACTTCATCAGTTATAGCAAATAAAATAGGTTTTAATATTGAAGACATAGAGGATATAAAGGTTGCAGTAGGAGAGGCTTGTAATAATGCTGTTTTACATGGATGCGATAGTAATATTTTTAAAGTAGAATTCATTATAAGTGAAGAAAAATTTATTATAGAAATAGAAGATGAAGGTAAGGGCTTTAATGTAGATAAATATCCCCATCCAGATATTTGTAACCCAAAGGAAAGTGGACTTGGAATATTTATAATTAAATCTTTAATGGATAATGTCGAAGTTAAATCTTCCCCAGGAAAAGGAACTTTTATAAGGATGATAAAATTCTTAAATGAAAAAGATAAAGCATATAATTAAGGGGATGATAATATATGGCAAGTGCTATAAATAATGCCAAAGAATATAATGTAAAAGCTTTAGATGAATTAGATAATAAAGAACTATTTAGTATATATAGAGATACAAAAGATATAAAAATTAGAAATGAACTTGCTAATAGATACCTATATATTCCAGAGATTCTATCAAAAAAATATGTGAATAAAGGAATTGATTATGAAGATATTTATCAAGTTGCGTCCCTAGGATTGATTTATGCTATAGAGAGATTTGATATAGATAGGGGTTTTGAGTTTTCAAGCTTTGCAACACCAACCATAATAGGAGAAATAAAAAAATATTTTAGAGATAAGGGATGGGCTATAAGGGTTCCAAGAAGAATTCAAGAGTTATCAAAAAAGGTTAATGATGTTAAATTAAAACTTCAACAAAGTTTACAAAGGGTACCTAAGGTAAAGGATATAGCTGATTATTTAAAAGTCACAGAAGAAGAAGTTTTAGAAGCTATGGAAGCTGGTTATGTATATACACCTAAATCCCTTGATGTAAGTTATGAGAATAGTAGCGACGATAAAGAAGTTCAGCTTAAAGATATTATAGGTGAAGATGATAAAAACTTTCTTTCTGTTGAAAATAGAGACTTTTTACAAAATTGCATGAAAAAACTTAATGAGGTCGAAATTAAGATAGTTCACAGTAGATTTTTAAATGATAAGACTCAAGTTGAGGTGGCAGCAGATTTAGGAGTTTCTCAAATGACAGTTTCAAGAATGGAAAAAAGAATTATTAATAAATTTAGAAGTGAATTAAAAAAATTAAATGAATTATAAAAAATCTTCCATTGATTAATTAAATGGAAGATTTTTTCATTTTTTATCCCAATTTTAATATATTATTTTTAAAACATTATAAAGCCCATTTTTCTCTTTACTCTATCTAGAACCTTATTAGATACTTCCTGTGCTCTTTCAGCTCCTTCTTTAAGAACTTTTTCTACTTCACCAGATTTTAAGATTTCTTCATATCTTATTTGAATAGGTTCTAAAGCAGATACAACAACTTCTACTAAATCCTTTTTAAAGGCACCATAACCCATTCCTTTATATTTATTTTCAATATCTTCTAAAGATAATCCACCAAGGATATTATAAATAGTCATTAGATTACTAACTCCAGGTTTATTTTCTTCATCATATCTTACTTCGCTTTCACTATCTGTAACTGCCTTCATAATGCTTTTTTTGATTTTAGAAGGGGAGTCAAGAAGGTTTATCTTGCTATGTTTATTTTCATTACTTTTACTCATCTTTTTTTTAGCATCATCAAGGGACATTATCCTTGCTCCAAATTTAGCAATTAAAGGTTCTGGTATTACAAAAGTATCTCCATATTTTTTATTAAATCTTATGGCAATATCTCGGCATAATTCGAGATGTTGTTTTTGATCATTGCCAACTGGTACATAATTTGTATCATAAAGTAATATATCAGCTGCCATAAGTACAGGATAAGTATATAAACCAGTAGTAACAATTTCCTTACCTTGGCTTTTTTCCTTAAACTGAGTCATTCTATTTAATTCCCCAATATATGTATTACATTGTAAAAGCCACGCAAGTTCAGAATGAGCAGGAACATGGGATTGAAGAAATAAAGTAACTTTAGTTGGGTCTAAACCAACGGCCATATAAAGTGCTGCAAGCTGTAATGAGTTCTCATATAATTCTTTAGGATTTTTAGGAATAGTAATTGAATGTAAATCTACTATACAAAAGAAACAATCCATATCATTTTGCAACTCAACAAACCTTTTGATAGCACCTATATAATTTCCTATATGGATTTGAGATGTTGGTTGAACACCAGAAAAAACTCTTTTCATTGTTATACCTCCATCAAAAAATATAAGTTATTTAATAATAATATAGGATTTACATAGAAAAACTTAATTTATACAGATATAAATACGCAACGTTTCTTGGTGTTTTTGACATGTATAAATTAAAGTCTTTACTTAAATTCCTATATATTAATGTTTATAATATATTAAATATCAATAATATACAAGTATTATTGTTTGTAGAATATGAGTTTAATATGATAATTATTAAATACAGAAAATTCAAAATTGTAGTTGATTGCATTAATGATGAAAATATACCTGTATATGGTATGAAAACTATAGAAAAAATTTTAAAAAAGCCTATTCTATATGAAATGATAATATCTAAATGAAAATAGAGATGTTTTATTAATAAAAACATTTGTATATGAAATAAATACATTCCTGTTGACAAAATTGTTACATAAAATTAAAATATTTATATAACTAAAGCTTTAAAGTATAAAAACATATTTAAAGCTTTAATTTTTTCAAGGACGTTTTAAAGGGAGTTTGTATTTGTTTTTAAAAATTATTTTTAAATTTAATGAGGGGGAATTAGTAAAATGAGAAAATTATCACTTTTTTTAGTTGTAGTAATGCTTGTTATAGTATTTACGGCTGGCTGTGTTCAAAAAGCGGATGCGCCTACAGACGAAGCTAATGCATCACAACAGGAGGATGTTATTAAGATTGGTGTATTTGAACCTCTAACAGGTGCAAATGCAGCAGGTGGGGCTTTAGAGAAAGAAGGTCTTGAATTAGCAAATGAATTATATCCTGAGGTTTTAGGGAAAAAAGTTAAGTTGGTTTTTGTAGATAATAAATCTGATAAGGTTGAAGCTGCCAATGCTGCAACAAAGCTAATAGATCAAGAAAAAGTATCCCTTATAATAGGTAGTTGGGGAAGTGGTTTTTCAATTTCAGCTGGTGAAGTTATTAAGAAATCAGATAGAAAAGTAGCTGCAATTGGAACTTCATGTACAAATCCATTGGTTACAAAAGGAAATGATTATTACTTTAGAGTATGCTTTATAGACCCATTTCAAGGAAATGTTATGGCAAACTATGCGTATAATGAAGTTGGAGCAAAAAAAGTGGCTTTCATTATTGAAAAAACAAATGATTACGCAGTTGGGTTAGCTAAATTCTTTGAAGATACATTTAAAGAATTAACAGGTGATGAAAATTCAGTAGTATATAAGGCTTTCTATAATACAGGAGACCAAGACTTTACTGCTCAGCTAACAAGTATTAAGGAATCAGGAGCAGAGGCTATATTTGCACCAGGTAACTTTACTGAATCAGCACTTGTTACAAAGCAAGCAAAAGAGCTAGGACTTGATCTTCCAATACTTGGTGGAGATACATGGGAAACTCCAGAATTCATAGAAATTGCTGGAGAAGCAGCAGAAGGAGTTGTATTCTCAACATTCTTTGATGCTAATGCTAAGCTTACTGATAATACTACAAAATTTTTAGATGCTTATAAGCAAAAGTATAATAAAGAGCCTGCAGCAGTTACTGCCTTAGCATTTGATGCATATTTATTAGCTATTGATGCAATCAAGAAGGCTAATAGTACTGATCCTACAGCTATAAGAGATGCTCTTGCTAAAACTAAGGATTTTCCAGGAGCAGCTGGTGTAGTTACTCTTGATGAAAATGGTGATGCTATTAAATCGGCAGTAATCAAGACAGTTAAGGATGGAAAATTTACTTATCTTACAACTGTGGAACCAGTGAAAAAATAAATATTATGAAATATAGATTTTAGTTTTAAAAATAAATATGTAGACTTCCCATAGGGGAGTCTACATTGTTGTTAATTAATAATGGAATATTTAAACAAAAATAATAAATATTGTAGTATAAATATGATATGGGGGAAATAATATGAGCTTTAGTATTATGTTACAGCATTTAGTCAATGGGATTTCTCTTGGCAGTTTATATGCACTTTTAGCCATAGGCTATACGATGGTATATGGAATTTTAAGACTAATAAATTTTGCCCATGGCGATGTTTTTATGTTAGGAACTTATATAGCCTTTTATGCTATGACATCATTTATGCTTCCATGGTGGGCATCATTTCTAATAGCAATTATTCTAACCTGTATATTCGGTATTATTTTAGAAAAATGTGCCTACAGACCCCTTAGAAATTCTCCAAGAATATCGGTAATGATATCTGCAATAGGTGCATCCTTTCTTATTGAGAATCTAGCTATAGTAATATTTGGAGGTCGTCCAAAAGCCTTTCCAATAGAACCTATTTTTTCAAAGATATTAAATATTGGTGGGGTTTCTATTGTAAGTGTTTCGTTAATAATTCCTGTTATAACTGCAATAGCACTATGTTTATTAAATTATATAGTTAATCATACAAAGGTAGGAATGGCAATGAGAGCGGTTTCAAAGGATTATGAAGCAGCTAGGCTTATGGGAATAGATGTAAACTCTATAATAGCCTTTACATTTGGAACAGGATCAGCCCTTGCAGCAATTGGTGGTATAATGTGGGGATTGAAGTATCCGCAGTTAATACCTCTTATGGGACTTATGCCAGGACTTAAATGCTTTATAGCTGCCGTAGTTGGAGGAATAGGTAATATCCGAGGAGCTGTTATAGGAGGATTTATATTAGGATTAGGTGAAATAATGATAGTTGCACTCTCACCTGCATTATCAGGATATAGAGATGCCTTTGCATTTGTCCTTTTAATAATAATACTACTAGTTAAACCTTCTGGTTTAATGGGACAAAATACAGTGGAGAAGGTGTAGAATATGAAAAAAAATAATATTTTAACCCTAATTTCGATTATAGGATTTATATTACTTTTACTTGTACTGAATATAACTCTTGGATCATATAAGATGAGAATTTTTAATTTATGTGGTATTTATGTAATATTAGCTCTAAGTCTTAATCTTATAAATGGATTTGTTGGATTATTTTCTTTAGGGCATGCAGGATTTATGGCAGTAGGAGCTTATACATGTGCACTTCTTACTATGTCTCCTGAAACAAAGGAAATGAATTTTTTCTTAGAACCCATAGTTCCATGGCTGAAAAATGTACAGCTTCCATTTCCAACGGCATTAATAATAGGTGGTATTATGGCTGCAATAGCAGGAGCTTTAATAGGAGCTCCTGTACTTAGACTCAGGGATGACTATTTAGCCATTGCTACATTAGGGTTTAGTGAGATAATAAGGGTTGTGTTTACAAACACTCAAAGAATTACAAATGGGCCACTAGGTATCAAGGGTTTACCTACAATAGGAATAACAGGACAATCTTGGGAGATAGTAATATGGACATGGGGAATTGCACTGTTTACTATTATATTTATGGTTCTTCTTATAAATAGTAGTTATGGTAAGGCATTTAAGGCTATAAGAGAGGATGAAATAGCTGCTGAAGCTATGGGAATAAATCTTTTTAAACATAAGATGATTGCCTTTGTTATAGGTTCATTTTTTGCAGGCATTGGAGGAGCATTACTAGGACATTTAATGGGTACTATAGATCCGCTTATGTTTAGGTTTTTATTAACCTTTAATATAGTTCTTATAGTTGTGCTTGGCGGTATAGGAAGTATTACAGGTAGTGTAATTTCCGCCATAGTTGTTACTATATCTATGGAAGCACTAAGAATACTAGATGCAGATATGCAAATAGGCGGATATATTGTAAAGGGTATACCAGGAATGCGTATGGTTGTATTTTCAGCATTACTTATGATAGTTATACTTTTTTATCAAAGAGGTCTTATGGGTACAAATGAATTTAACTGGGACTGGATAATAAATAGAAAAAAGAAAATACAAAAAATATAATAGATTTGCTATATTTTTATTCCTTCAAAAACCTTAAAATTTAGGTTTATTAGTTTATTTTATATAGATATTCCAGTAATTAATTTATACAAATAAAAAAACTATGTGAATTTTGATGTATATATAAATTAAGTTTTACTATGGGAAATCTATATATCCCAATTATAAAAATAAAAGTCATAAATAATGAATAACCTTAATCAAAGGAAGTGAAAATGTGACTATTCTAAAGACAGATAAAATAACCATGCGATTTGGTGGAATTACAGCTGTTTCCAAATTAGATATGAAGATAGATAAAAATGAAATTATAGGATTAATAGGACCTAATGGTGCAGGAAAGACCACATGCTTTAATATGATAACAGGGGTTTATGTTCCAACAGAAGGGAGAATATTTTTTGAGGATAAAGATATAACAGGGATAAAAACCCATGAAATAACTAAGCTAGGTATTGCCAGAACCTTTCAAAATATAAGATTATTTAAGGAGCTTTCGGTGCTGGATAATGTTTTGATTGCAAATCATATGAGATTAGATTCAAATTTATTTTCTGCAGTAATAAAAACTCCAGACTATAGAAAAAAAGAAAAGAAAATTAAGGAGAAATCTATTTCACTATTAAAGGACGTAGGGCTTGAGGAAGTTATGCATGAAAAATCCTCCTCATTACCATACGGAAAGCAAAGAAGATTAGAAATAGCTAGGGCTCTTGCAACAGACCCTAAACTCCTCATATTAGATGAACCTGCAGCAGGTATGAATCCTCAGGAATCTATGGAACTTATGGAGTTTATCAGAAAAATTAGAGATAAGTTTAATCTTACAATATTAATGATCGAACATCATATGCAAGTTGTTATGGGAGTATGTGAAAGAATTTATGTACTTGATTATGGCATAATGATAGCAGAAGGAACACCTGTTGAGATACAAAATAATCCTAAGGTTATAGAAGCTTATTTAGGGGTGGAATAATGTTAAAAATTAGAGACTTAAATGTACACTATGGTGGAATCCATGCTTTAAAGGGAATAAATATAGACGTACCTGAAAATAAAATAGTTACTTTGATAGGTGCTAATGGAGCAGGAAAAAGTACAACCCTTAGAAGTACAATAGGGTTAGTAAAAAGCTCTAGTGGAAAAATAATATATAATGATAAGGATATTACAAATAGAAAAACGAAGGATATTGTTTCTGATGGACTAGTCATGGTGCCAGAAGGAAGAAGAGTTTTTCCAAATCTTACCGTTGAAGAAAACCTAATTCTAGGTGCTTACATTAGGAAGGATAAAAATGCAGTTAAAAAAGACATGAAGTGGGTTTATGAACTTTTTCCAAGATTAAAGGAGAGAATATGGCAAAAGGCAGGAACAATGTCTGGAGGAGAACAGCAAATGCTTGCAGTAGGAAGAGCACTTATGACAAAGCCTAAGCTATTAATGATGGATGAACCATCATTAGGATTAGCACCATTAATTGTAAAGGAAATATTTGAAATAATAAGTGAAATTCATAAAGAAGGAGTTACTATATTATTAATAGAACAAAATGCAAAGGCAGCTTTAGAGGTAGCTCATTATGGATATGTACTTGAAACTGGTTCTATAGTCCTTGAAGGTAAAGGTATGGAACTTCTTAATAATGATGAGGTTCAAAAAGCGTATCTTGGAGAGTAAGGTTAGCTTAAAGGAATGAATGGAATGATTCAACCCATGAGACGTAAAAAGTTTCATGGGTTTTCAAATTATAGTCATTATGATGGTAAAGTTCAAATAAGAGAAAATTATACAAACAAAAAAATATATTAAAATTTACCTGAATTATTCATAACTCAATGAATTATGATGAAAATTAATGTTAAAAGGTAAAATCTTATATCTGAAGTTCTGGTTTCATTAACAATAGAACCAAAGATTATAATTTTAATAAGATACCAACTCAAAATCTTATGTTGTAACCTAAAAAAGAGCAAACTAATCCCTTGGTTATTGCTTTAAGGTTTTCAAATTTGATTTTATAAATTATGCAAAAGTAATATTATCAATGTTTTTCATAATTATTTGAAATTTGTCTTTATAAGGATAACTACTACTCATTCTAAAAGTAGTCTTTCTTCCAGATT
>NZ_FRAG01000019.1 GCF_900142245.1 Paramaledivibacter caminithermalis DSM 15212 | reverse complement strand
CTCTAAGTGATTCAAGTTCTTCTATTTGTGCATATATCATAAGAGCAATACATTTAGAAACAGTAAATTTCTTAACATATTTATCTATACCCAAAATTTTTAAAATTTTTAAAGATTTTTTTAAGAGATTTATGATAAAATCAAGTGTTGTTTTTTTATCCTTGTTCATTTTTTCTTTCTGTCCTTTCATTAGAAAATTTGAACAAGGACTACCTTTTCACTTATCTTATCATATTTTATCTGGCAAAAAAATCCCTAAATTTCTGTTTTTTTTCCTTGACTTTTGTTTTTATTTTTTATGCAACACTAGTGATTGTAAATATAAATTTAGGATATTGTTTAAGAATATTTCGGAATACTTTGGTTTTTTTGAATATTCGTAATTGTAAGTTACTTTAAGAATTTGTTAAATGTATATACATTTTCCTTTTTTCTACATTTTTTTTAATTTATGAATGTTATTCTTTTTAATGAGGTTTTCGATGAAATTTTAATTTTTTTAAGGAGTGACGTTAAAATGAAAAAAATATCTTTGTTTTAAAAAAACCTTTTGCTTATATTCTTAATATGTATGATGGTTTCTCAAAGCAGTGTATATGCTAATTCTTTAGTTGATGATGTTAATTTAAAAGATATAAAAGTTGTTTTAAATGGTAACGATACTATTGAAATAGATTTAGAAAAGTTTGAAAAACTCGATAATATTCAAAAACAAAAAATCAAAAATTATATATCTCAAATTGGTATTAAAGAGTTCAAACAAATGTTGAAAAAAAATTTCAAAATAGTGAAAGAAAAAGAAGAAGTAATCTCATCTAAAACTTTAAGTTCAAATAGAGACATATCTTTACTTGCTGCTAATGGTGATTATTATAAAGAAAAGGAAAAATACAGATTAATAGAATTTGAAAAAGGCTATACGATAGAGTATATCGCTATTGTCGGAATAGATGTAAATATAAAAGAGAATAAAATCACTAAAATAAACTCAACATCTTTTAGAACAGAATCTATGTCTGTTGGTGGAGGTACTGAAAATCTATCATTTGAGCAATACGTAGATTCCAATGGAAGTAGTGCTGGAGCAACAGCAAATTATGATGTTTATAAATCATTCTTTATAGGCGACATAGTTCCAGTAAAATACACAAAAACAACATTTGATTATGTAATAGCTTATCCAAGTGATTTTTAAGTAATTTTTATGAATCAGACTTTTAATACATAATTACAGTTTTGAATTATCATCGAAAACCTCATTTTGAAATATAATAAATTAATAAAAAAATTAAAAAACCAAATAATGTACTTTCAAATATCCTTTTTTTAACAACAAAATATAAAAGATTAAATAAAAGTATGAATAAAAAAAAGTATACAACAAACCAAGATGATATACCTTTATAAATAGAGCTAATTAAAATTGTAATTGCAAATATAATATTAACTAGACTAACTGTTCTGTTGCGAAAATTTATAAATTTTTCTTTATAAAACATTTTCTTCATATTCTAAATTCCTTTCCATATTTTATTCAGTGTTAATACTAAAAACAGCTAAATATAACAATAAAATAATAACACATTTTGCAATTTATGTAAATATAATCTGGCATTTTATTTATCACCTGAATCCGTGATAAATAATAGTCGAAAACTCTGAAAAAATTGAAAATATAATACTTTGAATGTATTTAGTCTTTCACCCAATAGGTGATATAATAAAAATACAATAATATACAAAGGGTAAAGGACATGCAAAAATTTATATTTGTTCAATCTGATGAAGAAATAATGCCGATAGGTGGATTACCACTTGCGGGTGCGCTTTTAGATAAAACAAATTTAAATGAAAGACTTAATAAAATACCTGTAGCTATTCTAAAGGGTACAAGAATTAGTAATAGTGATATTGCAAGAAGTTATTTAGGTCTTTTATGCCAAGGTAAAAATGATTTTCAATATATAGAAGAATTTCGTGATGACCCTTTTTTCAAGGGACACTTGATATAGAAAAAGTTCCATCTTGTTCACGATTGAGACAAAGAATGGATTTAGCTCCAGAAATATTTAAGTCCATTATAAAAGAAGAATCTGCAAAACTTCTTAAATCAATGAATGCTAAGCTAACTCCGTGTATTGATTATTACATTTCAATTGATGTAGATGTATCTCCTTTCGATAATTCAGATACGAAAAAAGAAGGAGTAAGTTATACATATAAAAAATTCGATGGCTATGCTCCTATATTTGCATATCTAGGTGAGGAAGGTTACTGTGTAAATGCTGAGCTTAGAAAAGGTAGTCAGCATTGTCAGAAAAACACACCTGAGTTTTTAAGAAAAAGTATTAAATACTCTAAAGCAATTACTTCTAATCCTCTGCTTTTAAGGCTAGACAGTGGTAACGATGCAATAGATAATATAGCTATATGTAAAGAAAAAATGTTGATTTTATTATAAAAAGAAATCTATGCAAAGAGAGCAAAGAACTATGGTTAATTATTGCTGAGGAAATTGGTGAAAAAGTAGATATTCACAAAAGCAAGTCTCTTTTTATTGGTAAACAAAAAGTAAAACTCAAAATAAACATTAATAATAAAGCTAAGGAAATTGAGGTGTTTCAAGTATTTGAGGTAACTGATGGTGGTCCCTAGGGATACTATACCCTTTTTTAGATTAGTATTTAATCAAATAGTATTTCATACTCATCTTAAGTTGCTTTCTTCATTATCTATGCAATTTTAGTCAATAATTTTGCATAAATTATGTATTTTCTATAGATATTTTTGACTGAATTATAATTATCACATTCAGGCTTGATTCTTGCTTCTAAAATTTTACTGGTAATAGTTTCAATTTTACTTCTAGCCTTCTATTTCACTTTATTTTAACTATGAAATTTTTTACAAAAAAGTTTCATTTCCTATACAAAAATTTTTAATATTATAGCTTATAGGCAAATTCATCTAATTTATCTGCTAATCTAGATAGTTCATTTATCTCTGATGTAATTTCTTCCGTACCTGAAGCTTGTTCTTGTGTCAATGCTCCATTGTTTTCTACTATTTGAAGCACTTGATTTACACTATGACGAATTTCTTTTAATACATCCCCAATCTTTTCTACTGATTCATTGCTTGAAATTGCTAACTTTCGTATTTCCTCTGCTACAACCTGAAATCCTCTACCAGCGTCCCCCGCTCTAGCAGCTTCAATAGCTGCATTTAAACCCAGTAGATTTGTTTGCTTTGCAATTTGTTGTACAAATTGTACTACTTGATCAGTTTCCTTTGCCTTTATCAATGCACTATTTACATAAGAAATCATCTTTTCTCCCGAAACTGCTATTTCATTGGCGTTAGAAGATATTTGTGCTGTTGTTTGTGACATTTGATTTAGGGACTTTGCCAGTGTTTTGATAATATCATAGAGTTCTTCTCTGTCACTTATATTTTTCACAGTAGCAATAGCCCCTATGATTTGTCCATCTTCATCTATAATAGGCGACGCAGTTGCTGTCATAGGTAACCCATGTATTTCTTTTGGTATCATAACAGTAACCTTTTTCCTCTGTTTAAGTGCTTGAAATAAAGCTAAGTCGCTATTTAGTAATTGTCCTTCTGATACCCGTAATTTTACGTTTTTGCCTGGAACACATTTTATTATCTTTTCTTTATCACTTATTGCAACCGCTAGATCTTCCTCTGTAAAGTCATTAACAAAAGATGCTATATCTACATATCTTTTTAGTAATTCACGCATATTTATCCCTCCATAAATCTTAATCTATTAATTCATATTACTTCTTTTTTTTTCTCTAAATTCCTTCAAAAATAACTATTCTTTATATGATAACTTAATTATGAATTCCAACATTTTATAATGCTTTCTTTAGATAAATATTCACAATTTATAAAAAAACATCTAAACTATAAAAGTAACAAAAACAAAGAAAAATCCACAATATTATGGATTTGACTGGTGCACCCAGAGGGACTCGAACCCCCAACGCCCAGATTCGAAGTCTGGCACTCTATCCGTTGAGCTATGGGTGCAGATATTTTATTTAACTTAACATAAAACATCTTAACATATTTATTTAAATTAATCAATAAATAAAGATATATAAAGTTAAAATGAATATAAAAGCTTTTGTGTTCTTCATTTGAGTCTTTTCAATAAATAAGTTTGCTGCTCTTGTTTAGTTAATCTATTATCAAGACGTTTAATATCTTCCCACATAAAACTTATTTCTTTCTTTATTTCTTGTTGTCCTTTTTCAAGATTTGCTACAGATTTTTCAAGTTTAGCTTGTCCTTTTTCAAGGTTAGTCATACCTTTTTCGAGTTTAGATTGTCCAGTTTTCAAGTCACTAATATCAGATTTTATAGTCTTCAACTCATTAAGTATTTGATAAAGCAATTCACTTGACATAATATCACCCTTCCACTAAACTGTTAACTTTTTCTAATCTAATCATATTCCAATTCTATACATTCTTAAAAAAATCGTCACAAGATTTTGATTATATAATTACATTATAAATTACAAATATAAATTAAGCAAATATTAATACTAAGTTAACCCGTTATACTAATTATTCTACCGCCAGTGTTTCAATGTTTTGTTTGAATGATTTCTATAAATAAATAACGGGACAGAGGCTGCACTTCAACCTTGTCCCATTATTCATTACATTAACTTATTAACCATATGACATGCTACATAATGTTCATTTCCGATATTTTCTAATACAGGCTGAGAATTTGCATTTGTACACTTATCTGCATGTGGACATCTTTTAGCAAATCTACATCCTGGCTCAGGATTTATAGGCGATGTAATTTCACCTTTAAGGATTATTCTTTCCTTTTTATTCTTTAAGCTTGGTACTGGAATAGCTGAAAGCAACGCCTTTGTATATGGATGAACTGGATTTTTAAACAGTTCACTAGCAGGTGCTTTTTCAACTAACTGACCAAGATACATAACTGCTATTTCATCAGAGAAGTGTTTAACTACTGATAAGTCATGGGTTATGAACATATAAGTAAGTCCTAACTCCTCCTGTAAATCTTGCATTAGATTTAGAACTTGAGCCTGAATAGAAACGTCTAGGGCAGATACTGGCTCATCACATACAATAAATTTTGGGTTTAATGAAAGAGTTCTAGCAATACCTATCCTTTGTCTTCTACCACCATCGAGTTCATGTGGATAAGCATTTACAAGTCTGTCAGCTAGTCCAACAATCTCCATTAGCTCTGAAACTCTCTTATCAAGTTCTTTTTTGTTTTTAGTTAGTCCATGTATTATCAAAGGCTCTGCTATAATTTCACTAACTGTCATCCTTGGATTTAGGGATGCAAATGGGTCTTGGAAGATTATTTGCATTTCTCTACGGAGCTGTCTTAATTGTCTTTTATCAAACATTCTAATATTTTTGCCTTCAAATATAATATCTCCATCTGTAGCTTCCAAAAGTCTTAGCACAACTCTACCAGTAGTTGATTTACCACAACCAGACTCACCAACTACTCCAAGAGTTTTTCCTCTCTCGATGGAAAAGTTCACTCCATCTACTGCGTGAAGCATTCCCTTTGGAGTTTTAAAATATTTTTTCAGATTTTTTACTTCTAATATTTTATCAGCCATTATCTTTTCACCTCCGCATCTACAAGACCTTCATATATTAAACATTTAACCTTATGTCCATCTTCAATTTCAATAGCCTTTGGTTCTTGTTTTGCACATATATCAGTCCCATATGGACATCTTGGATGGAATTTACATCCTGTTGGAAGATTAGTTGGATCTGGCATTAAACCTGTTATAGGCTTTAATCTATCTACCTCTTCATCAAGATTTGGAATAGATCCAAATAAACCTAAGGTATAAGGGTGTCTTGGATTTTCAAATAACTGCTTAAGCGATGCAGCTTCGACAATTTCACCAGCATACATAATAGCTACTTTATCACATACCTCTGATACAACTCCCAAGTCATGGGTAATTAGAATCATAGCTGTATTAAATTCTTCTTTAAGATTATTCATTAAATCAAGAACTTGGGCTTGTATTGTAACGTCTAATGCAGTTGTCGGTTCATCTGCAATAAGAAGCTGTGGATTACATGCAAGAGATATTGCTATCACAACCCTCTGCTTCATACCACCTGAGAATTGGTGTGGATAGTCATTCACCCTTGCTGCTGGTATACCAACAAGTTCAAGCATTTCTTCAGCTTTTTTCATAGCTTCTTGTTTATTCAAGTCCTGATGAATCTCTATAACTTCAGCAATCTGCTCACCAACTGTCATAACAGGGTTTAAAGAAGTCATAGGATCTTGGAATATCATTGAGATTTTATTACCTCTAATCATTCTCATTTCTTCTTCAGGTATATTTAATAAATCCTTACCCTCAAATTCAATTTTACCGCTCATTATTTTACCTGGAGGATTTGGAATTAATCTCATTATTCCAAGTGCAGTAGTTGTTTTACCTGCACCAGTTTCTCCAACCAAACCTAAAGTTTCTCCTTTATTTAACTTTATATCTATACCATTTACTGCCTTTACCGTACCATCCTCTGTTATATAGTAAATAGATAAATCTTCTATTTTTAAAAGCTCTTTTTTGCTCATACTTGTCACTCCCTTCTAGATTACTGCTTTAATCTTGGATCTAACGCATCTCTTAAACCATCACCTACAAGGTTAAGGGCTAGTATTGTAATCATTATTGCAAGGCCTGGGAAAGTAGTTACATGCCATGCATATCTTAAATAGGGTCTACCTGTTGCCAGCATAGCACCCCATTCTGGTGCTGGCGGCTGAATACCAAGCCCTATAAAGCTTAGTCCAGCTGTTGAAAGAATAGCACCTGCAACACCTAAAGTACCTTGTACTATAACTGGTGCCAATGCGTTTGGAATTATATGCTTTAAAATTATTCTCAAATCATTTGCTCCTATAGCCTTTGCTGCCTCAATAAATTCTTGGTCTCTAATTGAAAGAACTGAAGACCTGACTATCCTTGCATAAGACGGTACTGAAGAAATACCTATTGCAATCATCAGATTCATAAGACTAGGTCCTAAGGCTGATACTATTGCTATTGCTAAAAGTATACTTGGGATAGCTAAGAATATATCCATAACCCTCATTATTACGTTATCAAGCTTTCCACCATAGTATCCTGCTATAGCTCCTAAAGTACCACCAATGATTATAGATATACCAACGGCTAAAATACCAACTCTAAGGGATACTCTAGCTCCGTGAATCATTCTAGCAAATATATCTCTACCAAATTCGTCTGTACCAAATGGGTGCTCTGCACTTGGCCCTTGTAATTTATTCACAAGATCCTGCTTTATAACAACGTTATCATAATCAGCTATAAAATCTGCAAATATTGCAGTCAATACCAATATAGTCAATATAGCTAAACCTAACATAGCCATTTTGTTTTTCTTTAATCTTCTCCATACTTCAGCCCATTGACTTCTTTTTTTATTTTTCTTTTTTTCAACAGTCATAGTGCCTTTAGCTACATTTGAAGTCATTTTTATACCTCCTTTTCAAATCAATTTACTTGCTGTATTGTGACTTAATTCTTGGGTCAACATATGCATATAATATATCAACTAGTAGGTTTACAAAACTAAATGTTGTAGCCATGAAAACAACTGAAGCTAAAACTGTAGGTGTATCTTTTTGTCTAATAGCTTCAACCAGTAATCTACCTACTCCTGGCCATGAGAAAACTGTCTCTGTTAGAACCGCTCCACCTAATAAATAGCCAAACTGTAGACCAACTACTGTGATAACAGGAATAAGTGCATTTTTAAGAGCATGTTTGTTAACAACCTTCTTCTCAGAAACACCCTTTGCTCTTGCAGTTCTGATATAATCTTGTCTAATAACCTCAAGCATCGATGAACGAGTCATACGAGTAATAATCGCTGCTGCTCCTGTACCTAGTGTAATAGCTGGTAAAATTATACTTTTAGCGCTTTCAAATCCTGCAAATGGAAGCCATCCTAATCCAACTGAAAATACTAAAATAAGCATTAGTCCTAACCAGAAGTTTGGCATGGATACACCAAGCAATGCTCCAATCATACTTATACTGTCTATTAGTGAGTACTGCCTAGTAGCTGAAATGATCCCAACTGGTATACCGATTGCAACGGCTATAGCTACACCAACTGCAGCTAGAATTAATGTATTAGGGAATCTTGCAAAAATCTCTGAAAATACCTCTCTCTTAGTTGTATATGATCTACCAAAGTCTCCCTTTATTGCATTACCAACAAACCTTAAATATTGTACAATGAAAGGGTCATCCAATCCCATTTCTGCTCTTAGCTGCTCAACTGCTTCTGGTGGTGCACTTTCTCCAAGCATTAGCTGTGCTGGGTCACCAGGTGTAAATGACATGATAGTGAAAACTATGAATGTAACGCCTAATAATACTGGTATAAGAAGTAATAGCCTTCTAAATATATACTTATGCATTTTTATCCTCCCTTCAGGTTTTACGGTAAATATTACGTTTTTGTATATGCCATGAACTTTTTGTAATTTTTTTCTCTAACGTAAAAGTAGGACCATAGAAGGTCCTACTCTTATTATTTAGTTATCATAGATATATTAATCTGATTAATATTATTCAAAGCTTACACCGTAAACGCTATGGTGTCCTGCTGGATGCAACTCAAATCCTTTAACAGATTTTTGAGCTCCTACGTTTTGTGTTCCATAGTATAATAATACATCTGGTGCATCATTTACTATAATTTCTTGAGCTTTTTTATAAGCTTCTGTTCTCTTTTCAGGATCTATAGCTGTTCTTCCTTCTTCTAAAAGCTTATCTACTTCTTCATTAGTGTAGAAGTTTCTATTACCCGCTCCACCATGCTGTGAGCTGTGGTATAAAGCGTATAGACCATAGTCAGGGTCAGCTGTTACAGTAACCCATCCAAGAATGAACATATCATGCTCACCTTTAGCAGTTCTCTCTAAGTAACTACCCCACTCAAGCGGTTCAATTGCTACGTCAATTCCAATTTCTTTTAATTGAGCTTGTACGATTTGTGCGATTTGCATTCTAACTGGATTATCGTTAGTCCAGATTGTAGTTTGAAATCCGTTTTCATATCCAGCTTCTTTTAATAACTCTTTAGCCTTTGCTGGATCATATTCATATGGCTTCAAAGCATCGTTGTGAGCAAAAACTCTAGGTCCTATAGGTGAATTTGCTTTTTGTCCAGCGCCATTTAATACTGCAGTAATTATATCATCAACATTGATAGCATAGTTGATAGCTTTTCTTACTTTTTCATTGTTAAATGGTTCTTTTTGATTATTCATACCAATGTAAGCCATTGATAATGAAGGTCCTTCAATTAATTGTAATTTTTCATGGTTAGCAACTCTGTCTTTATCGATTGGCTCAATTTCATAAGCTATATCTAATTCTCCAGTTTCAAGTCCGATTGTTCTATTAGTTCCTTCAGTAATGTTTCTGAAAACAACTGTCTTAACATTAGCAGGTCCTTTATAGTAATCATCAAATCTTTCTAAAGTTATTTTGTCACCAGCTTCCCAGCTTACAAACTTAAATGGACCAGTTCCTACTGGGTTTTGTCCATAGTTTTCTCCAGCTTCAGTTACAGCCTTTTCATTTACTATTGAAGTTGCTGTATGAGATAAGTGAGCTAAAAGTGGTCCAAATGGCTCTTTTGTTTTTATAATAACCTTATAGTCATCTATTACTTCTACAGAATCTATAGCCTCAACTATGTGAGCTACTTTCTTAGATGCTAACATTCTGTCTATAGAGAATTTAACATCGCTTGCTTTTAACTCTTCACCATTGTGGAATTTAACACCTTTTCTTATATTGAACTCCCAAGTAGTTTCATCTACTTGATTCCAGCTTTCCGCTAAACCAGGTACTAACTCCATATCTACTGTTGATTCAACTAAAGTGTTGTAGATTTGTTTACTAACTCTTGAAGATGGTTGATCGTTTGTAGCATGTGGATCAAGAGATTTAGCATCTGCTCCTTGAGCAATAACCAAAGTATCCTTCACAGCTTTATCACCAGTTGGTTCTCCTTCTTCAGCTGGTTTTGTGCCACATGCACTTAAAACTAAGGCAAAAACCATAATTGCTGACAAAATCATTATGAACTTCTTATTTTTTATCATAACGTTTTCCTCCCTAAAAGTATTTTTTCTTGTAAATTTTAAGGGGCCCCTTTAAATTTAAAACTAAATAATTTTTTAAAAGCTACCTATAACTTATACCATTTCAATCACTTGAATATTCAAATAATTTAATCGGCATATATCAATTTTTGTTGACAATATCTATGATAAGAAAAATTAATGGAAAAATCAATAGATTAAACCATGGTACTATTTTACATCAGGCTTAGTTTATTGAAATAACTGTCATATACCATTTTTTAATTATTGTTAATATTATTATCTAAAATTTAATTATTTAGTAAGGTTATTATTTCCAATCCAGTATTTTTAAATATCACAGCAATATTATGGTCAAATTAATAAACCCTGTATTATTTTCGATAAATAATACAGGATTTTAATAATTGAGGAAATTGCATAATATATTTGAAGAATTTTGGAGTGCAAAATGTAGTAGAGAGAGTCAGGAAAGTAATCTACATATTGTATTTCAAAATTGTTAATGTTAATTATGCAAGTTTCTCGATTAATTAAATAAACGAATAACTTTATATTGGCTCTATTAATTTTTCAAATTTTCCATAAAATAATGTAAAGATGACTTTACTAAAGCTCTTTCATAGAGATTTTCACTATTAATATCAAGAGAGTACGGATCTTTTTCTAATAAAATCTTCAAAAACGGATATATTTGCTTACCATATGTAGACATAGATTCCCTTGGATGTACCCCTGGCCAAGCATTACAACTTGCCACAATTCGTCTATTTGTCGTATCTACTTTATCAGGTATAGTCTTATATACATCATCCTCAGGATAAATCATATACTTTTCTAAAGTTCCTGTAGGTATGCCTTCAACTGCTTTTTGCTGTATAGGGTCAACTTCATCATTATAAGGATCAGCAGTCAAATCTAATATTATTGAATGCTTTGGCATATAGTAAATAAGTGAATTAGGTACAATAATCTGTGATGGGTCACTTCTTCTGCTTGCATCTACTAATATATCTGTTTCTTTAAGAATATATTTTAATGCCTCAGTATTTATAGTAATACTTTTTGGAAGTATTTTTATTATAACACCAGGAATTTTTTTATTGTAAAAGGTTTTATCACTTAATCTTTTAAATGCTCTAGCAGCATTGATGCCTACCTTACCCAAACCAATTATTGCTACATTAATGGGTCTTCTTCCTTCTGAATAAAAATACTTCATTGTTTCTTTGAGCTTATTAAAGGCTACCGCAGCACCTGTCATAGAAGTTCCCCAATAATTTACCACCATTCTATTATTTTCATCATCTACCATGGAATCCATTGAATAACTTATTATCCCCCTTGATTTTAATAAGTCATTCCGTAATGGCCTTGTATCATAATGGAGCATGGAAATAAGAATTGATCCCTCTTTCATTATCTTTATATCTTCTTCATTTGGTGCTCTAAGTACAATAACTAAATCTTGTTTATATATATCATCATGGGTAGTAAACTTTAAATTTGAATTTTTATTTAAATAGTCTTCATGAGTTAATCCCATTCCTTTACCATAACCATCTTCAATAAGTATATCAATGCCTTTGAAATTAGATAGCTTTTTAAATAATTCTGGTAAAAAATCTCTTTTTTCTCCTTTTTTTCTTGTCATTCTTGGGAAACCCATAGTTTTAATTTTCAATAACTTTCCTCCTATCATATCACTATTAAATTATATTCTATATATCATATATAAAAAATATTATTAGGTTCAGCTTTTCACAAATGTAAATAATTCTCTACATTTTATTATATTTTATCAATGTTTTATATATAGTATTCCTAGAAATTACTAAATTTTTAAATGGTTTTTCAAATATATAAAATTTACATAGTAAAACTTAATTTATACATGTACAAATATGCAATGCTTCTGGGCATTTTGGACATGTATAAATTAAAGTCTTTACTTAAATTTCTATATAAAATTTACATAGTAAAACTTAATTTATACATATCAAAATATCCAGAGCTTTTGGGGATTTTTGATATGTATAAATTAACTGTTTTACTGGAATATCTATAGAATACCTAGAAAAATTACACATAAAAAACCCTGAGAACATAATTATTCTCAGAGCCTTTTTATGTGGTGCGGGTAGAGGGACTTGAACCCCCACGTACAAGACACTAGATCCTAAGTCTAGCGCGTCTGCCAATTCCGCCATACCCGCAAGATTAGATGGTAGATGTTTGAGATTGGATGTTAGAACTAAGGTCTAACCCTAACTAGTCTTTTGTGTTTTTCCAACTTCTCACTTCTAACCTCTTGCCTCTATTTTGGTGACCCATCCGCGACTCGAACGCGGGACACCCTGATTAAAAGTCAGGTGCTCTACCGACTGAGCTAATGGGTCATGTTAAGATTAAGTTTAAGATTAAGAATATTTTCAGTCATTTCTCTTTGGTCTTTTAAAGACCTCAAAAACTATCCCTAAATTCTTAGTCTTAATCTAAATCTTAAAGTGGCTGGGGATACAGGACTCGAACCTGTGAATGACGGAGTCAAAGTCCGTTGCCTTACCGACTTGGCTAATCCCCAATGTATTAAAAATCAAGATTAAGGTTAAGATTTAGCATTTAGGTCTTATCTTTTTTGTCTTTTATGCCATCTGAATATGCATCCTAACTCCTCTTAATCTTAAACTTATTCTTAAGCTTATCTAATTGGGGCGGCTGATGGGATTCGAACCCACGCATACAGGAGCCACAATCCTGTGTCTTAACCACTTGACGACAGCCGCCATATCATTATTCATAATCTATTATACATACATTATCTAAAGTCTTTTTTCTCACTTCCAACCTCTCGCCTCTAACTTCCAACTAGTGGCGTGCCCACAGGGATTCGAACCCCGGACACACGGCTTAGAAGGCCGTTGCTCTATCCAGCTGAGCTATGGGCACAAGGGTTAATTCTGGAGCGGGTGAAGGGGATCGAACCCTCGCAACCGGCTTGGAAGGCCGGGGCTCTACCACTGAGCTACACCCGCGTAATGGATGCAAGATGTTGGATGTTGGATGTTGGACTTTTGTCATTCTTTTAAGTCATTTTAAACCCTTCAGATATAACCCTAGTCCAGCTTCCAACTTCTAACCTCTTACTTCTAAATTGGTCGGGGTGGCAGGATTTGAACCCGCGACCCTCTGGTCCCAAACCAGATGCGCTACCAAACTGCGCTACACCCCGAATAGCTGCCGAAGATTATTATACAACATATATAATACTTCGTCAATATTTTTTTGATATTTTTCTAAATAATTATTTGCTATTTTATAGATTTTTATACATTAGGCAAAAAGAGAATATTAAAATCCCCGCCATACAAACTAGCTTGGCGGGTTAAATTAATTCATAGATTACATATCTTTATATCTATATTTTTTTTAGATATATTAATTAATCCATAGGAAGGTTTACTGCCCCCCCTTGGTCTAGATATACTTCCTGGATTTACAAATATCATATTATTTTCTTCTACATGTGTAGGAACATGACTATGTCCAAAAACAACAATATCTGAATTTGTTTCTAAGGCTCTATAATATAATCTATCAATTCCAAATTTAACATTATACTTATGTCCGTGAGTCAAAAATATTTTTTTATCCTCAATAATTATGGTAGTTTCTGATGCTGCATTACAATAGAAATCAGTATTACCTTTTACAGCCACTACCTCAATACCAAAAACATCCTGTAATGCTTTAGCATCTGCGTATGTATCCCCAGCGTGAAGAAGTAAATCAATATCTCCCATGGCCTTTATGGCTTTTTCAGCACTCAAAGTATCTCCATGGGTATCACTCAACAAACCTATTCTCATGACTTTTTATGTAATAACTTTTCAAGCTCAACTCTAAATTTATCAAGTGCTCTAGCCCTGTGGCTAATCTTATTTTTTATATCACTTCCAAGCTGAGCAAAGGTTTTATTATACTGAGGAACAATAAACAAAGGATCATATCCAAAGCCTTCTGTACCCTTTTCTTCTAGTCCAATTATTCCTTCACACTCTCCTCTAACGCTAATTGTTCTTCCATCAGGAAATGCCACCGAGATTACAGATATAAATCTCCCACATCTATTCTTAAGTGGAAGGCCTTGTAGCATATCTAGCAGCTTTTGGTTATTATCCTTATCTGTGGCATTGTCTCCTGCAAACCGTGCAGAGTAAACGCCAGGCTTTCCATCTAGATAATCCACTTCAAGTCCTGAATCATCGGCTATAGTAATAGTATTGGTTTTTTTCATGACTATAATAGCCTTTTTCATAGAGTTTTCTTCAAAGGTTTCTCCATCTTCTATAATTTCAATCGACTCAAAACCTGCTTCATCCATTGGTATTAGTTGAATATCGAAATCCTTAAGTATATCTCTTATTTCCTTTAACTTATGCTTATTTTTTGATGCCAAAATCATTTTCATCCTTCACACACCACCGTTTTTTTATATTTCAACTCCTAACGCTTCTTTCTGAATACCTATAAGTTCATCTATTCCCTTTTCAGCAAGGCTTAAGAGACTAATTAACTCAGCCTTATTAAAGGGTGATTCTTCTCCTGTTCCTTGTATTTCAATAAATTCACCACTATCGGTCATAACCACGTTCATATCAACCTTGGCATTTGAGTCTTCTTTATAACATAGATCTAATACAGGGGTACCTTCCACTACTCCAACGCTTATTGCCGCAACATGATTTATAATAGGCAAAGCTTTTAGTATTCCTTTATCAACTAATTTATTTAGTGCATCTACCAATGCAACATATGCTCCAGTAATGGATGCTGTCCTAGTTCCACCATCTGCTTGTATTACATCACAGTCAATCCATAGAGTTATTTCCCCCAATTTATTTAAATCAACAACAGAACGCAGCGCTCTTCCTATAAGCCTTTTAATCTCATGGGTTCTTCCCTCTAGCTTACCCTTTGTAGCTTCTCTAAACTTTCTTGCATGGGTTGATCCTGGTATCATAGAATACTCAGCTGTTATCCAGCCCTTTCCGCTTCCCTTTAAAAAGGGTGGAACCTTCTCTTCTACGGTTACTGTACAAATAACCTTTGTATTGCCCATTTCTATTAAAACAGAACCCTGTGGGTGAATTAAATAATCCTTTGTTATTTTTACTGGTCTTATATCTTCCGGTTTTCTTCCATCAACTCTATTCATATTTATCTCCCTTCTATTACTTACCTATATATTTTATCATATAACTATTATATATGTTAACCCGTCAAGCTAGTAAATATAATTTTCTGTTTTAGGATAACTTAAGGGATTTTAATATTCTATCGGAGTTATTTTCTTGAAATTTTCCACAAAAAAACCAGGTCTCCCTGGATTTTTTTGTTTAATACTCATTTGCAAATGTTGGTACTGCTGCAGGTTCTTTCTTTGTTACATTACCAAAATCAATTTCTTTACCATCTGCCATTATACTTACCTTATCTAAAGCAACATCATTTTCATAATATTCACTAAGTGTTAATGCTATGGATTTAACTATATCTTGAGCAATACTTTCATCTTCAATTTCCTTTATTTCTTCACTAAAATTAACATAGGCTACTCCATCTACTATATCAACATTTTTAACTTCTAAGGTGGATGGGATTACAGTAAATAACCCTGAATCTTCATCTGGACCCTCTATTAATGCTTCTATTGTTCTTAAAACAGTTACTGATTCATTTTCTGCTATTTCAATATCCTTTGTTACAGGCACAAAATAATTCTCTATACCATTAACTGTTCCTTGATAGTACACTATTACCTTACCATTACCTTTGCCTTTTCCATTATAATTTATATCTTTCCTTGTCAGTGGAGTAGTAAGGTTTAATCCATATGTAAGCTTATCTGGATATTTTCCTTCAATCATGATTTGGACTTCTTCAATAGTAGGGAATTCAGTTAATGTATATATCACAGATTTAACGATTGCTTCCTCTTCTTCTTTATTGCCATAGTTTAGAAAATCTTTTGTGAAATCGATCTTACAAAGACCATCATTTATACTCATACCTAAAATCTCAGTATTTGCAGGTATTACAGGTATCAACCCAATATTCTCCATGTCTTTCCTATTAGCAGGATTATCCACTAGTGCTCTTATAGCAGCTTTTGCAATTCCTTTTCCTTCAGGCCATGGTATTTTTCTCATAACGGGAACAAGAAATCCTTTATCATCCTTATAATATAAAACTGTATTCCTTAAGTTCTGATCATCCTCTGGGCTTTCAATAAGTGTTGGAACCTGTTGTTCTTCTTTGTTTAAAAAAGTCTTCAGCATGCTAGTACCTTTCCATACTACTAAACTTAATACCAAGCAAGCTGAGACCACTATTGCTATAGCTTTTTTCCGCCTCATGCTAAAAATCCCCCCTAAATCAAAACTGTATATTAAATTATATTAGAGGGGTAGTAATACTATGTCTATTTTATTTTACTTTTTTTAAATAATATAGGATTTATATAGAGATAAACAACTTCAAGGTTTAATAAATTTCAAAGAAAAAATGTAGAAACGTTCATTACTTTCTTTAAAATTTACTTTAAATGTTAATGTTGTTTATAGTAAAGCTTAATTTATACATGTGCAAATACGCAACGCTTCTGGCCGTTTTAGACATGTATAAATTAAAGTCTTTACTTAAATTTCTATAGTGATTTTAACATTATATTTAAGAAATCTATATACTTATCTCCTTTTCATTTTAGTAAAGTATCCGCCCTTTATGCTCCTTATATCAAAAACTGTAACAATAGGCTTATTTTCTAGTTCGTCCAATGCATTATATAAATTCTTCGTATCCTTTCTATTTAGCATAACATTAAGTATTTGCCTTTTACCATCCCTTCCTTCCCCTTCTACAAGGGTTACTCCAAATCCGTTATTTCTAAGCTTTTTGGCTAAAAGCTGTCCATCACAATGTTGACATATTATTTGAGCAGTGATTTTACCAATTGCTAACTTTTCTTCTATTAAACTACCAATAAAATTACCACAAGCATATCCTAAAGCATAAACTATTAAATTTCTGTAATCCGATAGTCCACTTACCACCTTTCCTAGAGCCGTAATATATATAATGACTTCAAAGAAGCCGATAATTGCAGCCTGTAGCCTTTTACCCCTTACTATAAGAAGCATTCTAATAGTAAATAAAGAAACGTCCATGACCCTTGCAGCAAAAATAAAAAGATAACCAAGTAGCATTTATATTTCCCCCTTTTTTGATTTTAAATCTTAAGGTTACCGTTATATTATATATGCTTACTTTAAAAATGTATATATAAAAACTATAGTTTTAAAAAAAAATGAAACAGACTGATATATACCAGTCTATTTCACTAATACAGTATCAAAGTATTCAATTATACCCTTTAATGTAGCCTCTGCACATTTTTGCCTATAATCTTTCTGTGAAAGCAATTTTTCCTCTGTTGGATTAGTTAAAAATCCTAGTTCCAATAAAACTGCTGGCATTTTTGTTTCTCTGGTAACAACCAGCTTCGGTCTTTGTATTATTCCTCTATCAATTGCATTTAAGCCTCTAACAAGGGCATTTTGCATTATTCTAGAGAAGGTCTTATTACCTCTACCATCGTTTGGATAATATAGTACCTCAACTCCCTTTGCACTACTCCTGCTATGTGCATTTGCATGTACACTAACAAATACATCTGCTCCAAGTTCATTTGCAATAGTTGCTCTATCATATAAACCTATATAGTTATCATCATCACGAGTCATATAAACTTTAAATCCTTCATTTTCAAGGAGTTTCTTAAGCTTTAAAGATACATCTAAAACTACATCCTTTTCCTTCATTTTTAAATTAGGGCTTTTTGCACCTGAATCATATCCTCCATGACCTGGGTCAATAACTATAAGTCTGTCTTTAAATCTAGATTCCTTCACCTTATTATTAATAAAGCCAAAAACTATCTTGTCAGTAACATTATTATTTGAATAATCTTGGAACTTGGTATCTTCAGCAAGCTTTATGTCTATATTGTAATATTCACTGCTACTTTTGTCATCAACATTAATGTATTTAACTATACTATCATCAATATCAATTTTTAATGGGTCTAATACAATATTATCCTTTAAAATCCTTAGATTCAATTCATTTTTAGCTTTATTATAGCTTTTTAAGTATATACCTTCCTTATTGGCAGTTATCTCTAGCTTTGCCAAATCAATATCCTCTTTATAATAATCTATTCCATCTAGTGGCTTTCCTGCAACAAATACAAATATTTTATTTTCTGCATGTTCTATGTATACATTATCTGGACTAGCGTTATCCGCTAAATCAACAACTACTCTACTTATCTTATCATTTGGCTCATAATTATGATCTGGACTAAATTGTGAAACTCTAACACCCTTTAATGGACCTTCTCCAATATCTATGGCTTCTTTATCAAACTTTAATAAACTGTCAAGAACATCAACAACTACTTTTCCATTTAAGAACATAACATTATATGTTGGTTCTTCAGCAGTTTGAATCACTACAGTGTCTACATTATATATTTTGTCAACCTTAACATTTTTTACAGAGTTAATGAGCTTAATCCTTAACTCCTTCTTATCATCATCATAAACTATTTCATGTCCCTTTTTTCTATCTACATCTATAAAAATTCTAGTTTTGTATGGATTTTCTTCAAATTGTAAAGCATTTATTGATTTAACTTCTCTATCATATATGTCTAAATTTACTGAATTATCTAAAATAGAATTTGGAATATCAACTACCAATCTATCTTCCCCACCAACTGCACTACCATTAAGGAAAAAAGATGTAGTTGCTACTTCTCCAGTAGTCTTTATTATAATTTCAGGGAATTTATCTGAACCATTGTATGTAATATTTTTAATTCTTTGTAAAGGTTTATCTATAGTTGCTGTCATGGTATCTCCAATCCATCCAACTTCCATACCCAACTGCTCAGATACGAACCTCAAAGGAACCATTGTTCTAAAGTTGTCTTCATATCCGATCAATTTTGCTGGTACATTATCTGGAAGTATATGCTGCTTACCATTTACAAGAACCTTAGGGCTATCAATTTTTAAAACAATCTCTTTGCTTTCAGTCTTTAAAGTAGCTTCTTTTCTCTCTTGATTCCAACTGACTTTAGCTCCAAGATTCTCACTGATAAACCTTATTGGTACTAAGGTTCTGTCATTAAACAACATCCCAGGGACATCAGATATTATATCTCGTCCTTCCATTATTAGATTAACAGTATAAACATCATATTGCTTATTTGTAGCTCCATCAATAATGCTTAAGGTATCCTTTTCAAATTTCTTAGCTGCAAAACCATTTATCGTCATACTCATCATTAGAACAATCACCAGTATTAACGATATAATTTTTTTCATTCTATTGCCCCCTTTGTTGTTTCATTATATAGGATTTACATTTACATAGTAAAAATTAATTTATACATGTACAAATACACAATGTTTTTAGGGGTTTTGGATATGTATAAATTAAAGTCTTTACTTAAACTCACTCCTTGTGCTAGTTAGTTGGATTTTTTGTTTTTTAACACCTTAGAGATTTTTAATGTTTCATTTGAGTGATTTTTATAACACATAGGAAATTATAAACCTATCAAACTATATATATAATTTTCGTTATGTGTTTCAAAAAGTCTACCTTATAAAGCTTTATAAAAGACTTTTTTATAAACCTGTTTTTACCTTTGAAACTATATAAGAAAACAGGTTTATTACATGAACGAAAAGGAAATATTAAAACTCTTGCGAAAACTAGCACAATAGGTTAAACTCCTATAATTCTATTTATATCATTTAGTGTGATTTTATGCAACTTTATGTAACTAAATGTAACTAGAATTTAATATGGAAAAATGTTGTATACTTAAAATTAAAGAAAAATTCTTACACCTTTTCTTAGTATATATAGATTTCCCATAGTAAAACTTAATTTATACATATCAAAATATCCAGAGTTTTTAAGGATTTTTGATGTGTATAAATTAACTGTTTTACTGGAATATCTATAGATTTCCCATAGTAAAACTTAATTTATACATATCAAAATATCCAGAGTTTTTAAGGATTTTTGATGTGTATAAATTAACTGTTTTACTAGAATATCTATATTTTATAACATATCTCATTCAACATTTTTCCTATATAACTTTATATAACTCATCACTTTCTGGTGGTTGTATTTCAGTCTGTTCATCATGTCTAACAATATATCTTCCCTCTTGCGTAATTTCTCCAATTACACTAGCATCAATTCCGCTTTCATTTAGATTTTTAATTAATTGATCTTTCTTATCTCCAGTTATTGTTATCAACATAGTTCCACTAGATATTAACTTCAATGGGTCAATATCAAAGAAATCACAGATTTTTTTCGTTTCCTCTGCTATCGGTATTCTATCTAAATAAATATTACAACCTACCTTTGATGCTTTACAAATCTCCCAAACAGCACCTAAAATACCACCCTCTGTAACATCATGCATACTACTAGCACCTATTTTGCCAGCTATTATCCCTTCCTTTACAACACTTATCTTATCCACCATTTTTTTAGCACTTTCTATCATTTCCCGGGAAAATATCAAACTCAATTTTTCTTCTAAATCATGGGCTATTATTCCAGTCCCTTCAAGTCCAGCAGTTTTTGTCATAATTATTTTATCTCCAACCTTAGCTCCAGATGTTTTTACTATATCTGTCTTTAATTGTCTTCCAATAGCAGTAGCAGAAATAACTATCCTATTTACTGCTCCAGTTATCTCCGTATGTCCCCCTATAATTTCTACATTTAGCTTTGCTGCTTCAGTTGAGGCTTGTTTCATAATCTCATCTATTTCCTCTTCCGTAGTCTCCTCTGGTGCCAAAATTGTCATCATAAGTCCCAATGGTTCTACTCCATTTGAAGCTATATCATTACAATTTATATGCACTGCAAGCCTTCCAACTTCACTTGCTGCACCAGTTATAGGATCAGTAGACATTATTAGAGCATACTCTCCAAAATCCACAACAGCACAATCTTCTCCTATACCTGGTCTAACCATTACCTCTTTCCTATGTAATTTTATATTATTAAATATAACTTTTTCTAGTAATTGTGAATCTAATTTCCCAATCTTCACTTTATTCATCCTTTCTTTAGGCAAAAATGTATGAAGACACTTTACAACCTTGAAATTCTAAGTTTCAAGTATACAATTTTCATCTAAAAGTTACAAAAATATTTTCCTATTACATTATATCTCACTTTTCATTTCAATTGTATGTATTATTTTAAAAAACATCATTTTATTTATTGATAATTGAGGAAATTGCATAATGCATTTAAAGAATTTTGGAGTGCAAAATGTAGCAGAGATAGTCAAGAAAGCTATCTACATATTGTATTCCAAAATTATTAGTGTTAATTATGCAAGTTTCTCATTTGAAAAATTATTTGATTTTCTGAGAATATCGAAAGATTTTATAAATATATATATTATATACAATAAAGCTTTTCTTTTTGTTTTCTTTAATTTTCTAAAGAGGTGGTGATATTGTGGACGTAAAAGACTTGCTTGAGAGTTTAGATTACTCAAAGGAAAACATACATAGACAAGCCTTGATTTATTCTTTTTCAAATATTTTAACATTATCCTTACTTTCTGAATTTGGAGTAAAATATAATTTATCCGATGAGGATATTAAAAACTATATCGGTAAGTTAAATATCAAAACTGATAAAAACATTATGACTAATAAAGAGCTTGAAATCAGTCCACCCGTTGATGAAAATCATCTGAAAGATGACACTAAAAAACTATCCACCCTTAGTTTTGATTTTTCCTTTGTCAATAATCTATCTCCCATAAAAGCAATATATTCTGGAGCTAAACTAAATACTTCTCTTGACCCAGAGTTTAAGAAAGATATAGATATTGGACTAGACCTTAATAATAAAAATTTTAAAAAGGAGCTTAAACCAAAAAATCAAGGTCTTTTAATTTTGAATGAGGTAAATTTATCTAGATTCTTATATAACAATAGTGTAATAAATAGAAATAAAAATTCTACATATACTGAGAAGCTCTTAGGTATGATTTTGCTAGATTTAGCAATAAATCAAGCTCTCTTTTCCTACTCATATCTTAGAAATTCAAAGGGTTTTTTTGTAAAAAAAGAAAATTTAATTTTTGACTCAAATGAACTGAAACTTAAGGAAACAAATGAAAAAATAGACTGGGAAGACCAAGTTTACATGCTTTGGGCCTATGCAGTTTTATATAAAACCCTAAAGGATTCTAATTACGAACGGTATTTTCAATCATCAAAGGCAGATATATTTAAAAATTATGCCTTCAATTTACTCAATATTTTAGAAAGCCATGAACATGAAATGATTGAGCTTGATACAGCTAATCTTTCAAGCTTAACTTCTTCTATGGTCGAAGCATTACATATATTGGATAAGAAAAGAAAGCATAAATCATTTGTAATAAGTCTCTGTGATGAGCTTTATACAAGACAAAAGCAAAAAGGCTTTATATTATCAAATAGGTATAAAAATGAAGCTGCCTCCTTAGCCTCTCATTTTAAATCTATAGAAGCTCTAATTAACGGTTTTCAGTATACGAATTTTGATTTATTCTTAAGTGCATCAGAAAACATTTATTCAAATTTAAATACAGTTTGGGATGAAAATATGGGGCTATTTAAACTTAACAAGGATGATGATATCAAATATTCTTCTAAAAGCATATCCTATGTCTTAAGGTCTTTAAATAAGCTTCTAAAAGCAACCAATTCAGCAGAGATGAAAAAAAGCATTAATAATCAATTAACTAATTTCTTTGATGCTTCAATAAATGATACAGGACTCCAAACTCCTCCTCCTGGTATTAATAAAGAAATCAATATGTTCAGAAAATCTAATGGCGAAGCATCTATTATTCAAGATATTATAGATCATGAAAAAGCATACGTTATTGAGAAGGGATTTAAAATCAATAAAGCCGATTTAAAAATTAACAAGTATTCTAATGAATTTAGCTGTGAACATGCTCTATTTGCATCTGATGCAATGTTAACTATGGCAATGGAAGGAAATTTAATACTGTAAATAGGGCATAAGAAAAAAGAGAAAAGAAAAAGGTTGTTATGGTGATTCTTTAAGATCAATAGAACAATAATTTTGTCATAAGGACCCTAGATAATTTCCTAATAACCTTTTTCCTTTCTTCTATTTCCCTTGTCATTACAAAAATGCTTTTTCCATTCTTCCTTTGTCATCATCCTATGATCTGATATTATATATAATACCTCTATATCGGAGGGCTTTATATCATGAAATATTAATACTTCTGCATCATACCCATCATTCTTGTCCAATCTTAGTTTAAGATTTTCCTTAAATGAACATGATGTTTCCCAATACTTATATAAAAGCTTACTGCCCTCATTTTCCAAATAATTCTTAGCCCCACTATACTCATCTATTTTATGGAGAATAAAGGGTTCGTAAATCTGATTTGCTAGATTTTCGTTGGCAATCCAGCATTTATTTGGATCAATCTTTATACCTAATAATGCTGTATGAGAATGAAACATATGCTCTTTAGAAAAATATAAGCTTCCAAATATGGCTTTTTTTCTTATAACCCAATTAGGTATATTTTTGTTTTTATATTCATCTATGTAGTTATGGAATTCATAATACTTTGATTTATATGTTTTTTTGTCATCGTATCTTATTCCATTTTTAAGTACATTGTTAAGATCTATGACACTTATTATATGGTAAACTTTATTTATCTCCAAATATTTATGAACAGTCATAGCATCACCTCTAAATTAGTCTTGTTAAATTTGTTAATATTATACCCTAATAAAATTAATTATTTATCATATTGGTGAAATACTATATATAGATATATATTGAATCACATAGAACTTAAAACCCCAAGGTAGAGGTGGTACTATGATAAATATAAATTGTACTATTAAGGATTGTATTTTTCAAGACAATGGTAAATGTACTTTAACCCATGTTTCCACACCTTCAAATGTGTATAATCCAGAATGTATTTATTTCAGACCAAAGGATGAAGAAAATATAAAAACTAAATCAAAAGCATCGCTACAATAGTTGTGACAATTAAACCAGTTATAACTGGTATAAAGTTTCTCTGTGCTAAATCCATGGGCTTTACTCTACAAATTGCTGCAGCAGGTATCAATCCCCATGGTACTAGCGTTCCTCCTCCAACCCATATAGCTCCTATTTGCCCTAGAGCTGCTAATACTGGGATACTACCATTAACTGCTGTGCCAAAGACCTTAGCAAGAGACCCAGCTAGCGACATACCTGAAAATCCTGATCCATCCATTCCAGTAATGGCACCTACCAGCATTTCCATACTTGCTACTACAGGTCTGTTCATTTTAGCTATAGAAGATAAAGCCCTACCCATATCAGATAATATTCCTTGAGACCCTAATGGCAACACCCCTTTTCCTAAAACTGCTTCAATAGGAGATATTTCTCCTAAATAAAAGAAGGCTGCTATAGGTATTATCGGTCCAAATATTTCCATTCCGAACATAAATCCATCCTTTATAAATTTAGTTATCTTATCTAAGGATTCCCTCTTATACTCAGCTATAGTTATTATTATCATCAATGTTACTGCTGTTCCTCCTATTAATGCTGTAGCATCTCCTCCCCTTAATTTGAAATAAAACATTGTAGCAATGTCAAGTAAAAATGCAATAGGCACAATTACTGCTGCAAATTTAGCTACGTTACTTGTTTTTTTTCTATTACTTTCTTCATCAAAATCTACCTTAGGACCTATTATTTTTCCCTTTTTCATGTCTATTTTAAGTAAAACATAAGCAATAATTATAGTTATTATACCCATAGTTAAAAATAAAGGAGTTCCCTTTAACATTATTTTTTCAACAGGTATACCTGCTGCACTTGCTGTTATAGTAGGTGCACCTTGTATTACATAGTCACTAGATAATGCTAACCCATGACCGAATAGATTTATGGCCATTGCCACCCCTATAGCAGGTAATCCCACCTTTAATGCTACTGGTAAAAGAACAGCTCCCACAAGTGCAGTTGCTGGTGATGGCCAAAAAAACCAAGAAACTATCAGCATAACTATTCCTATAAACCAAAAAGCTATGTCAGGTGTCTTTATAAATTGTGCAAAGGGCTTAACCATAAGATTGTTTGCACCAATTTCTTCTAACACCTTCGACATAGCTACTATACAAGATATTACTAATATTATTCCAATAAGTTCACTTGTAGCAACAATAAAAGAATCAAATATTCCCTTTGTAGCTCCTACAATACTCCTCTTCGCTATAAAACTTATAAGAAAAACACCTATTATGCATGGAATTATTGTATCCCTTCTCATTATCATTACCATCAAAATTACCAAGGTCATAATCACATAAATCCAATGAAGCATAGTAAGTTCAACCATATTTTTCCCTCCTCAAAGTAGTGTTACTATTTATGATATTCAGACGAAAGGAAAATTGATACAATAAAAACTAAGAGATATCCAATCCCTTCACTTTTGGTCAGAATCTCTTTTGGAAAAATGCCCTACACTAAACAAAAGACGGTCTATTGAAAACAGACCGTCTTTTAATACTCACGCTATTAAATTATTGATTTTTTCCTTCTATATAAGCTCTATCAAAGAATATATGCCCAAGGGGAGTTCTAAAGTAACCTTTAACATAGTTTTTCATCATATAAGGGTGAGTATAGTAGTAAATTGGCATTACTATTTGATCCTTCATCATTAAATCTTCAGCTTTATGCATTAACTCAGCTGCTTTCTCAGGATCACTTTCTTTCTTTGCCGCATAAATCAGCTTATCAAACTCCTCATTTTTCCATTGAGGGTCATTGTTACCACTTTCAGATAAAAACATATCTAAAAAAGTCATTGGATGGTTATAGTCACCTATCCAACCATGTCTAGCTATCTGGAATTCACCATTTTGTCTAGCTGGAATAAATACTCTCCACTCCATGTTTTCTAATTCAACATCTACGTTTAAGTTTTTCTTCCACATTTCTTGGATAGCTTCAGCTATTCTCTTATGGTTTTCACTAGTATTGTACTTAAGTGTAACCTTAGGGAAACCTTCTCCATTAGGATATCCAGCTTCTGCTAATAATTTTTGTGCTTCTTCAACCTGTGCAGCCATTGGATCTACACCATAGTCTCCACCAGCTTTTCTAAAATCTTCTCCACCAGTCATAATTCCTGGAGGTACGAAACCTGTTGCAGGCTTTTGACCTCCTAAAGTAACAGTTGTAACAATAGCATTTCTATCTATAGCTTTAGCAAATGCTTGCCTAACCTTTAAATTATCAAATGGCTCTTTTGTTACGTTAAAACAATAAAAATACGTTCCAAGATATGGAGCTATTATGAACTCATCACTCTCAGATTGAAGCCTTGGAATTTCTTGAGATGGAACTTCATCTGTACCATCAATATCTCCTGCTTCAAATGCAGCTAATCCAGTAGATTGCTCAGTAATAAATACAAATCTTACTTCATCAAGCTTAACTCTATCTTTATCCCAATAATTCTCATTTGGAACAATTTTCAGTACATCATTTTGGATATATTCGCCTAACTTGAATGGGCCATTTGTAATAGCTGTAGCTGGATCAAATTCCCATGCTTCAGGGTTCTTTTCAACTACATCCTTTCTAACTGGAAAATATGTTGGAAATGCAAATAATTCAAGTATGTATGCAGTAGGCTGCTCTAAAGTAACCTCTAAAGTTTTCTCATCTATAGCCTTTACACCTAATTCATCTACATCTAATTCACCTGAATAAATTTTTGTTGCATTCTTAACTGGGTCTAACATATAAGCATACTCACATGCAGTTGCAGGATCAACTGCTCTTTTCCATCCATATACAAAATCTTCAGCAGTAAGATCTTTACCATCTGACCACTTAGCATCTTTTCTTAAATGAAATGTCCAAACAGTTTTATCTTCATTTGTTTCCCAGCTTTCTGCTGCACCAGGATCTTGCTCCATATTTTCGTTAGTTCTTACTAATCCTTCAAAAATATTTTGCATGATTATTGATGCTCCAACAGAAGTTGCTTTATGTGGATCAATACTATCTGGATCAGCTAAAAGGTTATAAGTTAAAATTTGTTCATCTTCTTGCTTTAGCTCTTCTTTTGCTGGTTCTTCAGTAGTTTCATTTGGCTGTTCTTCAGGAGTTTTTGAAGGTTCCTGCTTTTGAGCACAACCAACAAAAGCTGATACTACTAGAACAAACACTAAAAATAACGCTAAGCTTTTCTTTAACAAAATAATCCCCACCTTTTTATTTTTTATAATTTATTTCTAACCTATAAATATAGGTTATTAAATAAATCCAGCCTATATATCATGCGTTTGGATTAAGCTACTAACTATTGTTAAAGCTTCTTGCCTATGTAGTAAATCTTCCCTCTTTAATAAGACAACTTTGCTTTATTATAATTTATTTTCAAAATTTTTTCAATATTTAAGTTTCTGTAATATATTAATTTTTTGTAACATATTATTTTTTTACACCATATTTTTATTTTTATAATCATTTTTTGACTATTTATGGCATTAAATAACAATAAAAAACTAAAAGCTTAAGGGTATATTAATGTACCCTTAAGCTTTTAGTTTTTTAACATAATAAAAGTCTATTGACCATCAATTTTTATAATCTTATTTCTCTACATATGCGTTTTTAAAGTACATTGATCCAAGAGGTGATCTATACCAACCTTTAACATGTTGACCCATCATCATTGGATGAGTATAATAATAGATTGGCATTACTATTTGATCTTCCATTATTAAATCTTCTGCTTTATGCATTAATTCAGCAGCTTTCTTTTCATCAGCAGTAACCTTAGCTTCAAGGATTAACTTATCAAATTCTTCATTCTTCCATTGAGCATCGTTATTGCCACTATCTGATAAGAACATATCAAGGAAAGTCATTGGGTGGTTATAGTCACCTATCCAACCATGTCTAGCTATTTGGAATTCACCATTTTGTCTAGCTGGAATAAATACTCTCCACTCCATATTTTCTAATTCAACTTCTACGTTTAAGTTTTTCTTCCACATTTCTTGAATAGCTTCAGCTATTCTCTTATGATTTTCACTAGTGTTGTATTTAAGTGTAACCTTAGGGAAACCTTCTCCATTAGGATATCCAGCTTCTGCTAATAATTTTTGGGCTTCTTCAACCTGTGCAGCCATTGGATCTACACCATAATCTCCACCAGCTTTTCTAAAATCTTCTCCACCAGTCATAATTCCTAGCGGAACGAATCCTGTTGCTGGCACTTGTCCACCTAATGTTACGGTTGTAACAATAGCATTTCTATCTATAGCCTTTGAAAATGCTTTTCTTACTTTTACATCATCAAAAGGCTTTTCTTCTACATTGAATACGTAGAAGTAGGTTCCTAAGTGAGGAGCAATAATAAAGTCTTCATTTTCAGCTTGCAGTCTTGGAATTTCTTGATTTGGTACATTATCAATACCATCAAGATCTCCTGCTTCCATAGCTGATAAAGCTGTAGATTGCTCTGTAATAAATACAAAGTTAAGTTCATCTAGCTTAACATTATCTCTTCCCCAATATTCTTCGTTTGGTACTAACTTCATAACATCATTTTGAGTATATGATGCTAATTTAAATGGGCCATTTGAAACAGCTGTTTCAGGATTGAATGACCATCCCTCAGGATCCTTTTCTACTATATCCTTTCTTACTGGATATAGAGTTGGAAATCCAAATATCTCTATCATATATGAAGCAGCAGCTTCTAAAGTTACCTCAAAGGTCTTATCGTCTATAACTTTTACACCTAATTCATCTACAGGCACTTCACCTTGATAACATTTAGTGCCATTTTTAATTAGGTCAAATTGATATGCATATTCACAAGCTGTTTCAGGAGTTACGGCTCTCTTCCAAGCATATTCAAAATCTTGAGCTGTAACAGGCTTGCCATCAGACCATTTTGCATCTTCTCTTAAATGGAAAGTCCAAACCAGTTTGTCATCACTTATTTCCCAGCTCTCAGCTGCACCTGGAACTGGCTTTAAGTTCTCATCAAAAGTAACTAATCCTTCAAACATATTTGAAATTATTATAGATCCACCAACAGAAGTATTTAACTGTGGGTCTATAGTTTCTGGGTCTGCTTCAAGATTATAAGTTATTACTTGTGGTTCCTTTGGAGCTTCAGATGGTGCTGGTTCTTCAGCTTTAGTTTTGTCTTGTTCACCATCATTAGCTGGTGCTGGTTCTTCAGATTTCTGAGCACAACCAACAAATGCAGCTACTACTAAAACCAACACTAATAATAATGAAAAACTTCTTTTAAACAAAATAACCCCTCCTAATTTTTTATGTATTCTTTTTATTTATATATAAGCGGTAAATGATTAATACCACTTATTGACTTAATAGCTTAATAAAACTTGAAATTGTTGAGTTAAATTAATCTTATGAAATAATCTGAATATTTTTCTTGCAAAAAAATTTAATCCTATTTTAATAGGCATCATTCTAAATATTTGAGAAAATTGCATGATATATTTAAAAAATTTTAGAGTGCAAAACATAGTACAAAGAGTCAAGAAAGCTACCTAGATACTGTATTTCAAAATTATTAGTGTTAATTATGCAAGTTTCTCACTTAACTACACACATTAAGTTTAGTTTAATATTAACTTTTGTATCCTACTCCACAAGTTTACATGTGATTTTAAAAATTAACTTTGTTACTAAATGTTAGTATTTGTAAAACCAACATCAGAAAAGCTTGTTTACTAGGTTTTATAAAAACTTATAAAACAATATCCTACTCATTCATTTTAATTTAATACAATAATTCTATAAAAAAATTAAAAATCCTTCATAAATATAATAAAAATTTTAATTGTATTAACATTTATATATATTTGAAATTTTTTATATTATTAGGTCCAAGGGGCATGTAAGATCAAACATGCCCACTACATTTTCTTTTTAAAGCATCTACTAAAAACTATCTATCATTTAAGTGACATGCACACATATGTCCTCCACCAATATCCTTTAATTCAGGTTCAGCTTCTGAACAAATAGGCATAGCATATTTACATCTAGTTCTAAACCTACACCCTGAAGGAGGATTTATAGGACTTGGCACGTCCCCTTCTAATATAACCCTCTGCTTAGATCTAGTTACTTCTGGGTCAGGAATAGGTATGGCTGACAAAAGAGCCTGCGTATATGGATGGGTAGGTTTTTCATATAATTCTTTGCTTTCTGCCACCTCAACAAGCTTTCCTAAATACATAACTCCTATCCTGTCAGATATGTGTTTAACCATTGATAAATCATGGGCAATAAAGAGATACGTCAATCCCATTTCACTTTGTAAATCTTCGAGCATATTAACAACCTGAGCCTGAATTGATACATCAAGGGCAGAAATTGGTTCATCACATATTATAAAATCTGGTTCAACAGCCAATGCTCTCGCAATCCCAATACGCTGCCTCTGTCCACCACTAAACTCATGGGGATATCTACTTGCATGATCCTTTCCTAATCCTACTTTATTAAGCAGATTATAGATTATCTCTTGTCTTTCCTTTCCAGTGGCAAGACCATGAATATCCAGTGGCTCTCCGATTATATCTGCAACCGTCATTCTTGAATTTAGTGAAGCATATGGATCTTGAAATATCATTTGCATTTTTTTTCTAAAAGGTTTTACTTCACTTTGACGCATCTTACCTATTTCCGCTCCATCAAATATAATTTCTCCATCAGTAAGATCATACAATCTTATGATAGTTCTACCAGTTGTAGACTTCCCACATCCTGATTCTCCAACTAATCCTAATGTTTCACCTCTTCTAATATAAAAGCTTACATCATCTACAGCTTTTACATATTGAACATCATTTCCTAAAAGACCTTTATTTATTGGAAAATACTTCTTTAAATTTTTTACTTCTATTAAAATATCACTTTTTCTCATATTTTCTTCACTCATTATGCTGTCCCCCTTTTTACACCTGTCTCAACCTCAACCTTTGGTGCTTTTTCATGTAATAGCCAGCACATTGACCTATGACCTTTACTCACCTCAAAGTATGGAGGACGATATTCCTTACAGATTTTCATAGCATAAGGACATCTTGATACAAATGGACAGCCTACAGGCGGCTTAATAAGATCTGGTGGAGTTCCTTCTATAGGTACCAGTCTTTGTTTTTGACCTAAATCAAGCCTTGGAATTGATTTAAGCAGACCCATTGTATAGGGATGCTTCGGATCATAAAATATTTCTTCTGAAGTACCTTCTTCCATGATTAATCCACCGTACATAACTACTATTCTAGAACATACATCAGCAACAACTCCTAAATCATGGGTTATGAGAATTATTGATGTATTAACTTTATCCTTCAAATCCTTCATAAGTTCAAGAATCTGTGCTTGGATAGTAACGTCCAAAGCAGTGGTAGGCTCATCTGCAATTAATAGATCAGGTTGACATGATAGAGCTATAGCTATCATGGCTCTTTGTCTCATTCCTCCACTAAACTCGTGGGGATAATTATCTACCCTGCTTTCTGGTGATGGAATCCCAACAAGTCTTAGCATCTCAATAGCCTTTTCCTTTGCATCTTTTTTATTGAGACCTTGATGCCTTCTGATGGCTTCCATTATTTGATCCCCAATTGTGAAAACAGGATTAAGGGATGTCATTGGATCCTGAAATATCATGGCTATCTCATTTCCTCTAATTGCCATCATTTCCTTATCTGATTTTTTTACTATATCTTCGCCCTTAAAAATAATTTCTCCATCTTTGATTCTTCCAGGATATTGTAAAAGCCTCATTATAGACATAGATGTAACACTTTTTCCGCTTCCCGATTCTCCAACTATTCCTATAGCTTCACCTTTATCTACTGAAAAGCTAACTCCACGAACTGCCTGTACTTCTCCAAGATGTATATAAAACGACGTTTTTAAGTCCTTAACTTCTAATAACTTTTGTGACAAAACAATCACCCCTTTCTATTTACGTAAACGTGGATCTAGTGCATCTCTTAACCCATCACCTAAGAAATTAAAAGCAAGCATAGTTATACATATAGCCAATGATGGAAAGAATAGTAAATAAGGATAGGATCGCAATCCTCCTAAAGCATCGTTGCAAAGTGTTCCCCATGATGCCATAGGTGCTGATACTCCTAGTCCAATAAAGCTAAGGAATGATTCAGTAAATATTGCAGTTGGAATCATCATAGTCATAGTAACAATTATAGGCCCCATTGCATTCGGTATGAGATGTCTTACTAGTATTCTCCATGTATCCGCTCCCAAAGTTTTAGCAGCTAAGACAAACTCCTGTTCCTTAAGACTCAGAATTTGACCTCTTACTATTCGAGCCATATTTACCCAATAAATAGTCCCTAAAGTTATGATTATACTTCTAAGACCTGAGCCTATAACTACCATTATAAGGATAACATATAAAACTAATGGTATAGTATTTATAATATCAACAATACGCATCATTATGTTATCTGCTCTTCCACCTAAATACCCTGAAGTACCGCCGTATAAAACTCCTATAGTAAAATTAACTATTGCTGCTATAAAACCAATCAAAAGTGATATACGAGCACCGTAGATAACTCTTATCAAAAGGTCTCTACCAAGTTCATCAGTACCAAACCAAAACCTCTTATTCCATACCTTTTTTAATGGCTGTATTATATTTCCATCTTCAGATTTTAACTGAATTGGTTTAGAACTATAATCTACAGTAATTTTTTTACCATTCACTTCATAAACCTGATATTTCTTCATTACATTATTTTCCACAGGAGTAAGCTTTTCTAACACTTCTCCTTTAGCTGTAACTGTATACATCCTTAATGCCTTATGCAAATAAACATGATTATTTTCATCTACTTGGTATATTTCAAATCTATGGGGTATACTTGCTAAATTTAAGTCCTGATCATAATAAGTATATGGTGACACCAGTGGTCCAAAAACAGCAATAATAATTAATAGAATAATCGTAAATAGTCCACCCATAGAAGCCTTATTTAGCTTAAGTCTTCTCCATGCATCCTGCCAATATGTCAAACTTGGCCTGCTTATTTCGTCACCTTTTTTCGTTTTTCCCTGAATTTTTTCCCATAAATCAGGAGTGAAATTTATATTATTTACATCATTTGTCTTATTCATAAGTTAGTCAAACCCTCCTTAATCCGTAACTTTAATACGTGGGTCGATCAATCCATAGAGTAAATCAACAATTAAAATCATAATCATTAAAAATGCAGCAAAGAAAATTGTAACACCCATGATTGTAGGATAATCTCTATTTGTTATACTGATAACAAAATATCTACCCATTCCAGGTAACGCAAATATTCTCTCTACTACGAATCCACCTGTCAATATACCTGCAATTAACGGTCCAACATAGGATACAACTGGTATGATTGCATTTCTTAAAGCATGCTTAAATATAACTACTCCTTCGGATAACCCCTTTGCTCTAGCCGTTCTTATATAGTCCTGCTGAAGAACTTCAAGCATAGTAGAACGAGTCAATCTAGCCACAAAGGATAATGAATATCCTGATAATGCTATAGCTGGCAAAATCCACCCTTTAGGGTCCTTTACACCGAAGGTTGGAACCCATCCTAATTTAAGTGCAAACACATATAAAAGAACCGTAGCAATAACAAAGTTAGGTATCGTAATTCCCAAGGTTGCTCCAAACATTACAAGGTTGTCCTGCCACTTATTTTGCTTAAGTGCCGATATTACTCCAAAAGGTATACCTAATAACAATATCAATAAAATCGAATAAGTCCCCACTCTTGCAGAAATAGGGAAGCCTTCTTTTATAAATTCGTTAACTCTACGCCCTTCGTAAACTAAAGAAGGTCCTAGGTCTAATCTTAGCACTCCCCCTACGTAATCAATATATTGTTTCCATAATGGGTCATTTAAATGATACTTTTCTCTTAAAGCCTCTTCTATTGCAGGTGGTAGCTTCTTCTCCTGTGTAAATGGTCCACCTGGTACTGCATGCATTAAAAAGAAGGTTACAGTTATAATTAAAAATAAGGTGATAATTAAAGAAACTATCCTGTTTACAAGAAATCTAAGCAAAATTTACACTCCTTTCAAAAATAATTTGAAATACTATATTTAAAAAACAAATATTTAAAAATCTTAATAGTATCAAACACCTCCCTTAAATAAATTAAATTTTATTTACTATCATAACTGGTTAATTTAACCAAATACAAAAATTACATAATTAGCTTTAAATAGCAATTTATAAATATTCAACATTTCCAAAAACAATTCTATATAATTAATCTTTTATAATTTAATTGATTTTTCAAAAAATTGTATGTAAAAAAATATATATAATCAAATTTTTATGTATTCTCATCATATCTCAAATTATTTAAAGATTCAACGTTTTGATCATATTAATAAATTTAAATATTTGTAACATTTTATAAAACGGTTGATATTTCACAATTTTATTAAGTTAAATGATTTGTATATAATCATGATTATAAAAAAATGTCAGTTATTTATTCATATTTTGTAAAACTTTTATCTTAATTGTAATAAATTATTTTTGTATATATTCAATAAATTGCAGACTATATTTTTCATAATGTTTTACATAAAATAGTTAATTCCATTATTTAACTTTAAATTATATTATTTAATTAACATATTTAGCTTTTAAAAAGTCATTATGTAACTTTTTATAGATTCACCTGAATTATTATACAAAAAAAGAATCTATGGCATTTTTTAGTTAAATCCTATAGATTCAATTAGGATAAAGCTTCCTTGATTAACTTATTAACTATCTGGGGATCGGCTTCCCCTCCAGTCTCCTTCATCACTTGACCAATTAAGAAGCCTAATGCTTTTTTCTTTCCATTTCTATAATCTTCTATAGATTTTGAATTGGACTTCAATACTTCTTGTATTATTCCATTTATAGTTTCATTGTCAGTAATTTGCTTTAGCCCTCTTTCTTCAATTATTTCTTGTGGAGCTTTTCCTGTGATAATCATTTCCCTGAAAATTTTCTTTGCCATGCTATTGCTTATGGTTTTATTCATAATAAATCTCATTAATGAAGCAAAGTCTTTGTGATTTATCTTCATTTTATCTATTTCAATACCCTCTTCTTTTATTCTTCTAAGAACTTCCGTTATTATCCAATTACTTACTAATTTACTGTTCTCTACTTCATTACAAGTATCTTCAAAAAATTTTGCTATATTTTTTGATGAAGCTAGAATCCTTGCATTATATTCAGATAAATTATAATATCTCTTAAACCTTTCTACTTTTTCACGGGGAAGCTCGGGTAATTCCTTCCTAACTTTATCTATCCATTTTCTATCAACAACTACATATACTAAATCAGGATCTGGAAAATATCTATAATCCTCTATATTTTCTTTACTCCTCATCTTCATTGTTTTATTTTCAATATCATTCCATCTTCTAGTTTCCTTGTCAGTATTCCTATTATGTTCCAATAAATCTATATGTCTTTTTTCTTCATAATCTATAGCCCTAACCGCTGCTTTAAAGGAGTTCAAATTTTTAAGTTCAACTATATTTGTTTCTATATTCTTATCTTTATTTTTTACATTTATATTTATGTCACATCTCAGTGAGCCTTGCTCCATCTTACAATCTGAAATATCTATGTATTCTAATATGGATTTTAAATTTTCTAAAAAACTATGTACTTCCTTTGAAGAATTCATATCAGGCTCGGTAACTATCTCAATTAAAGGCACACCACTCCTATTATAATCTAATAATGAAATACCATCCTCTAGATGAATAGATTTCCCTGTGTCCTCTTCAATATGTATCCTTCTTATTCTAATCTTTTTAGACCCATTTTCTGTTTCAATTTCTATATATCCTTCTTTACATAAGGGTATTTCATATTGAGATATCTGATATGCTTTTGGTAAGTCTGGATAAAAATAATTCTTTCTATCCATTCGGCTCCTTTCATTGATGTTGCAATTCAATGCAAGTCCAGCTCTGATTGCAAATTCGATTACCTTCTTATTTATAACAGGAAGTGAACCTGGAAGTCCTAAGCAAACTGGACAGCACTTGGTATTTTCTTCTCCTCCAAATTCAGCTGGACATGAACAAAAAATCTTTGTATTTGTCTTAAGCTCTACATGTATTTCAAGTCCAATTATTGTTTTATATGACATTATATCACCGCTCTTTTTTTATGATACTTAGTATTTTGTTCAAAGGTATATGCAACCCTGAGTATCGTTTTTTCATCAAAATGCCTTCCAATAATCTGAAGTCCTATTGGAAGATGGTTTTTAAATCCACAACATATTGATATAGCTGGTAATCCAGCAATATTTATTCCAACAGTACATATGTCTGACTTATACATCATAAGTGGATCCCTTGTCTTTTCATTAAATTTAAATGCAACATGGGGAGAAGTTGGGGTTATTAATACGTCATATTTCTCAAAGGCCTTAGCAAAGTCGTTCTTTATTAATGTCCTTACCTTCAAAGCTCTTTTATAATACTCATCGTAATATCCAAAACTCAAAGAGTATGTTCCCGCCATTATCCTTCTTTTTACTTCTTCACCAAAACCTTCACTTCTGCTTTTAATAAGTACATCGTTAAGGTTTTTACACTCTGAAGCCCTATATCCATATCTTATTCCATCGTATCTAGCAAGATTTGAACTACATTCCGACGAGGCTATTATAAAATATGTAGCAAGATTATATTCCGTATATGGTAAAGACATTTCTTCATATTCTGCTCCCATATCACACAATACTTTTACACCTTCATATACAGCCTTTTTAATATCTATGTCTATGTCTTCATAAAAATATTCTCTAGGTATACCAATCTTTAAGCCCTTGACATCCTGTATTAAAGCTTCTTTATAATCTAAAGCCACTCCACTTACTGAAGTTGAATCCCTAAAATCATATCCTGCAATTACATTCATCACTAAAGCACAGTCCTCTACATCCTTAGTCAATGTACCTATTTGATCCAATGAAGATGCATAGGAGACAAGGCCATATCTCGATACCATTCCATAGGTAGGTTTTAAACCGACAAGTCCACATAATGCTGCTGGTTGTCTTATAGAACCTCCAGTATCTGACCCTAAGGCAAAAAAGGCTTCTCCAGCTGCAACTGAAGCGGCACTACCACCACTGGATCCTCCTGGAACTCTGCTTAGATCCCAAGGATTTCTCGTGGGCTTAAATGCCGAGTTTTCAGTAGAAGAACCCATGGCAAATTCATCCATATTTGTTTTACCGATTAGAATAGATTTTTCATTATATAACCTTTCTACACAAGTTGCATTATATGGTGGAACAAAATTTTGAAGCATTTTTGATCCACAAGTGGTTAGTATTCCATCGGTACAAATATTATCCTTTAGAGCCATTGGTATTCCTGCAAGGTCCCCTAAGTCCTCTCCATTTTTTATTAATTTATCTATATTATCAGCCATAGAAAGTGTTCCTTCATCATTTATAGTTATATATGAAGATATATAAGGCTCTACCTTGGCTATTCTATCTAGAATATTTTCTGTTACTTCCCTGCAGGATACCTCTTTTTTTCTAAGCATATCCCTTATTTCATGGGCAGTTAAATCATAAAGCTTCATAGGTATACACTCCTTTTATAAATGTGCTGAGTGCGAAGTTTAAGCTAATAGTCAGTATCTCTTATTAAAAAACTGACATGTTTCTCAATCTTAACCTTAATCTAAATCTTGACCCAATAGTAATACCCTCAAGCTATTCTACTACTCTAGGTACACTAAAACACCAATTCTTTTTTTCTGAAGCATTCATTAAAATACTCTCTCTATCTAAGGAAGGTTTAATAACGTCATCTCTAAACACGTTTTTCGTCTCAATACCGTTTAAAGTAGGTTCTACACCATCAATTTCTACTTCCTTTAGCTTATCCATATATTTTAGTATAGATTTCAGTTGGTTTACAATTTTTTCCTTATCTTTATTATCAAATTCTAATCTAGCTAAGTTAGCTATATAGTCAATGGTTTTAATATCTATAGACATTATAAAACCTCCCAAAATACAATTATGTAAAACTATACTTCATTTATCCCAGCTGTATAAAATCCTTAATTATTTCAACTATATAGAACGCACAAAAGCTTTTTCAGTTTAAATTTTGTGCGCTTCTGTTACCTTATTGTTTATCACGAAAATTTAATTCGTTTCATGCAAAATCAATTTGTCCATTTATATATTAATTATTCATTATTAACTGTTTAAATTCTTCTTCCGTAATAACCTTTACCCCTAAGCTATTTGCCTTATCAAGTTTTGAACCTGGATTCTCACCTGCTAGTACATAGGAGGTTTTTTTACTTACACTTCCTGTTACCTTTCCACCTAAGGCTTCTATTATTTCCTTTGCTTCCTTTCTGGAATAGCTTTCTAATGTACCAGTAAGTACAAAGGTCATACCTTCCAGTTTCATCTCTACATTGTCAACAGGCTTTTTATTGCTCTTCATATTAACACCTGCCACCTTTAGTTTTTCTATAACTTTATTATTTTCTTCATCTTTAAAGAAGGCTACAATACTTTCAGCCATTTTAGGACCAATTTCATCTATTTCCGTAAGTTCTTCTTCGTTTGCCTTAGCTAATTTATCCATATCCCCGAAGCTATGGGCAAGAAGCTTTGCAGCCTTGGTGCCAACAAGTCTTATACCAAGGGCATTTACAAGTCTTCCTAGGTCATTTTCCTTAGATTTTTCTATGGCATCTAAAAGATTTTGAACAGATTTTTTCCCCATTCTCTCTAAATTAGCAAGTTCCTCAGCTCTATCCTTTAGATAATATAAATCTCCTGGATCTTTGATAAACTTTTTCTCTAAAAGCATGGTAACCAATGCTTCACCTAAACCATCTATATTCATGGCATCTCTTGAAACAAAGTGGATAATTCCCCTTCTCAACTGGGCTGGACATGCAATATTTATACACCTTACAGCAGCCTCTCCCTCTAATCTTACAGTGTTTTCTCCACATTCTGGACATTTATCAGGTAGTATGTATTTTTTTTCATTTCCTTTTCTCTTTTCACTAATTACCCTCACTACCTCAGGGATTACATCTCCTGCCTTATGTATTATAACTGAATCTCCAATCCTTATATCCTTCACATTTATAAAATCTTGATTATGAAGAGTGGCTCTACTTACAACGGACCCTGCAACCCTTACAGGTTCAAGTATTGCAGTTGGTGTTATAACTCCTGTCCTCCCAACCTGTGCTATTATATCCTTTACTATTGTTTCCTTTTCCTCTGCTGGAAACTTAAAGGCTATGGCCCATCTTGGACTTTTAGCTGTGGCTCCAAGCCTTTCTCGCTGAGCTAAATCATTTAACTTGATTACAAGACCATCTATCTCAAAGGGTAAATCATGTCTTTTTTCCTGCCATTTTTCACAAAGGTTTATTACTTCTTCAATATTTTTGCAAATTTCGTATTGCGAAGTTTTGAATCCCAATTTTTTAAGATATTCTAATCCCTCAGAATGTTTATATATTTCTATCCCATTAATATTTAATATATTGAAAATAAATATATCAAGGGATCTTGATGCTGTTATCTTAGGATCAAGCTGTCTTAAGGAACCTGCAGCTGCATTTCTTGGATTGGCAAAAATGGTTCCTTCATTTTCTTCCTGTCGTCTGTTAAGCTGTGCAAACTTCTCCTTTGGAATATAAACTTCTCCCCTTACTTCAATATCTACCTCTTCCCGAAGCCTTAATGGAATAGACTTTATAGTTTTAAGATTTTTTGTTATATTTTCACCAACTATGCCATCTCCCCTAGTTGCTCCCCTTATAAAAATTCCCTTTTCATATTTTAGAGCAACGGATAATCCGTCTATCTTGTATTCAACCACGTATTCTACAGCTTCTCCAGCTTCTTTTTTAATCCTTCTGTCAAAATCAAGGAGATCACCAGCATCATATGAATTACCTAGACTCAAAAGAGGTACTGTATGGTTAACTTGGTCAAATTTTGATAAAGGTTCTCCACCTACTCTTTGGGTAGGAGAATCTGGAGTTTTAAATTGGGGAAACTTCTCCTCTAAATCCATAAGTTCCTTTATAAGCATATCGTATTGGTAATCGCTTATTTCTGGAGCATCTAATACATAGTATCTATAGTCATGATGGTTTATTTCTCTTCTAAGCTTATCAAGCTTAGCTTTAGCTTCATTTTTATTCATAGGATAATCTCCTTTCATATCAGGTTCCAAGTTACAAGTTCTAAGTTCCAAGTTTTTGAGTCACTTCTATTTTGTCTTTTTTCTTAGAACTTTAAACTAATTCACTATTTGTATCGGTGCAAAGCCTAGCATAAGCTTCTTTATTCCTTGTTGGTCAAAGGCAATGGTAAGTTCAGCTTTATCTCCAGTTCCATCAATACTTATAATTGTTCCAGTTCCAAACTTCTTATGCTGAACTTTTGTTCCTGGTTTAATCTCAGAAGAACTCACATTACTTGCAGGCTTTTTTTGTATTTTCTGTTCCTTAGGCTTTCTTAAGCTTATCATATGACTGTTTGCAAAGGAATTCAGATTATTTACATCTAATCCAGATTCACTTCTACTTCCAAGTATACCCTCAATATCCAATAACTCCTGTGGTATATCATCAATGAATCTCGATACTGGATTAACATTAGTTCTCCCATATAATGTTCTCATTGAAGCATGGGTTAAATACAACTCTTCCTTAGCCCTAGTTATCCCCACATAGCAGAGTCTTCTTTCCTCTTCCAATTCCTCATCATCGACCATGGATCTTGAGCCTGGAAAAACTCCATCTTCCATTCCCACCATAAATACTACTGGGAATTCTAGTCCCTTTGCGCTATGTAAGGTCATTAGGGTTACTGTATTATCATCATCCTCAAGATTATCCAAGTCAGAGCTTAGGGATATGCTTCCTAAAAACTCTTCTAAGGTATTAATTTCAGAGTTATTTTCGAATTCCATTGCTACCGACATAAATTCTCCAAGGTTTTCAATCCTTGTTGTAGCCTCAACAGTGTTTTCATTTTTCAATTCTTCTATATATCCTGTTTCCTTTAGTACATTTTCTATTATCTCTGTTATTTTAAATTCATCTTTATTGACAATATATTTTGTTACTACATCTAAAAAAGAATTAATGCCTGCAGTTACCCTTTTTGAGAAACCGCCGATTTCATTTATATCCAGCATAGTATTAAACAGTTTTTCTCCTCTTTGATCAGCTATTTCCTTAAGCCTCTCAATTGTTTTGTTTCCTATGCCCCTTTTGGGAGTATTAATCACCCTTAATAAGCTTACATCATCAATAGGATTTTGAATCACCCTTAAATAGGCTATGATATCCTTTATCTCTTTTCTATCATAGAATTTAAGCCCCCCATATATCCTGTAAGGTATATTATTTCTCATCAGAGAGTCTTCTATCACACGGGACTGAGCATTTGTTCTATAGAGAATAGCAAAATCAGAAAACTTTCTTTTCTCATATTTTGATTTCTTTTCAATCTCCCTAACTACAAAATCTGCTTCATCACGCTCTGTTTGACCTTTGTAATAATTTATTTTTTCACCCTCATCATTGGCTGTCCAAAGTCTTTTCCTTTTTCTACCCATGTTTTCTTTTATAACGTTATTAGCAGCTTCAAGTATAGTCTTTGTGCTGCGATAATTTTGCTCTAGCTTTATTACCTTGGCATCATGAAAATCCTTTTCAAAATCTAATATATTTCTGATATCTGCTCCTCTAAATTTATAAATCGACTGATCATCATCTCCCACAACACATAAATTCCTATGTACTCTTGAAAGCATACTCACAAGCTTATACTGAGCCTTATTTGTATCTTGATACTCATCAACCATTATGTACTCAAATTTCCTCTGATAAAAATCCAAAACTTTAGGATTTTTTTCAAAAAGTTCAATGGTTCTAAGTATCAAATCATCAAAGTCTAATGCGTTGTTGCTTACAAGCTTTTTTTGATACAACTCATATAAATCACAAAGTGACTTCATACGAAAATCGCTATAGTTAAGTTCACTATATTTTTGTGGTGTAAGGAGCTTATCCTTAGCATCACCAATTACGCTTTGTATATATTTTATAGGGTATGATTTTTCATCTAGATTAAGCTCCTTAAGACATTCCTTAATTACAGTCCTTTGATCGGCAGTATCATATATAACAAAGTCTCTAGTATAATCTATTTTATCTATATCTCTACGAAGTATCCTTACACAGGCTGAGTGAAAGGTACTAATCCACATGTTTGAAGCAATACTCCCTATTAATCCTTCGACTCTTTCCTTCATCTCTTTAGCAGCCTTATTTGTAAAGGTTATAGCCAATATATTACCTTCATATACACCCTTTTCTTCTATTAAGTAAGCTATTCTATGGGTCAAAACCCTAGTTTTTCCTGATCCCGCACCTGCTAAAATAAGAAGAGGTCCCCTGATGTTCTCAACAGCTTCCCTCTGTTTTTCATTTAAGGTAGATAAATCCATATCTTTACTCCTTTCAATATTATAGATACCTAATTCTAATATTATATTAATTCATAAATGTATGCAAATGTTTGTTCGTATATTTTCCTTCTTTTTATACCTCTTGTATTATTATCTAAAAATAACCAGAAGATATCAAGTGAAATAATTAAAATAAAAAAACTGGCAGAAAATCGCCAGTAAAATCGCCAATCTTTATTTTCCCATAATTAAATTAGGTAAGAATGTAGTAATTTCAGGTATAAACGTTAATATCATAAGCACAATAAACATCAGAGCATAAAAAGGAAATAATGACTTTGCTATATCTTCTATTTTTGCTCCACCAATGGAACATCCAACAAATAAAGTTGAACCAACAGGAGGGGTAATTAGCCCAATACCAAGGTTAAGCATCATTACAATACCAAATTGTATTGGATCCATTCCTACTTTTGTAACTACTGGCAATAATATGGGTGTTGTAATTAAAATCAGGGGAGCCATATCCATAATCATTCCCAATAGTAAAAGAATTAGATTAACAATTAGCAATATTACATATTTATTATCGGATAATGAAATTAATGAATTTGTTACTAAAGCTGGTATTTTGAGATAAGCCATCATCCATCCAAAGGCACTGGATGTAGCAATAACCGCTATAACCATAGACAAAGTCTTTAAGGAATTTCTTAATATAACCCCCATCCTTTTCATAGGTATGTCCTTATAAACAAAAAAGGTAATAATGAATGCGTATACAGCAGCTATTGCAGAAGACTCTGTCGCTGTAAATATTCCAGATATCACTCCTCCCATTATGATTACTGCTGTAAATAATCCTAAAATACTTTCTCTAACTATTTTTTTAGCTTCACTAAAGGATATTTTTTCACCTTTTGGATAATTTCTCTTTACAGCAATAGCATAACTTAGTGCCATTAAGGCTAAACCTAGAAAAATACCAGGTATCATTCCTCCTAAAAACAATTTGCCAACCGATAAGCCTCCAGCTGCCAATGAGTATATGATTACATTATGACTTGGAGGAATTATAACTCCTTGAGTTGAGGAAGTAATAGTCACATTTATTGAATAATCCTTATCATATCCTTGTTTTTCCATCATTGGAATCATAATTGAACCTATGGAAGAAGTATCTGCAACTGAAGAACCTGATATCCCTCCAAAAAACATACTGGCAAGAACATTTACCATTGCAAGTCCTCCACGAAGCCTTCCAACGATTACATTGGAAAAGTCAATGAGTCTTTTTGATATTCCTCCTTCTCCCATAATTTCTCCAGCTAAAATAAAGAAAGGAATAGCTAATAAAGAAAAGGAGTTTATTCCCTTCACCATCTGCTGAGTAACAACCATGGCAGGCAGCTTCAGATATAGTGCTGTAATCATAGTAGATAAACCTAATGAAAAAGCGATAGGAACCCTTATAATCAAAAAGAAAAACAATAAACCTATCAATAAACAAATAGCAGTTACGTTAATCATAGTATCACCCCATTTCCTAGACCTATTACTTTGCGTTTTTATTTTTCAGATTAATTATTTTGTCATCTGGCTCAATTCCAAAAAGCTTAGCGATACAATAGCAAACAATCATTGCTCCTGATACAGGAACCATAAAATACAATATATATCCTGGCCACTGTGTGGCAGGTAGCGTTGATGTTCCAGTAACCTTCACTAATCGTATTCCATATACAACAAGCATCAAACCAAAAATACCTACTATTATATCATTAATCTTCATAAGAACCTTCTGTATAGAAGGAGGACATAAGCTAACAAAATATTCTATACTTATATGAATTCCTTTTTTTACTCCTATTGCTATACCCATAAATCCAAACCATACCATAAGTATAAGTGCAACCTCTTCCGACCATCTAGGAGTCATAGAAAAGCAATATCTAGTGACTACCTGTAATGTAATAATCAATGTCATTAAAACGATAAATGTCATAGCAATATATTCAAATATTTTATCTGAAAAATCCAATATTCTTTTTATAAAACTCACTACCTTCTTCACCTTCCCTTTTAAAAAGGTGAAGAATATATTCTTCACCTTATATAATCGTTACTTAGTATTGATAATTTTTTCAATTAAGTCTTTGTAATCTGCTCCATATTTATCATATAAAGAAGATACAGCCTTTTGGAACTCATCCTTAGACTCAAGTCTAGTAACTATATTTCCATTTGCAACAATTTTTTCTTCTGCTTCTGCTTCAGCCTTTGCCCACTCTTCTCTTTCAACAAGTGCTGCTTCCTTTGCTGCTTCCTTTATAATTTTTTGATCCTCTGGAGATAACTTATCAAATGTCATTTTACTCATTAATATCATTTCAGGAACTCTTGTATGCTCATCTACTGTGTAATATTTTGCAACCTCATAATGACTTGTTGTTAAATAGCTTGCCCAGTTATTTTCTGCTCCATCTATTACTCCTGTTTGTATAGCACTATATACTTCACTAAATGCCATTGGTGTAGGTGACGCTCCTAATGCTTTAACTAAGTCAAGCATTATTTCACTTTTTTGTACCCTTATCTTTAATCCTTTTAAATCCTCAACAGTTTTGATTTCTTTTTTTGAGTTGTAAAAGCTTCTAGCACCTGCATCATACCAACATAATCCTAACATGTTTGCTTCACTTAGACCATTTAAGAATTCTTCTCCCATTGGTCCATCTAAAACCTTAAACATATGTTCTTTATCTCTATAAATATAAGGCAGCATCAATACACTTAGCTTTTTTTGGAACTCTGTCAAAGGTGATATGCTAGTGCGGGTTAAGTCAATGGCTCCAAATTGAACCTGCTCAATAACAGTCTTTTCATCTCCCAATTGTCCTCCTGGATAAACTTCAACCTTAATTCTTCCATCAGTTCTCTCTTCAACTAGCCTTGCAAACTCTCTATCCCCTATTACAGTTGGATAGCCATCATTATGAACATCTGCCAATCTTAATACAATAGGCTCAGTCTTTTCACTTTCTTTAGCAGGGTTTTGAGATGTTTGGGTTTCTTCTTGTTTTGCCCCACATCCACTTAACATACCTATAACTAAAACTAAAGCAACAAAAATAGATAAAAACCTTTTCATTTTCTTTGTCTCCCTTCTTTCAATCTACTAACCTACAATTAAATCCTACAGTAGATAAAAAAAGTTTTCCATGGACTTACTTGTTATCTTCTTTAATTTTTTGTCATGTTTAAAAAATCTATAATTTTGAATATTCAGTTGCTGATTTACCAACATATTTTTTAAATGCCCTACTGAAATAATTAGGATCTGTATATCCTACCTCAAAGGCAATCTCCTTTATTGATTTATCCCCTTGTCTAAGCATTTTTTTTGCCTCTTCCATTCTTATCTTAATTAAATAATCTTTAAAATTAATCTTTTCTACTTTTTTAAATATCTTACATAAATAATAAGAGCTAAGCTTTATATGATCAGCTACTTCATCTAAGGAAATATTTCTCATATAATTATCATTAATATATGCCTTTACCTCTTCAGCAATTATTACCCCTCTATCCTTTTTATTCTCCGAAATATTAGTAATGATTTCTTTGATTAAATCTTTTATATAGCTACTAATCTCCATTAGATTGTTAGTGCTACCTATATATTCTTCTACTTCACTCATCTTAAAGATTCTAAAGTCATCTCCCCAAAAACAAACAATGTTTCTATTAAGTACTAGCAGAAACTCCTTTAGCTTTTTCTTTATCACTCCTACGTCAAATGACTCACTATTATTGATAATACTATTAAAAATTTCTTCAAAAACATTTAATGCTCCATCTAAGTCTTCATTTGCAATTTTTTTAAAAATAATTTGTTCTTTTTCATATGAATATAAATGTATCTCTTCATTTCTGTCACCATTCCTTGAACTTGACTGTTTAGCCTCATTATAGGCTAAATGCAGCTTTGAAGTGCTATCAAAAACTCTGCTTACTCCAACACAAACATCTATATTAAAGGCATCCCTAATAGAATTTTCTATTTCCACTAAAAGACTACTCAATTCATCATCATTGGTCTTTGTCATAAGTTTATCGTCAAATAAAATAAATACTATTTCATTAAGGTATATATAGCTTATAACATGAGAAATTTTAAATTTTAACTTATTCTTTATTGTAGCTTCTATTTTGCCATTAAAATCCTTTGTTTTATTTCCTTTAAATATTAAGCACGTAAAATATTTACTATTTATTTTTAACATTTTTAAATAGTCGAGATATTCCTTATAGGGCAGCTCTACACCATAAATAGTTTTAATTATTATCTCCTTTTCTAAAAGTGGCACTAGTTCTAATTGCTGCTTTTTTAATTCTAAAAATCTATTGACTTCTTCTCTTCTTTTATAGATTTTTTTCAACAATTTATTTATAGAATTACAAAATTCTTCATCAGAAACTGGTTTTAATAAATAGTCATTCATTCCAAGCTTTATTGCTTCTTTAGCATATTCAAAATAACTATAGGCAGTCAAAATTATAAATTCTGTATTAACTAACTGTTTCCTTATAAGGCTAGCTGCCTTTAGTCCATCCATAATCGGCATACTAATATCCATAAGAATAATATCTGGTTTATGCTTTATGGCTTTTTCAACTGCATCTATTCCATTAAATGCTTCACTTATAATATTAATTTCATCCTTGTAGAATTTTTCCACAAGAAATTTTAGGGCTTTTCTTTCTAGGGCTTCATCTTCAGCAATCATAAGCCTTAGCATTTTCTTCACCTACCTTTAATGGAATTAGTACAGAAACTGTTGTTCCTATATTTTGCTTGCTATCAATCTTAATCAAATCATCTCTATCAAAGTGTAATTTTAGTCTTTTTCTAATATTTGATAGCCCTATCCTTGTGGTATTTCCTTTATTTATGCTGTTATTGTATTCAACAGAATATTTACTTATATCCTCCTTCATTCCTATACCATTATCACTAACCTTAATTTCAATATAATCCTTCTTTTTCATTATACTTATTATTATTCGTCCTTCACTTACCGTATTTTGAAGTCCATGTATAATAGCGTTTTCCACAACTGGCTGTATTATCATAGGTGGAATAAGAATATGACCTATATCTTTATCTATGTTAAACTTGAAGGTCATTTGATCCTGAAATCTAGTTTCTTGAATAATTGCATATGCCTTTAAGACAGTAAGTTCTTCCTGAAGTTTAACCATTTTCCCCATATGAGTTAAATTATATCTTAAAATTTTTGAAACTGACTGGGTAAGCTTTACAGTCCTGTCTGCTCCTTCGAACATTGCCATCCTACTAACTGTGTTTAAAGTATTGAATAAAAAGTGAGGATCCATCTGTACCTGTAAAGCCTTAAGCTGTGATTCTTTAAGCAGTTTATCCTTTTCAACGTTTTTCAATCTTTCTTTATTAAGATTATTTTCTAGTTCTGCTTTTTTATTTAATTCCTCAATAAAGGACTTTATACTTTTTTTCATATGGTTAAATGCATTAGCCAATGCATCTAGCTCTTTATAGGAGCTTTTCCTAATATCAGGCACTTCCCAATTTGCATTTGACAATAATTGGGCAGATTTAGAAAGATTATCTATTGTAGTTAAAATATCCTTTAGCATCTTTACAGCAAAAGTAGAGATTATTAAAGCAAAAAGGATAAAAACAGTGTAAATATTCTCATCGGCAGTTTTATATTTTTTAAGTAGTTTTGAATACTGCTGGCTGCTGTAATCTAAATATGCAGTAGACAGCATCTGCGAATGTTTGTTCATATATGAAAATAGTGTTTTGAGCTCCATCAATTTTACATAGGTATCAATATTTAACTGCTCCTGAAATAAAATTTCATTTGTCAGTGCAATATGGTAATCAAACATGTTCTTAAGATTTCTAAGGAATATGGCGCTGTATTTATCTTCAATATCCTTATCTATTTGTATTAATATTCTATTGATTTCATCCTTGGATTTAGTATATCTTTCAAAGTTCTCTTTTTCTCTATTCTTCATGTACTTATCAAACTCGCCTATACATTTATTAATCTCTATAGATAGATTACTAAGCATTATACTTGTATTCATAGATTTGTTATACTCTTTTATTATATTTTTTTTCAATGAAAAAGAAATATAGAAAACTATAATCATGACAATAAGAATCCAAATAAATATATTTATTACCCGTATCTTTATGGATTTTTGCTTTTTTCTTTGAATTATTTTCATTATATCCCCTCACAGATGCTATTTGCCTTTAAGATAAGATTATCACTCAATAAATTGATATAGAAATTTAAGTAAAGACTTTATAAAAGAGAAAGAATTTGAGATATTCTTTCCCTTTACATCTAGCTAAACCCTACATTTATTATTAATTTAAGCTTCCAAGCTAATTTCTATGGCAGAGGTTTTGATGTCTCCTCTTCTCCTAAGTAATAAATCTGTTTTTTATATATTTTTGAAGAAAAAAACAGGTTTATAAAAATCTATATATCTATTCCAAAATAATCTTTAGCATTATTATAGCATATATTTTGTACCATCGATCCCAAAAGCTTCATATCATTAGGAGCTTCACCATTTTCTACCCACTCACCTATAAGATTACATAATATCCTTCTAAAATACTCATGTCTAGTATAGGATAGGAAACTTCTAGAATCCGTAAGCATTCCTACAAATCTACTTAAAAGTCCTAGATTAGCTAGGTCAGTCATTTGTTTAATCATACCATCCTTTTGATCATTGAACCACCAACCAGACCCAAACTGTATTTTCCCTGGAATTCCATCACCTTGGAAATTTCCTAACATTGTACCTAATACATAGTTGTCCTTAGGATTTAATGTGTAAAGAATCGTCTTGGGAAGCTTTTTTTCTTTATCTAATAAATCTAAAAACCTAGATAATGACACAGCTATTTCATAATCGTTTATAGAATCAAAACCTGTATCTGCTCCTAGTAGTTTATACATAGTTGTATTATTATTTCTCATAGCACCAATATGAAGTTGCATAGTCCAATTTTTTTGGCTATATATTCTTGCCATATATGCTAATGTAAATGTTTTATATTTTTCCTCTTCTTCTAAGCTTATATCTTCCATATTCATTGCTTTTTCAAATATCTTCCTTACTTCTTCTATTTCAGCCTCTTTATATGGAACATAATCCAAGGCATGATCAGATATACGACATCCTTGCTCATGGAAAAACTCTATTCTTTCCTTTAAAGCCTCTAGAAGATCTTCATAGTCTTCGATTGACCTATTAGTGACTTCAGATAACTTATTTATCCAATCTACAAAGCCTTCTTTATTTATATCAATGCCCTTATCAGGTCTAAATGAAGGAACCACCTTAGCATCTAGTTTACCTTCTTCTCTAATCTTTTTATGATATTCCAATGACTCCGTTGGGTCGTCGGTTGTTCCAACAAGCTTAACATTGAATTTTTTCATGAGTGCCCTTGCAGTAAAGTCTTTACTATTTAACATCTCATTACATCTATTCCATATAGACTTTGCAGTATCTTCATTTAATATTTCATATATACCAAAGTATCTCTGAAGCTCAAGGTGCGTCCAATGATATAGTGGATTTCCTATGCAGTAGGGGATAGTTTTTGCCCATGCCATAAACTTATCATAATCACTTGCATCTCCAGTAATGTATTTTTCATCTATTCCATTACTTCTCATAGCTCTCCATTTATAATGATCTCCATATAACCAAACTTCAGTAATGTTTTTATATACTTTATCCTCCCATATTTCTTCAGGCTTTAAATGGCAATGATAATCATAAATAGGCATATTTTTTGCATAATCATGATATAATTTAACAGCAGCATCATTAATTAGTAAAAAATTTTCATCCATAAACTTTTTCAAACAAATCATCCCTTCTTTTTTATTAAGTTCACTCTTTATACCATAAATGATATATTAAACCCTTTTACAGGGTTACCCCTGTCTTAAAAATCGCTATTTCGCTAAATTTATTTTTTTCATTATTTACATATTCTCCGCTGGCAACCCTTATTATATAATCAATAAATTCTTGTAAAAGCTCCTTCATAGATACATCTTCCGCTAATACCCCTGCATTAAAATCTATCCAATTTGTTTTTTGCTTATATAAATTGCTGTTTGTTGAAATTTTCATGGTTGGAACAAAGCTTCCAAAGGGAGTTCCCCTTCCAGTTGTAAACAATACCATATGGCAACCCGATGCTCCTAGGGCTGTTGCTGCTACCAAATCGTTTCCAGGAGCACTAAGTAGATTTAAACCCTTTTTCTTTATTACATCACCATATTTTAATACATCAACAACACCACTAGAACCTGATTTTTGAATACAACCTAAGGATTTTTCTTCTAGGGTAGTTATGCCTCCAGCCTTATTTCCTGGTGAAGGATTTTCATATACAACCTGATTATGACCAATAAAATATTCTTTAAAATCATTGATTAACTTGACTGTCTTATCAAATATTCCTTTACTTACACATCTATCCATAAGTATAGTCTCTGCTCCAAACATCTCTGGAACCTCAGTCAATATCGAACTACCCCCTTGTGATATAAGAAAGTCGGAAAACTCTCCCAAAAGAGGATTGGCTGTTATTCCCGATAATCCATCGGAGCCTCCACACTTTAGTCCTATAACCAATTCACTTATTGGTATTTCTTGTCTTATATCTTTTTTCATATTCTTATATAACTGCTTTAATAATTTAACCCCTTCTAGTATTTCATCATCAACCTCTTGAGCAACTAAAAATTTTGTTCTTTCTTTATTATACTCTCCCAAGGAATCTATAAAGCCTTCCATATGATTATTCTCGCAACCGAGTCCTAGTACTAATACCCCTCCTGCATTAGGATGCTTTACAATATCTCTGAGAATAGCTTTAGTGTTTTCATGATCCTCTCCTAATTGAGAACAACCATAATTATGTTTAAATATTTTTACTTCATCTATTTTCTTTGGGTTTACTTCTTCTTTAAATTTTCTTATTATCATTTCCCCTATGCCATTTACACAACCAACAGTTGGTATAATCCAAAGCTCATTCCTTATTCCAACTTTACCATTTTCCCTTTTGTACCCCCTAAAGCTTAATTTTCTATTCTCTATATCTATTGATTTTATATTAGGATTATAGTTGTATTCTAAAATTCCCTCTAAATTCGTTTCAACATTTTGAGTATGCACCCATTCACCTACGTCAATATTCTTTGTCGCACATCCAATAGGATATCCGTATTTGATAATTCTTTCTCCAGATTTTATTTTCTCAATAGCTACCTTATGACCTCTTTTTATATCTGCCTTTAAATTTATTTTTTTTCCTTCTAACTCTAAAATGTCAGTTTTCTTTAAATTCGTTAAAGCAACTATTACATTATCCTTGCTGTTAATCTTAATAAATCGCTTCATTACAGCACCTCACTTATAGCCTCTTTTATTCCATATTCTTCTATTTGAATCAAATAACGTATTACTTCATCTGTTAAACCTTCAATAGTATTTAAGTCCATTTTCCAAATCTTTTCCTGTGATAAAACATGTTCTACAATCTTCCTTAGTCCGTTGTTTGTACCATCATAGCTTTTCCATAGCTTTTTATACATATCAATAATTTCGACAGTTTCCTTTAATTCAATGGTTTTTCCATCTATATCTCCTTTAAAAAATCTTATTAAAGCAGCCAATGAGAATACTAATTTTTTAGGAAGCTTCCCCTTTCTTGCTTTATATTCTAAAACCGATGGTAAAACTCTAGTTTCATATTTTGAGTTTGAATTAAGGGAAATACTCATTAAAAGATGCTTAATAAATGGATTTTTAAACCTATCCAATACAGCACCTGCAAAATAGTCTAATTCTTCCTTTGGTAAATCAAGGGTAGGAACTATTTCTTCGAATATAGCTTCCTTAACAAACCTACCCATAACCTCATCCTCTACTGTCTCTCTGACAGTTTCCAATCCATATAATAATGCGACAGGAACCATGCTTGTATGTGCTCCATTTAAAATCCTTACCTTTCTCGTTCTATAGGGAGTCAAATCATCAGTAAACACCACATTTAAACCAGCCTTATTAACTGGAAATTCACGTTTTACAAAGTCTGGAGCTTCTATTACCCAAAGATGAAATTGTTCTCCCTCCACTACTAATTTATCCTCATAGCCCAATTCTTTAGTGATTTCATTGATTCTATCCCTTGGATATCCTGGTACTATTCTATCTACTAAGCTATTGCAAAATATATTTGAACTATCTATCCAATTTATGAAAGCCTCTCCTAAATTCCATAAATCTGCATACTTTAAGATTATCTCCTTTAGTTTTTCTCCATTCTTATCTATAAGCTCACATGGTATAAAAATAAAACCTTTTCCTGAATCACCGTTAAAAATCTTAAATCTTTCGAATAATAATGCAGTTAATTTCCCTGGAAAACTCTTTTGCGGTCTATCTTCCAATCTATCGTTTTCATCAAAGTCTATTCCAGCCTCTGTGGTATTTGATAAAATAAACCTTAAATCTGGATTTTTTGCAACTTCTAAATATTTGTCATAATCACTATAGGGGTCTATTCCTCTGCTTATGGCTTCAATCACTGTATTTTCTCTTTTTACCTCATTATCTTTGATTCCATTTAGATAAAGGGTGTAAAGACCATTTTGTTCATTCAGTACATCAATTAGTCCATCTTTCAAAGGCTGAATAACAATTATCCCACCATCAAAATCAGCTTCTTTATTCATTTTGTCTATCATCCAATCAGTAAATGCCCTTAAAAAATTTCCTTCTCCAAACTGTAATATTTTCTCAGTATGCTTTGGTTTATGATAGGTTTCTTGAATTTTTTTCATTATCATACCTCCTTGTTTTGTTAACGTGTGCATAAGACAGCAAAAAAATATGAATACAGAACTTAACTCACTGTGCTAATTCCTATCACAGGAATTTTAATATTTCCTTTGCACTTAAGAAATAGAAATTTTTATTTTTAAGCACAACGGGTGAATTCAGTATATACATATTTATTCTATTTTTCCAACAGAGTCTCTAATGATTAATTCTGTATTCATATAATAAACCCCTTCTGATACTTCTTTATTATCAATCAATGCAAGTAACTTCCTTACGCCATCAGAGCTAATCTTTTGTATGGGTCTTTTTACTGTTGTAAGTGCTGGTAAACAATAGGCTGAAAATTTGCTGCCATCAAAACCTACAACTGATATATCATCTTTAACTCTTAGCCCCTTTTCAGTAATGGCCTTCATAGCACCTATTGCCATATCATCATTGGAACAAAAAACCGCCGTAGGTCTTTCACTGATATCAAGCAAGTTTAGCATAGCCTGATATCCACTTCCTAAATCATATTTTCCTTGAACCATGTATTTCTTTTTTACATCAATTCCGTTACCTATCAAGGCTTCTATGTAGCCCTCTTTTCTCTCCCTAGTAGATTCGAAACCTTTTTTACCTTCTATAATAGCAATTCTTTTATGTCCTTGATTAATAAGGAATTCTACTGCATTATAGGCACCCTTTCGATCATTGGAAAGTATATTGATAATCCCTTGCTCCTCCATTTTTCTATTTAATACAACTATAGGAATTTTCTTTTCTATGATATTATAAATAAATCCATTGTCCTTGTTACTTTGACTCATTACAATAATTCCATCATATCTTTTTTTATTTATTAAAGTATAATCATCATAGTCATCTATTCCTGCAACAACTAAGTTATAGGTGTTTTTTATAACATGACTTACTCCGCTTATAACTTCATAGAAAAAATCTGGTGATGTACCTTCTCCCATTGTAGAAAAAAACACTCCTATGTTATATGACCTGTCCAATACAAGACTTTTTGCATTATAGTTAGGAGTATAACTTAATTCTCTTGCAATTTTTTTTATTTTGTTTTTTGTTGCTTCACTAATAAGGGGACTATCATTTAAAGCTCTAGATACTGTTGTATGAGAAACATTAGCAATTTTGGCAATATCCTTTATCGTGACACTCATTCAATCACCTCAAATTTATAATAACACAACTTGCACACGTTAACAATATTTTTGAAAATTAATCGTACAAATATAAAAATAACATATAAGAAATTGTAACTTATATGTTATTTTAAGTAGGCAAATTGCATAATTACCGTTCTAAAAAATCAATTACTATATATAGTTTTAAAATTTCCAAAATCATACCATATATATTATGCAATTTCCTCAAGTAATTATATTTAATATATGGAAAATATTAATAATTCTTATTTGTTGACTTATTCTAGAAAATATTTACATTGCTTTCTCAATTATCTATGTAAATTTAAAATAATCATAGACATTTATGTCTACATCATATTTCTTTAATTATACTTCTTAAGGCTTCAACTGCAATACTAAATTTTTCTACATTGCTTTTTTTCATATGCCTTATATCACTGTGTGGCTCTAGTTCTAAAAAACCTTCAAAATATCCTAAATGTGGTTCAAGAGAAAGATATCCAGTAAATCCGTCTACTTTTAACTCTGCTAAAAGCTCCTTTATATTGCTATCTCCCTGCCCTGCTGGAACATTGATTTTATCTGACATCCTAGCATCTTTTACGTGTATATATTCAATATAATCTTTAAGAATATTAAAAGCATAGGGGTAGGGCTCTATATTGCATTGTATAAAGTTAGCAGGGTCAAAAACTGCCCTAAAGTTTGGATTATTTAAAGTCTTAAAAATATCTAAACATCTTTGTGGCGTATCTCCATAAATCCCCTTCTCATTTTCATGCAATAGGGTTATATTATAGCTTTTTGCCATATCCACTATCGCTCCCAACCTATCAACAACTTCATTTCTGCAATCTTCAAATCTCTTATCCTCAGAAATATAAAAGCTGAAAATTCTAATAAAAGGTGCTTCAAGTATGCTGGCTACCTCTAGTGAATACTTGAAAAGTTCAAGATGTTTATTGAAATCATCTTTAATATTGATTTTTCCAATTGGTGACCCAACTGCAGAAATACCTACAGATTTTTCCATGAGTATCCTTTTTATATTTCTTATCTTTTCTAATGGATGTTTAATAATATTTATTCCTTCTATTCCTCTAATCTCCATATACTTAATATCATGTTCGATAAGAGCATCAATCTGAGCATATAGATTACTACTAACTTCATCTGAAAAAGCACTTAAAAGAAATCCTCCCATATTTACACCTCTTTACTAAAGTCAATAACCTAATTCTTTAAAACTACTGGTTTTCCTGTTTTCGCAGAATCATAAATAGCTAGTATTACCTCTAATGCTCTACGACCTTCATAGCCATCACATTTTATTTTTTTATCATTTATTATTGCATCAACAATTCCTTCAAGCTGAAGCTTATGAGGAATATAATCAATATCCATTGGATTTGAAGCACCTGTTTTATGAGTATTGTCAACAATATTTATGCTTTTTTGAGGATCTAAACAATTCCAATAAACGATTTCATCTCCTTCTATTGTTGCACTTCCCTTTGTTCCATTAATTTCTAACCTTGCTGGCAAACCTGGATAGACTGCTGTAGATCCAATAATAGTCCCTAATGCACCATTCTTGAATCTCAGTGTCGCAGTAGCAACATCCTCTACTTCAATCCTCTCATGCCCTAAAGTGTTGCAATATGCGTATAAACTATCAACATCTCCCATGATATACAGTAAAAGATCGATAGTATGGATGCTTTGATTTATTAAAGCTCCTCCTCCGTCTAATTCCCATGTTCCTCTCCATGAATCTGAATCATAATATTCTTGGGATCTAAACCATTTTATATGAGCATCTCCCAGTACTAGTCTTCCAAAATCACCATTATCTACAGCTTCCTTTACCTTGATTATTGATTGATCCATTCTATGCTGTGAAATTACAGCAAGCTTTACACCTTCTTCTTCGCACGTTTTAATCAATTCATCTGCCTTATCCAAGGTTATATCTATTGGCTTTTCTACTATAACATGTTTTTTAGCCTTAGCCACCTGTTTTCCTAACTCGCCATGAAGCCCACTAGGAGTGAGAATACAAACAGCTTCTATCTCTCTATCAGTCAACATCTTAGGAAGGTCAGTATAAACCTTTTCAACATTATATTTTTGTGCAAAGTTTTTAGCTTTTTCTATATTCCTACCATATACTGCCTTTAAACAAGCATTCTCAATATTATTTATTGCCAAAGCATGAATGTTAGAAATATTCCCTAATCCGATAATAGCAAAATTTACTTTTCTATCCATTTTAACCTCCAAATCATTTCCTATATAAATTCAAATTTTCTACCTTCATGGGCTGAATTATATGCCCCATATATTACTTTAATAGTTTCATAAGCCAATTCAAAATCACTAATCGGCTCTCTATTGTATAAAACACACTCCATGAAATCTTGAAGTTCATTAATATAACCTCTGACATATTCCTCATCAGTACAAAAGAACTGCCATCCCTTTTTTGTTTCAATTTTTTCAGTTATATACAAATCATCTAGATTTTTTTCATCAGGAAAGTAACCTAATAGTTTATTATTAGGAGTTATAGAACACATCATAATCCCGTCATTACAATATATTTCCATATTGTTCCTAACTCCGCCCAATATCATATCGCCCGCTATAATACTGGCTTTAGTCCCATCCGAAAAAGTTATTAAAGCACTACCCCAATCCTCTACATCTATTGGTCTTGCCTTTATATATGAAAGCTCATCTTCACATAAAGCCTTTGTTAAAACTCCCGTATCTCCTAGTACACTCTTGACAACGATTTTTTCATTCCTAGTCTCTGCCTCAATTCTTTTTAAATACAATATAGCTGTTAAGGGATGACATCCCATCCTTATAAGGGCTCCCCCCCCAGTTTTACTCCAGCTTGTAGCATGTGAAGCATGGGACCCACTATGGGACTCCTCACCCTTCATATAAAGTATTTTGTCTTTCCTTTTTCTAATAACCTCAGCTATTTTGCTGATATCAGGTGCATAAACCCAGTTTTCTGCATACATAAATTTTCTATTAGTCTTAGTTAATATATCCCTTACTTTATTCATTCTTTCTAGTATATGATTTAGAGTTTTTCTATCACCAATTTTCATTTTGTCAAAATAGCCGATAAATGGCTTTTCACATATAACATGCTTATCATGAAGCAATGCATCTATTACCATATCATGGTGTAAATAAGTTGGAGTGCATATATCTACAACATCTATATCCTCATCATTCAGTAGATCTACATGATCCTTATAGATCGTCTTTATTCCATATTTCTGGGCAAACTCATCAACCCCATTACTTGTAGATGCTATACTCTTTAATCGAACATCTACACCATATACTCTCTTATAAGCTTCACAATGAAGAGCCGCTGAGAACCCACTTCCAATTAAACCAACATTTATATATTTCATTTACTTCGCTCCCTTTACTAGTTCTTTTTTTAACCCTTTAACAAAATTTAATTGTGATAATATCAAAACCATTATTAATACTATAAAAAATATACTAATGGGTCTAGTAAAGAACGGTTTGAGACTTCCCTTTGATAATACTAAAGCTCTTCTCAGATTAGTATCTGCCATAGGTCCAAGTATTACCCCTAGTAAGAATGGAGCAGCTGGATAATTAAGCTTGGCTAAAAACAATCCAACAATTCCAAAAATAAACATCAAGTATACATCAAATATTCTATTATTGATTACAAAAGCTCCAACAGTACATAAAACAAAAATAACAGGCATTAGTATCTGTTTATTTATCTGTAATACTCTAACTGTAAATTTTGATATTATTTGTGATAGAATCCACATCATAAATGCTCCAGCCGTTAAGAATATACATAGCTGATATAAAAAGTAAGGTGTTTCCTTCATCATCAAAGGACCAGGTCTGAGTCCGTGCAACCAAAAAGCTGCTAACAGCACTGCTGCTGGTGCGCTACCTGGTACTGCAAGGGATAATATTGGAATAATAGCTCCACCAACACAAGCATTATTTCCTGCTTCGGCAGCTATCACACCTTCATAGTTTCCTTGCCCAAATGTTTCTTTTGCTTTGCTATTGGTTTTTGCCGCCCAATAGGAGAGCCATCCACCAATATCCTCCCCTACTCCTGGTATTATTCCAACCATAACTCCTATTAATCCAGATCTTATCACAGTCACTATGTTTTTCTTAATTATTTTAAATCCTTCCGTCATCTTGAATTTTGTAATATTTAAGATTTGCTTTTCTTCCTTCATGAAAGCATTTATAACTTCTGGAAAACCAAATAAACCAATCATAACAGGTATTAAAGTTATTCCTCCCATTAGTTCAATATTATTAAAAGAAAATCTTGGATATGAATTAAGCCCATCTAAACCTATTTGGGCTATAAACAAACCTAATATACCTGAAATCCATCCCTTTAACGAATCATCACCCGAGGTTAGATTCCCACATATTACTACTCCAAATAAAGCCAAAAGAAAAAATTCATAAGAGCCAAATTTCAATGCAAATTTGGTTAATAGTGGTGTTAGCAAAATAATACAAAATATACTTATCACTGTACCTAAAAATGAAGATGTCGTTGCTAAAAAAATACCTAATCCCCCTTCACCCCTCTTGGCAATTTTAAAGCCATCTGTAGCGGTAGCAGCAGAAGCAGGTGTTCCAGGTATATTCAATAAAATAGCTGATTGACACCCACCAGATATGGAGCCTACGTAAACTCCAACAAGGGAAAGAATAGCTGTATCTGGAGCAATTCTATAAGTCAATCCAGTTAGAAGAGCTATTGCCATTGTTGCTGTTAAGCCTGGAAGCATTCCAACTAACAATCCGAAAAAAACAGATATCAAGAGCGTAATAAAATTTATGGGTATTAGCAATTGCTGTAAAGCATCAATTATATATTGAGAAATCATTGTAATAACACCTCTTTCGTTACGGTAATGGAACGTGAAAAATTACTTGAAATAGCACGTTAATAGAAACTACACTTAGTATAGAAATTATACATATCCTGACTAGTGATGTAGCTCTAAAAATTGACATAATACTAATCAAAAATATTAACGATGCTAACCAAAACCTAAAATTTGGCACTAATAAAAATACATAAATAGCCAAAAAAATTATTCCCTTTAGAATATTTATTGTATTACTATCCCTTATAAAGCTTTCAAACAACAATTTAAAGTTCGACAATATCTTTTTAAGAACCAATTTTTCTATGTTTCTCTTAAGAAGAATAAGTGAACACAGCAAAAGAAAAATCCCTAGAATCAATGGCATAAGTCCAGGCGAAGTATATAGTTTAACCTTGGAATCCTTTATAATCCAACAGCTTTCAGTAATTATATATATTGATATTGCTGAAAGCACTACAGCAGTTACAATATCTAAATACTGATGTTTTTGTTTTAATTTCATTTTCTACCCTTCCCTTTGAAAAAAATATAGTATAATAAATATAATTGGGGTAATTCGCTTCCAAGTATTTTTTACATGCCTAGTTTTAAACACTTGGAAAGCGAATTCTTTTTATGTTTCTCTATCCTCTAATAGAAAATTTAATATCACTATTCTGCTCTAGGGATGTCGAATTTTTCTGGCGATATTTTAGCATTTCCCGCATCATATAGTGTCCAACAAACAACGGATGCAAGTTTATCTAAAAATTTCTGAGCTTTATCACCGCTATAGCCTAAAACAACTACTCCCTTTTCTTCTGCAAACTTCTTAACTGCTTCACTTTCAATAGCTTTTTTAAAGGCTTCGTCAATTTTATCTACAACTTCTTTTGGGGTATCCTTAGGTACAGCAATACCAAAAGACTCTCCCATTGGAACAGCCTTAGCTGCTTCTGGTATAACATCTGCCAATGATGGAATCGCAATTTCTTCACTAATTTGTAATGGTCCTTCAGTTAATGCAGCTAGACCCTTTAAATCCCCTGATCTTAGCATATCTATCATCTCCATAGAAAGCTGCGGAGTAACATCTACTTCTCCTGAAAGCGCTGCAACTATAGCAGGGTTTCCACCTCCATACGGAACATGGTTATAATCAAAATCCAAACTAGACCTTACAACCTCAATACCAATATGCCCACCAGTTCCTGGTCCAGCTGTTCCAACACTAACCTCACCATTCTTAAATGCATCTACTAATGTTTTCATGTCTTTGTATTGAGAATCTTTATTTACTGCTATAACATTAGGTGAAAAAGTAGCTAGCCACACATGCCAATCTCTATATGTATTTTTTAAATATCCCATTACAGAATAACTTACAAAGGGCATCATTCCATTTGCAGCAATGGTATATCCGTCGTGTGGAGAATTTAATACTTCTTGTGTTCCAATGGAACCACTTGCACCTGGAGTATTTACAACCATTATTGTTGCATCTAAAGCCTTGCTCATTTCATCCGCAATTGTTCTAGTCGTTAAATCTGTACCTCCACCAGGATTCCAAGGAACTATAATCTTTATATCCTTTGTTGGCCAATCGACTTCAGCCTTAGCTTCTTCTTTATCAGACTTCTTCTCAGGTTCCACTGAAGCAGTAGGCTTTTGTGAACATCCCACAGCTAATCCTAAAACTAAAATTAAGCATAACCCTAAAATAATAACTCTTTTCATTAAAACTCCTCCTTAATTTTTTTTTCAATTTTCTTGACTGACTCACCAATAAGTATCTTGTTTTTTACCTTTTTCTGAATATGTTTCAGCTCATTGGTAGTACTATTTATAATACTAAATAGTCTATCGGCAGCCATTTTCCCCATTTCTGCTTCTGACTGCTTAACACATGTGAATTTAATCACACCTATTTGTGTCCATTTGGGAGAACCAATCAATACTACAGATATATCCTGGGGTATTTTCTTTCCTTTATCTCTTAGAGCCATTATCCCCCCTTCCGCTAAAACATGATTGCCAAATAAGATGGCAGATATAGACTGATCTTGTAGGAGTTTTTCCGTCATTCTATAACCTTCATTTCTGCTTAAATCCCCTACTTCAATCCAGTTATCCTTTACTTTTAAATTTCTTTTTTTCATAGCTTCCATGTATCCTTCAAGTCTCTCCTTCAAATTCTCTATTTCTACATCCCAACCTATAAAACCAATATTCCTATGTCCATAATCAAGTAGATGCTCAGTTGCAATAAACCCCCCGCCTTTATTATCCGACTCTATAAAATCATGATCCTTTTTATTATCTATAGATCTATCGATTATTACATATGGAATGCCTATTTCTCTAATAATTTCAATATTTTCCTTTCCCTTTATGGTTGGACTTATAATAAAACCATCAACTCTCTGCTGAATCAATCTTTCTATAATTTGTTTTTCTTTTTCAGGATTGTCACCAGAGCTACAAGTTGCAATTATATAATTTAAATCTTGAGCTACTTCTTCTATTGCCTGTACAATCCTAATGAAAAAAACATTCTCAAATTGAGGAATTATAACACCTATAACACCTCTTTTTTTGCCTTTTAAACTGCTTGCCATGCTACTTTTCATATAGTTAAGTTCTTTAGCTGCTTTAAGTACTCTTTCTCTTAATTCATCACTAACATACCTATCCTTTGAACCATTTAATATATATGATACTGTCGCTACAGAAGTATTAGCTTTTTTAGCTACATCCTTTAATGTTGTATAGCCCCTAATTTTTTTTGATTTCAATTTAAAATCACTGCCTTCCTCTTATGTAAACGTTTACTTATTAATTCTAAAAAAATAATATTATATGTAAACGTTTACATATAAAACAAAAATAAATTTCTTTATGTAAACGTTTACTTATTTATTTAAAATTATTATATCATCATATTTTCTCTTTGTAAATAACATTTTTTTACAATAGAGAAAATTTGCATAATTAACATTAATAATTTGACAATACAATATGTAGATAGCTTTCTAGACTATCTCTACTGTATTTTGTATTCTAAAATTTTTTAATATATTATGCAATTTTCTCAATGAATTTATTTTATAATTCAATATCATAATAATTTATCAATATAGATTGCCCATGGTAGAACTCTATTCATACATGAGTACATGAGCAAATTGTATAATTCTCACTTGGGAAATCCAAGTGTAATGATATTTAAGATGTCAAGATAACTAAAAATAAGGAAATAGGCTATACTACTAGATTTTTCAAACATCTAAACTCTATTAACATTTTATTTTCTTAAAAAATATTTATCTTACAAGCCAGCCTCCATCTACAGCTAATATATGACCATTTATATAATCGGAGGCATGACTAGCTAAAAACACTACAGTACCCATTAAATCAGAGGTTTCTCCCCATCTTCCAGCAGGTATCCTAGCTAAAATCTCTGCATTTCTTTCTTTATCTTCTCTAATAGCTTTAGTATTTGCAGTTTTTATATATCCAGGTGCTATAGCATTTACTTGTATATTTTTCTCAGCTAACTCATTGGCAAAAGCCTTTGTAATTCCTGCAACACCATGCTTACTTGCAGTATAGGGCGGTACAAATTTTCCTCCTTGAAAGGATAGCATCGAAGCTATATTAATTATCTTTCCTGAACCCTGCTTAACCATATACCTAACTGCGGCTTGGCTCAAATAATATACTGAACTTAAATTGATTTTAATTACATCTTCCCAGTCCTCATCCTTATATTCAAGTATAGGTGATCTTCTTATTGTTCCTGCGTTATTAACTAATATATCTATCTTTCCAAATTTTTCAACGCATTGATCTATCACTTTCTTAGCATTTTCCTTTATTGATAACTCAGCCTCCGTAAATTCTATCCTTCTACCTAGCCCTTCAACAGTCTTTTTTATTTCTTGCCAATTATTATTATTATGGCTAATTATAAATATATCTGCTCCTGCTTTAGCCAAAGCTATTGCATATGCAAGTCCTAAACCTTTGTTTGCTCCAGTTACTATGGCAACCTTCCCATGTAAAGAAAAGAAATCCATAGAAAACTTATCACACAGCTGGTTTATATTCCAATCCATATCTCCACTCCTCTTTATTTCAAATCACAATTTTTTATATAATCCATATCACTAAACACTTGATTTTCTCCTACCATACCCCATATGAATGTGTAGTTTGAAGTACCCACCCCAGAATGTATTGACCAACTTGGAGAAATAACTGCTTGCTCATTTTTTATCACTATATGTCTAGTTTCATGTGGTTCTCCCATCAAATGAAAAACTAGTCCATCCTGAGGCATATCAAAATACATATAAACCTCCATCCTTCTATCATGGGTATGACAAGGCATAGTGTTCCATACATTATTAGGCTCCAGTATAGTCATTCCCATCAAAAGCTGACAGCTTTGACAAACTTCTGGATGAACATATTTATAAATAGTCCTTGTATTGGATTTCTCTATAGATCCTAATCGCTGTGGTTTAGCATTGCTTATATCGATTTTTTTTATAGGATACTTCATATGAGCAGGAGCACTATTGAAATAAAATTTTGCTAAATTTTCAGTATCATAACTCTCGAATATTACTTCCTTTGCACCTTTACCTATGTATAATCCATCTCCCCTCCCCATCTCAAATCTTTGTCCGTCTACTATAACATATCCCTTTGCCCCAATATTGATTATTCCCATCTCTCTTCTTTCAAGAAAATAATCAGCACCAAGCTCCTTACCAGCTTCTAGTTTAAGAGGCTTTTCAGGACAAGCTCCTCCAACAATTATTCTGTCTACATGGCTGTAAACAAGCTTTATAAAATCCAGCTGAAATATATCTTCTATTAAGAAGTTTCGTCTTAAACCTTCAGTATCAAGATTTTTTCCTTCAAAAGGACTAACGCTGTATCTAATATCCATAATATATTACACCTCCAACTGATATATATTTTCATAATAACGCAATAAGTTAACTCCTTGTGTTAGTTAATTTAACTTTCTATTTTAAAATGTCTCAGAGATTAATATTCATTTGAGTGATTTTAATAAACCTGTTTTCACATCTAAAATAATATGAAAAAACAGGTTTATTTTTATTACATGAGCGAAAAAGAAATATTAAACCTCTTGTGATAGGGAACTAGCATAACAAGTTAAGTTAAAATAGTCTTTAGGATTTATACTCCAGAATAAGCCGAAAATCCTCCATCTACAGGAATTACAGTCCCATTTACAAATCCAGAAGCATTTTCATCTACTAACCATAATAATGTACCCACTAGTTCTTCTGGCTTTCCGAATCTATTCATTGGAGTTTGCCTAATGATCTTTTCTGCTCTAAGGGTATAGCTTCCATCTTCATTTATAAGCAGAGCCTCATTTTGCTTAGTTAAAAAAAAGCCTGGTGCAATGGCATTTACACGTATTCCTACCTTTGCCATATGTACTGCTAGCCACTGCGTAAAATTACTCACAGCAGCCTTAGCAGCGCTATAGGCAGGTATCTTAGTTAAAGGAGTATAGGCATTCATGGACGATATATTAATAATTACTGCTCCACTTTTATCTATCATATCCTTTGCAAAAATTTGTGTTGGAAGCAATGTGCCTAAAAAATTTAAATTGAATACAAACTCAATTCCCCTTGAATCAAGATCAAAAAAGGTAGTTAAACCTTCTTTTTTTATCAAATCATCCTTTTCGAGGAATTCTTTTGTAGTAGTTCCCTTTGGATGATTTCCCCCTGCGCCATTAATAAGAATGTCACATGTTCCAAGCTCTTCATCTACTATACTTTTTGCTTTTTCTAAGCTATTGGTATCCAAAACATTTGCTTCTACCCCAATGGCTTTACCTCCAGAAGCTTTTATTCTTTGGGCTACTTTATCAGCATTCTCTTTTTTAATATCAAGTATTGCAACCTTTGCACCACATTGTGCTAATGCCTTCGCAAATATTCCACATAAAACACCACCACCGCCTGTAACAACGGCCACTTTATTTCCTAAATCTATATGGAATGGAATATTCATTTTTATCTCTCCTTTATTTATTTATTTTTTTCTACAGCTTCCCATATCCCGTTAATATATGTAGCACCTAATGCCCTATCGTAAAGACCATAGCCTGGTCTACCTGTTTCTCCCCATATCATTCTTCCGTGATCAGGTCTAAGTGGTCCATTAAAGCCTATTTCATGATATGCTTTAATGATTTCATATATGTCTAAAGAACCATCCTCTGACCTATGGGACGCCTCCTCAAAGCATTTTTCGCCTGTTATTTTTACGTTCCTAACATGGGCAAAGTGAATTTTATTCTTTTTACCAAAAAAACGTATAAGTTCTGGGATGTCATTTTGTGGATTTACTCCTAGTGAACCGCTACATAAGGTCAATCCATTGTTTGGACTATCAACTAAATTAATAAATCTTATTAAATTTTCCTTGCTTGTAATTATTCTTGGTAATCCAAAAATCGACCATGGTGGGTCATCAGGATGAATAGCCATCTTGACATTTGCTTCTTCCGCCACAGGTATTATAGCTTTCAGAAAATATTCAAGATTGTTCCATAAATCCTCTTCTGATATCTTCTGATATTTATTTAGTAATTCTTCTAATTCACCTTTTTTATAGCTTGTATCCCAACCTGGCAATTCTAAATCTCCTGATAAAGGATTCATTTTTAAAACAGTTTGTTCATCATAGATAAGAACATTCGAGCCATCCTTTAATTCATAATCTAAAGCAGATCTTGTCCAGTCAAAAACTGGCATAAAATTGTAGCACACAACAGGTATACCTGCTTTTCCTAGATTTCTAATTGTTTCTTGATAGTTATCAATATACTTATCTCTAGTAGGAAGTCCTAATTTAATATCTTCGTGAACAGGAACACTCTCAATAACCTCTAAAGTTAATCCTTTAGCTTCAATTTTTTCCTTTAGCTGAATTATTTTTCTTAATGGCCATACTTCTCCTACTGGAATATCATATATTGCCGAAACAATTCCCACCATTCCAGGTATTTGCCTTATATGCTCTAAGGTAACCTTATCATTGTCACCATACCAACGGAATGTCATTTTCATAATTATCATCCTTTCTTATAAAATCGCTCTGTAAACTTAAATGAAAATTGAGGACTTCAATCCTCTGTGGTACAATGTTTTTGCTAAAAAAACTATACCTCCCAGAAAGGATGAAGTCCTCATGCAAAAAATTGTACCAATTAAATGTACAAAATGCAATAATAAAGATTCTTTTTACCGTTATGGTAAAGATAAAGATGGTTATCAAAAATACCTTTGTCGCAAATGTAATCACCAATTTGCTCCTGATAAACCAATATCTAAAAAGGTACCTAAATACCCTCGCTGTCCCCTTTGTGGAAAGGCAACTTTTCTTCACCACGATTATGAGTATTACTCTAATTATCG
>NZ_FRAG01000097.1 GCF_900142245.1 Paramaledivibacter caminithermalis DSM 15212 | reverse complement strand
CAGTAACCTTTACTTTTTCAACATTTCCCCTTTTAAATATCGAAGAGGCTTGTGGTTCTAATGGCTTTTGCTGAGGATACTTCACACATCCCCAAAGAATTGATAATAATACTAAGGCAAAAATAAGTTTTGATGATTTAAATTTTTTCATCTAATCACCTCAGCATATATTATTTCCTTTTACAATCAAAAAATGTATAAAGCCCTATTTTCAACCTAATAAAAAGATAGAAATAGGGCTAATATATTTTTCTATTCCTATATCTTATATTTTTTAAGCTCAGCCTTTAGATTCAAAGTAAGACCTTCTAATTGTTCCACATAATCTAAAAGTTCTGTTATCTTATGGGAGTATTCTGTTACGCTGGCACTCATTTCTTCAGAGGATGCGGAATTTTCTTCAGCAATGGCAGCCAAAGAATGGATATTTTCAAATACTTCTGAGATTTTTTTAGTTTCATAGGTAAGCTTATCAACAAGCTCTACAATTCCATTTGAGACATTTGTTATTTTTATGGTTCGTTTTATACACATTCACACAGTTGTATTTGATAGAATAAAAAGGAGTAAATAATATTTTTAAGATTTTAATAGTAATGAAATTTGTTATTTATGTTGAGTTATCATCGGTATGATTATATAGCATTGTGGCAACTCTTATTAATAAAGTGCTTAACTCATATAATCTATCATATCCAGCCTAAATATCAATAGTCTTATACACCAAATTTAGTATTTTAATAGAGTATAGATAATTTTGTATAAATGGATTATTTATCAAAACATCGTTACTTTAAGTTGCCGATCACAATAAGTATATGTAATATTAAATAACTATTTTTAACATACATTAATTGTTAAAACTTTCTTTGAAAAAATCAAAATTCATCCAGTTTTCGGTTATCCATCGTTTATCGATTCCATTAAAGTATGTATATTCAGCATATTTCTCATTTTCTGTTAATAATTCTATCACTATGCCAAGATATTTTGTATTGCTTTCTAAGTTTTGTACTGCTTCTGATTCTGACTTTAATTTTACTGCAAGTTCAGAAGAAACTAAATCTTTGATTACTTGTATCTCATTATTTTCTAATTTATTTTTTGTTGATATTTTTAGTAGTATAACATTGCCTTTAAATGGATTAATTACTTTTATATTTTTATGTTTTTTAATTTTACTATTAACATCTTTTATGAATTTTTCCATATATTTATCTTTATAGTCTCTACTAGCAACATTTATTGCTGTATTCTCATAATAATTAAATTCATTTGTCTTTTTATTGTACTTTTCATATATTATCAAATTATTATCAATGAAAATTCTTAAGATGGCAGAATCATAAAATATATTCTTATCATGTACTTCTTGATACGGGAATCCAGTATATTTATAATTTTTAAGCACAGCATATCTCATGAAATAATTCCTAGCATTTGAAATATCTTTTCTAGTAACTGATTTATCAAATTGAATATATATGTTTAATATATTGTCAACAATATGAACAGAACTATCTGAAATATCTAACAACTGAAATTGATCAGCAAATTTTTCTTCTGCTGTGTCATCAAAAAAGTATATTTTTTCATTTTCTTTCGAAAGATCCAAGTATTCAATCGGTGCTTGCTTATCGTTAACAGTTGCTTTACACGAAACTAACATCAGTAAAATAGCAGAAAAAATAACACACCACTTAAAAAATTTCATATTTTTCCTCTTTTCTTTAATAAAATTGAAAATTATATTTGAATTTTATTAAGCAGATCTAGTAAAGATCTGCTTAATATTATAGTTTTATTATTTATTCATTTGGATTAACATATGACCTATCAGTAGTCGTAAGATTCATAGTTGTCCAATGTCCCGTACCCTCTACCCACTTATGCTGTGACCAAGCATAATATGTGCCTGTTGGAGGATCAGCATATCCAGTCACCTTAAGATAATCAGTATCATACTTATCTCCATATGTATAAGCTGCTAAATCACCAGTACTATCATTGTAGAGACGAACTTCAATGTTAATATAAGCACTTTGATAATTTAATGACCTATATGAAGAAAACTTTAAAGAATCTCCATATTGAGAAAGACTGATTCCCCAATCAGCACTTCTTATTGACATTTCATTACTGGGTTTATTTAATAAATCATTTTTTATATCTTTATCAAATGGTTCTCTATACAATTCATCTTTACTTTTAAGTTTTGAAAAGAATTCTGGACAAACTATATTCAATACTTCTCCTGTTGATAAACCTTGACCCATTAATTCATTCATTTTTTTAATTTGTTGATCATTTGCTATAAAAACATTATTGGCTTCCATATTTTTTTTGTCAGCAGCAAATGCTGGGATTCCAGTAGTGAGTAAAAGAACAAAAACTAGTAAAATAGAAATTCTAACTTTCATACTATTCCTCCTTTATTTTATAAGGTATTGTATGTGATCACATTAAATATATATTATCATGTTTTGAAATAAATGTAAAGTATTAAATAAATTATAAATTTATGATATACTTATAAAACTAGGAATTATTATACATACAATTCTTGGTTGTGTATCTTGATATACTTATTAAAAAAATAAAGAGAGAGGAGGGAATGTAAATGAAGATAGTACTTAATCCAGTAGAACCTTTAGTAAATGAGTGTGGACAATGTGATACACAATGTAGTAGTTACTGTGGTTTCAAATGTTACTGTGGTTCATCATGGTGATATGATTAATCTAAACTTCAGTAGGATACTGAAGAGTATAGAAGCAAAATACAGGTTGTGAACCTGTATTTTGCTTCTACATTATGATTTCAAAGTAAAGTTTGGAGGGATTTATTATGCTAAAAAGTTCTCATTATAATATTGAAATTACAAAGGATAATAATAATGAATCTGTGATTTTTAATTCTTTTACTGGAGCTATGGCTATTATTGACTCCAAAACCTATGAATACATTAATAACAATGATTTCATTGACATATCAGATGTCCCTGAAGAAATAAAAGATAATATTATTTTAATGGAAACACACGGTTATTTGGTAGATAAGGACATTGATGAAAAAGAGCGATTAAATATATTATCAAATATAGCTAGGTTTGGACAAAAAACGTTAGTTTTGACAATCGCTCCAACAATGGATTGCAATATGAGCTGCCCATATTGTTATGAGGACCATCAACAATCAAAAATGTCTCAAAAAACAGCTCTAAAACTAGTTGAATTCACTAAAAAACATCTAATCACTAACAGATTTAATAGCCTTTATATAGGATGGTATGGTGGAGAACCACTTCTTGAAATCAAAACAATAAGTAAAATTTCAAGGAAACTCATTGAATTTTGTAACGATAACAATATTAGGTTCAACTCCAGTATTATCACAAATGGGCTTTTATTAACCAAAGATATTGCTAAATTGCTTAAGAATGATTGTAAAATTGGTGCATGTCAAATAACAGTAGATGGACCTAAAGATATTAATAATAAAAGAAGAATATCGAAGGATGGTAAAGATAGTTTTACTCAAATAATAAATAATATAGACGATTGTAAAGAAGATATGTTTATTTCAATACGAGTAAATGTAGACCGGTATAATAATGAAAGTATGTATGAACTAATTGACTTCTTTAAAAGTAAAAATGACTGGAATGAGAGAGTTAACTACTATTTTGCTCCTGTTGAGAATTTAACAGAAGCATGTACATACAATAAAAAAAGCTGTTTTTCACACTCAGAATTTGCAGACATCAATGCAAACTTATTAAGATATCAATATTCACTGTCAAAAAATATGGAAATTCCTAGACCTAAACCTAAGCATCTTCCATGTGAGCACATATCCCCTAATGTATTTGTTGTCGATCCTAAAGGATATTTATATAAGTGTTGGAATAATGTAGGGATAGTGAGCTTAAATGTAGGTCATGTTGATTCAGGACCAATCTTCAATAAGGAACATATGAAATGGCTCAGTTATAAAATTCCAAATGAGTGTGAAGAATGTAATAAGAGACCTCTATGTCAAGGAGGCTGTCCCTATGCTGTTATGCAAAATGATTGTAAATTAGAATGTCATCACTTTTCAATGGGTTTTGAAACTAATTTAGAATTACTAAAAGATCAATTTTTAACGAATGAGTTGAGAAATCATGAAAAAGAAGTCAAGTAACATTATTATAAAACATGTAATGCAATATAAAGTTAGAATTATAAGTTTATTAATTTTAAGTATACTATATACACTTTGCTCAATTGTTTCACCATATATAATTAGAACATTTATTAATACCATAACAACTAGCAAAGTATTGTTAAATCAAATCTATGTCATAGTTCTAATTTTTGGTACAGCAAGTTTCATAGGAATATTCCTATCCTATTTCAGTAATATCATAGAAGTAAGACTAAGAAATGATGTTGCAAATCATATTATTAATATATCCGTAAATCAATATTATAATGCTTCAATCGATACATATAATAAATACAAGCCTGATTATCTCTCTCAAAGAATAATGGGTGATTCTTTTAAAATATCATCTTTTTTAATTGGCAATGTTCTTAGAACTGTAATAATTGAAGTTAAAGCAATCGTTATTCTTTCAATTATATTTTCTATAAAGCCAATGGCTCTAGTTATATTTATATTATCAGTACCTCTATATTTCTTTTTGTTGTTTCTTTGTAAAGAAAGACTTTACAAATGTAACTTAGCATTTAAAGAACAACGAGACGGATATTTCTCTCACCTAAATGAATTGTTGTATAATATGAAGACTATAAAAATTCATGCTATTTATCCGAAGCTAAAATCAAAGTTTAACAATGCATATTATGATTATTTAAATGGAGCTATTGATTTATCAAAAATTTCATACTTATTTACCAACATAGAAACATCATTATCCACTTTGTTAAATATAGTAATAATGCTTTATTCAGGGATTCAAATAATCAAAGGACATTTTCTTGTAGGTGATATCGTATTAATAATCATTTACTATAATGAACTACTAGAAATATTGAGATTTTCAATAAAGCAATTTGAATCATACCAAGATTATAAAGTATCATTTGATAGAATTTCAGAAATTATTGAATTAGATATAGTAAATGATGGTGACAAGTATATTGAGAAAATTAAAAACATTCGTTTAGATAATATTTCTTTTTCTTTTGATAAAAATAAAATCTTTGATAAATTTTCTTTCGAATTTGAAAAAGGAAAAATATATGGTATAAAAGGTAATAATGGTATAGGTAAAAGTACATTAATCAATCTAATTTTAGGCTTGTATAGCAAGTATAGTGGGCAAATTTATTTTAACGATTACAACATTAAAGATATTAATATGAAACAGGCTTTTTTCAAGAAACATTCCATAAGATATCTCCAAGAACTTTATCTAAGATAGATATACTTATTAATGCCCTAATTTCTCAGGAAGAATTGGAGCTGCAAGATGACTCTTCTCTATCCTTTAATGATTTGAGAGCTGACCCTGGCAAAATTAGTCTTGAGAGTGTATTTGGTGAATTAAAGAATTTAAAAATACAGGTACAGCATACAGACAGAAGGTACATACAGTCATGAGGGCATCCTTTAGCAGACATTACAGGAGAATGGTTCCAGAAATATTAAAAACTTTAGAATTCTACTCTAATAATGATGTTCATAAACCAATAATTGAAGCACTTGAAATAATAAAACAAAATTTTGGATCAGGATTTAGATATTTTTCATTGCCTAATAATATTCCTATAGAAGGAGTTATTAGGTCAAAATGGAGAAAATTTATTATAGAAAAGGATGAACAAGGACAAGAGAGAATATTAATAGGAACAACTATGAAATATGTGTGCTGCAAGCTTTAAGAGATAAACTTCGATGTAAGGAGATATGGGTAAAGGGTGCATATAAGTATAGAAATCATGACGAAGATCTCCCAACCAATTTTGAAGAAAATAGAATACAGCATTATAAGGCTTTAAATAAACCGATGGATGTTGAAGCTTTAATATCAAAGTTTCAGGAAGAAATGCTAGGAACCTTAAATAAATTGAATCAAAGGATTCCTAACAATTCCAAAGTTCGTATAACTTCTAAAGGTAGCAAGGGATGGATTTCCTTGTCTCCAAGTGAACCTCAACTTGAACCACAAATCATAATAAAACTTAAAACTGAAATAGCAAGACTTTGGCCAATGACGAATCTGTTAGATATATTGAAGGAAGCTGATTTACAGTTATCCTTTACGGATTATTTTAAAACAATGGCAGCTCATGAACATCTCGATTGAGCTACTATTCAAAAACGTCTTATTCTTGACATTTATGGATTAGGCACAAATACAGGTTTAAAGAGAGGTGCATCTGGGAATCATGGAGAAAAGTATTCTGACTTATTGTATATCAAAAGTAAGTTTATTAACAAAGATAACCTGAGAACCGCCATATCAGAAATAGTAAACGCTATTTTAAAAGCTAGAATGGAGTCTATTTGGGGAGATGAAACTACAACTTGTGCCTCAGATTCCAAAAAATTTGGTAGCTAGGATCAAAATCTACTTACCGAATTGCATATTAGGTATCGTGGTCGTGGGGTAATGATTTACTGGCATGTAGAAAAGAATCCAACCTGTACCTTCTACTGTTTTCATAAGATTATGTAGATGCTTTTTATGCTCTGTTCTACCTACTGTCATGAAATATCTCCTTTCATAAAATAAATTTTATTGAAGTCATTTTCCTACAAACATCTGAGTAAAAATTTTTCCATATTTAGAACCTTCTTTAATGCCTATACCTATATGGGTAAAATTAGAATTAAGTATATTTTTTTTGTGACCTTCAGAATTCATTAAAGATGTATGGGCAGCCTTTACACTAGGATTTCCTGCAATATTTTCTCCAGCATAAATGTATTTTATTCCAAAATTTCTCATCATTTCGAAGGGACTACCATATGTAGGGGAGTAATGACTAAAATAATTATTGTCTATCATATCTTGAGACTTATTTCTAGCAACCTCACAAAGTTCTAAATCAACCTTTAAAGGCTCCAAACCTCGTTTGGATCTTTCAGCATTGACAAGTCTAAGCATT
>NZ_FRAG01000146.1 GCF_900142245.1 Paramaledivibacter caminithermalis DSM 15212 | reverse complement strand
ATTTATTATCCTAGTATGGTAATTTGACTTTAATATTTGCATAACTAGAATTACTAAGTTAAATAATTTCATTAGATCTGTTAATGATGTTGAAATAGGTATGGAAGCTACTGGTCACTATTGGTTATCCATTTACTCATTTCTTGCATTAAAAGGTTTTGTCATTCATGTTGTAAACCCTATCCAAACTGATGGTTGGCGTAAAGGTATTGAAATCAGAAAGCGTAAAACCGATATTATTGATTCTATTTTAATTGCAGATCTTATTCGTTATGGTGACTTTCTGGAGACTTCCTTAGCTGATGAAAATACCATGTCTCTTCGCAACCTTTCTCGTTTTAGAAACTATCTCATTAATTCTATAGGTGACCTTAAACGTAAAACTATTTGCGTTTTAGACCAAGTTTTTCCTGAATATCAATTTGTTTTTTCTGATGTTTTTGGGCAAACATCAAAAGAAATTTTGCTTCATTTCAGCACTCCAAGTGATTTTGAAAGCATTTCATCTGAAAAGTTAGACAAAGTTTTATCTGAAATCACTATGAAAAAGTTTGCTACTAATAAAATCAAACAATTATCAAGTGTTGCCAAACAGTCTTTTGGTATAAGCTTTTGTTTAGATAGCTTCGCTCTTCAATTAAAACTATTAATTGAGCAGATTAACTTTATTGAAAATCAAGTCAAAGATGTAGAAGAGCAAATAAGTATTTTACTTGATAAAATCAATTCTCCTATTACTACAATACCTGGTATTGGCAACGTAACAGCTGTAACCATACTTGGTGAAATAGGTAATATTTCAAGATTTTCAAACCCTTCAAAGCTTGTTGCTTATGCTGGGATTGATGCTTCTGTTTCACAATCTGGTGAATATCAGAGCACAAATAATAAAATGAGTAAACGTGGATCACCTTATCTTAGAAAGGTTCTCTTTAGTGCTGCTTTAGTTGCCTCTAACTGTGATCCTGTTTTTAAAGCTTTTTACCAAAAGAAACGTACTGAAGGAAAACATCACCTAACGGCTATTGGAGCTGTCGCTCGTAAACTTTGCTACACGATTCATGCTATTTTAAAAAATAATTGTCCCTATGAGGTGAGACTACCTAATAACGAATAATTGATACTAATTTCCATATTTTTACTTATACTTGCCTCACGCAGGTCTTTTTGCCATGCATTTTTATTCACCAATCTAATTAAAATTTTTTCTTTTTTACTATTGACTTTTTATAGTTGGTCTTTCTAACTTAATCTTTTTTAGATTCTTGCCAGAAAGGAGACATTATTTACGCCCAGACACATATTTTATGACACTACCCATAATTAATTATATAATATTGATTCTGGTGCAAAAAGTTTTTTTGAGGATTTTTTTGAAATTCTTTACCTGTATACTTGTAAAAAATCACAATTAAGCATTAAAAATCCCTAC
>NZ_FRAG01000089.1 GCF_900142245.1 Paramaledivibacter caminithermalis DSM 15212 | reverse complement strand
AAAAATAAGCATAAAAATGTACTTAAACACTAAAAGACATGAAAAACCTTTTTGTTTATAGAAATTTGATTGCTTTAATAATGTACAAATTTTGTATTCTTTAAAGAAACTATCTATAATAGTTTTAATTTTTTTATCATCACCACATTTTTCTGATATAATAGTATTCATTAAGAACATTCCTTTCTGATATTTGGTTTGTGGTGAATCTATTATATCAAGAAAAGGGGATGTTCTTACTATATTTTTTGAATTTTTCATTCAAATCTCAGTTTTTTTCAATGATTTTTATGTGCGAAAGTTGAGTTAATAGCTTATAGTTGCAGATTCGCTTTAGAATATCTTCTTTACTGCGGGAAAAAATGAATTTATCTCAAAATGTTTTTCAACAGATGATAAATAGCAGAGAAATTCGAAGCACTAGTGGACTTGATCTAAAAAAAGTAGATTGCAATCAGATACTATATTGATTATTGATAAATCCATAAAATAAGAAATTCAAGCTGGTTCTGCATAAATATTGCTAAAATCAATATTTAACATAATGCCAACTAAATTGAACTGTTATAAATTTGCACAAAAAAATACTGTAAGTTCATAAATGATTATTAGAAGATAATTTAAATACTTATATTTTCTTTATATTTATTTGATATATAAAATTTACATAGTAAAACTTAATTTATACATGTACAAATATGCAATGTTTCTGGGCATTTTGGACATGTATAAATTAAAGTCTTTACTTAAATTTCTATAGTGAGTATTATAAAGAAAAGTAAAGTTATGATGTATAGAGTTTTAATTAAAAAATGTGTTAATATATATGATAATTCTATTAGAAAATCCCTTATCATTCCTATAGGGGATTTTGATGTAATTAATATCAAAATTAGTTTTAAAGATAGAATATAGGGTGTATTATAGAAATAATGAAAATGTGTTAAGATTTTTTAAAAGTATAGGAGGGTAGTAAATGAAAAATATTTTGATTGTAGATGATGAAATTAAGATAGTGGAGTTTTTAGAAGCTTTTTTAAAAATTGAGAATTATGGCATTTTTAAAGCCTATGATGGTATAGAAGCATTAGAAATATTTGAAAAAGAGGAAATCCATCTTGTAATATTAGATCTTATGCTTCCTAAAATGAGTGGAGAAAAAGTTTGTAAAAAGATTAGATCTAAATCCGATGTTCCAATAATTATGCTTTCTGCTAAGGTGGATGAAGAAAATAAAGTAGAAGGCTTAGATATAGGTGCAGATGATTATGTTACAAAGCCTTTTAGTGCAAAGGAGCTTGTAAGTAGAATTGCAGCAATTATAAGAAGAACTTATAAGGAAGAAAACCTACAAGCTGAAAAATTTGTATTTAATGATGGGGATCTAGAAGTAAATTTGAAACAAATTAGTGTAATAAAAAAGGGAATTAAAATTAAAATTACACCGAGTGAATTTAAAATTCTCAAAGTGTTGATTTCTAATAGAGGTAGAATTTTATCTAGAGATAAACTGGTAGAGAAAGTGTTCGGAATAGATTTTGATGGTATTGATAGAACCATCGATGTTCACATAATGAATATAAGGCGTAAAATAGAGGATGATCCTAAAAATCCAAAGTATATTCAAACTGTTTATGGCATGGGATATAAATTTAACTGTTAGAGGAGAATTACCAATATGAAGCTTGTAAATAAACTGATAATAAGCTTTTTAATTGTGATACTATTATCTACAATTTTAGGAGTTATTATAAGCAATAATAAGATAGACAATAAATTTGATGATTACTTAAAAGGTGAAAAAGATAGAATGATGTTAATGATTACTGATATTATAGAAAATAATTATGACATGGAAAAAGGAATATATCATCCTTCAGATATAGAAATTATTGCAAAGAGTGAGGGTCTTTATATTAGAGTTGAAAGTATAGATGGAGAAAGCATACTTGAGACAAATAAAGATTACTTGGAAGAAAAAGGGCAAAAATTACAACTACAATACCCTAAAAAATCCAAGGAACAATTTAATAAAAATTACTACAAAGAAGAAAATTATGATTTAATAAAGAATAATAAAAAGATTGGAGACATAATTATCGGATATTATAGACTAGATAATTGTAATATTCAGGATTTAAAAATGAAAAATACTATAAAAGATACTTTGATTGAAACAGCATATATAACTTTAGTTATTGGGATAATTATGAGCATATTTTTGGCAAGACACTTTTCTATACCGTTAAAAAAGATGGCCAAGGCAACAAATGAAATTAGGAAAGGGAATTTAGATATATCATTGGATGTAAAAGGAAGCACATATGAAATTAATCAATTATCTGACTCAATAAATTATTTAGTAAAAACTCTTGAAAGTAAAGACATGCTTAGAAAAAGACTGACCTCGGATATGGCCCATGAAATTAGAACTCCTTTAACAACCCTACAAAATACAATGGAAGCATTTCTATATGGGATTTGGGAGCCTAGAAAAGAAAGGCTTGAAAGCTGTTATGAAGAAATAATAAGACTTTCTAAGTTAGTTGAAAGGCTTAAAAATATAGCAAAACTAGAAGAAGATGATATACATTTAAATATAACAGAGTTTAACCTTACTGATGAAATAAGACAACTTATAGATCTGTTTAGTCCTCAATATGATAATAAAGATATTAAATTAGATTTTAATTATGACACAGATATAAATATAATTTCTGATAAAGATAAAATTAAGCAAATAATAATAAATTTGCTTAATAATTCTTATAGTTATACAAATCAAGGAGGCAAAGTAGAAGTTTCTTTAAAAAAAATAGGGAAAGATGTAGCTATAGCTGTTAAAGATAATGGGATAGGTATATCTAGTAAGGATTTACCCTTTATATTTGAAAGGTTTTATAGGATAGATGAAACAAGAAATAGAAAAACAGGTGGTACTGGAATAGGGCTAACAATTTTAAAAGCATTAGTTGATGCCCTCGGCGGAAGGATTGATGTTGAAAGTGAGTTGGGTAAGGGGAGTATATTTACTGTAATTCTACCAATAGAAAAATAAACTAATATATATTTGATAAGGCTCTAATTTTATTAGATATGGAAGCTTTATAAAAATATATAAATAATTATTGTAATATCTGTTGTATCTTTATATTTCTTTTATAATTTTATGTTAAACTAATAAGAAGAAAATTGAGATAAATAATGGAGCAACACTTTTATATACAATGCTTAAGGAGGTTTATATGACGTTAGGAAATGTTTCAATACCAATAGCCTTTGTAGCTGGATTTTTATCGTTTTTTTCACCATGTATACTTCCATTAATTCCTGTATATATAATGTATATTACTGGTATTAGTATTGAAAGTGAACTTGAAAAAAGGAGATTATATGCATTAAAAAGGACTATTGGATTTATTATAGGCTTTACGATTATATTTATGATAATGGGAACATCGGCTAGCCTGATTGGGAAAATATTTGTAAAGAATAAAGTTATTTTTTCTAAAATTAGTGGAATATTAATAATTGTTTTTGGTTTGAAAATGATAGGTATCATAAAATTAGAGTTTCTAAACAGAGAAAAAAGAATTACAAGACCTAAAAGAATTACTAATTGGTTTAGTTCAATTTTGATGGGAATGGCCTTTGCTGCTGGTTGGACTCCGTGTTTTGGTCCTGTTTTAGCATCCATACTTATTTATGCAGGAGGTTCTAGTACTGTATCAAAAGGAATTTATCTCTTATTAACATATTCCTTAGGGATGGCAATCCCTTTTATATTAACAGCATTATTTATAAACGTATTTAGCAAGTTCCTTAATAGAGGGAAAAAAATTATAGTATATATTCCTAAAATTGCTGGTTTTATTATGATAATTTTTGGGATTTTAGTATTCTTAAATAAAGTTGTAGATATAAGTAGATTATTAATAAATTAAGGAGGGCTATGGTGAATAAGAAGCGTTTAGTGATAATAATTATTACTTTAGCATTGATGGGAGGTCTATATTATTTAATAACTTTAAGACAATCGGAAAACAATTTGCCTAAAGACGCAGAAAATACTACTTATGAAGAAAATGAAGAAGAAAAGAAAAAGCCTGATATAGCTGTTGGTGAAGCTGCACCAAATTTTACTCTCAAGAATTTAGATGAAAAAGAAGTATCCCTAAAAGATTACAGAGGTAAGATAGTTCTTATTAATTTTTGGGCTACATGGTGTAAATACTGTGATATAGAAATGCCAGATTTACAAAAACTAGATAAGGAAAATGAAGATTTAGTGGTATTAGCAGTGGATGTACAGGAAAGCAAAGAGACTGTTAAAAATTATATTGAAAAAGGTGGATATGACTTTGAAGTAGTTTTAGATGAAGAAGGTGAAGTGGCTAAAATGTACTTAGCTAGTGCTTTTCCTACATCATACTTTGTTGATAAGGATGGTACACTACTTGGAGGAATACCTGGGATGATGGAATATGCTCAAATGAAGAAAATACTAGAAAGTATAAGGGCAAACGAATAATAAAACCATTTTTTCTTGGTTATGAATATAATATAATCTTATAAAAAAATATTATAGTGAAAAGATTGGAAAAAAAGGGGACTAGAGTAGCTAGTAAAGATTAATAGTTTTTGCCAGCTACTCTAGCCTCTTTTATCTAATTAAACACAATTATATAAATCTATAAAAAATAAGTAGATTAACTTTATTTAGCACCTTATTTAGTACTGTTAAGAGCAGACCAACTAATGCAGTGATATCTCAAAGAATGTAGTAAATTCTTTTCTTCTCACTATATATTGTTTGTTTTAGGTTGTCTTACTACGAAAGTTAAAGAAGCACCTACTATAGCAAGAAAAGCAGCTATTAAAAATGTAGGCTTTAAACCACCAGCTCTTGCAACAATTATTGGACCAGCTAGTGCCGCTGCTCCATATGCTTGATATATGATTCCATAGTTTGCGCCTAGATTTTTAATACCAAAGAATTCTCCAGTTATGGTTGGAAACACTGCTAAGAACCCTCCAAAGCAGAATGCAATACCAGCTAAGCAGGCAAAGAAAGTAATATAGCTTAAAGTAACTACACTCATTGTAATCATTGATATAGCAGTTATTATAAACATTATTGTCACGACTTTTATTCTACCTAATTTGTCTGAAAGTGCACCCCATATAAGTCTTCCACCAGCATTGAAAAGTGCAATCATAGCCACTGCATTTGCTGCTACTGAAGCTTCTAATCCAGCCAATTGCATGCCAATATCCTTAGCAAGTCCTATAACTAAAAGTCCACTCATACATCCGAAGAAATACATTATCCAGATTAGATAAAAGGATTTAGTTTTAACCATTTCTCCAACTTTAAAATTATTTTCTTTAATAGTATTAGAGCTTTGGGTAGATGAGTTGTACCTAATTGGGGGAAGAATTAAAAAATTAGCTCCAATTAAACCTAAAATAGTATAAATCATACCTAAATAAAAAAATGTTGAAGAAACACCATTAGTAGCTATAAAATATTGAATTAAAGATTTGAAGACTAAGCTTCCAAGTCCAAAAGCACCTACTGCTATACCCGTGATAAAGCCCTTTTTCTCTGGAAACCATTTGACGCAAGTAGATAATGGACAAACATAAGCAAAGCCTACTCCAGCTCCAGCTATAACACCATAATAGATATATAATTGTATAATAGAAGTAGCTGTAGAAGCTAGCATCAAGCCTCCACCATAAAGCATAGCACCAATAATAGCAACTTTTCTTGGACCTATTCTATCTTGTAGTCTGCCAGAAAAAATAGTTGAGAAAGCAAAAATAAAAATAGCAATTGAATAAGTAAGAACTACTTCGCCCTTTTCCCAACTGAACTTATCCATGAGGGGCTGATTAAACAAGCTCCATGTATAAATAGCACCTATACACATTTGTAATAATACAGCACCGAAAACTACAAACCAACGATTGATTGTTTTATCATTCATTAGTATTCCTCCTCCATAATATGAGTTCTTTGTTTACAATAATTACAAATTAAGGCTTTTAATGGTTTTTATAAAGCTATAGGATTATAAATTATATAATAAATATTATATGGTTAGTATAGGTATTAAACAAGTAAAATTAATATACTATTCAATAAATTTATAATTTTAGCACTAATAATCTATAAATATTAACAGTAAGTTATGTAAAGATTATGGAATAATCATGGAAAAATAAAAAAGACAATCAATAAATTTACTAGCGGAAAGGGAATGATAAATCTTTTTTGACAGATATGATATATGTTATAATAAAGAGGAAGTTATAGAGAGAATTAATTATAAAAAAAGCAGATATTGAGTACAGTTCATCCTTCATCTTCTGTTCAAAAGGGCGAGCCTATGTAGTTCCTTGGCATAGGGTAGAGTAACAGATGGATTGCTTATAACTAGAATATGATAACGATTCCTGTTGGAATATTGAGTTACCTTAAAAAGCTTTTATTAAATTATATGAATTAAACTGGTATAATCTAATAATGAGAGCTTAATAGTAAATAAAAATATAAATCTATGATTTTAGCAAGATTAGTTAGGGAATGTTAAGTGGTAGCTGTCTCTATATAGGAATCTATAACTATTCAAAACCATAATAATAACCAGCTTTAGAGTATTATAAATTTCAATGTTGGTTATCTATAGATATTCTAGCAAAACAGTTAATTTACACACATCAAAACTCCTTAAAAGCTCTGGATATTTTGATATGTATAAATTAAGTTTTACTATGGGAAATCTATATAGATAGGATGAAAAAAATGAAAAAAGAAATAAGTATAAGGATTAAACAGAGATTTGTAAATAAATTCAAAAACGGATATCCATTAATTTTAAAAGAAGCCATAATAAATACTAATGACCTTGAAAGGGAAGGAGTAATAGTTAAGCTAGTAGATGAAAAAAATAAATTCATTGCAAGGGGATATTATGGAAAGCAAAATAAAGGTTATGGATGGATTCTTAGTAGAAAAGAAAATACAAAGATAGACGAAAGCTTTTTTGAGAAGAAGATAATATCTGCTTTAAATAAAAGAGCAAGCTTTTATAATAATCCAGAAACAACTGCATTTAGGGTATTTAATGGTGAAGGTGATGGAATAGGTGGATTAACTATTGATTATTATGATGGTTATTACTTAATAAATTGGTACAGCAAAGGTATTTATAAGTTTAGAGATTATGTTATAAATTTATTAAAAAGAGTGGTTGGATTTAAGGGAATATATCAAAAAAAGAGGTTTGATACGCAAGGTAAATATATTGAAGAAGATGGATTTATTCTTGGTGAAAGAGGACAGTTTCCCATTATAGTAAAGGAAAATGGAGTTAATTTTGCTGTATACTTAAATGAAGGTGCTATGGTAGGAGTATTTTTAGATCAAAGAGATGTAAGAAGAACTATTAGAGATAAGTATTCTAAAGGAAAGACAGTGTTAAATACATTTTCTTATACAGGGGCATTTTCGGTATTTGCAGCTTTGGGTGGAGCAAGAAGAACTACTAGTGTTGACCTTGCTAATAGAAGTCTTTCAAAGACAATAGAGCAATTCAGCATAAATGGAATAGATTATCAAGCCCATGACATAATTGTGGAGGATGTGTTTAACTATTTTAAATATGCTGTAAAGAAAAATCTCAAATTTGATATGGTTATACTAGACCCTCCTAGCTTTGCTAAATCAAGGAATTACAGATTTAGTGTAGCAAAGGATTATAAGAATCTTCTTAAAGAAGCTATAGCTATAACAGAAAATAACGGTGTAATAATAGCGTCCACAAATTGTAGTTCCTTTGGCATGAAAAAGTTTAAGGGATTTATAGATACTGCATTTAAGGAAAGGCATAGTAGATACAAATTTTTAGAGGAGTTTTCATTACCCCCAGATTTTAGAACTATAAAGGAATTTGAAGAGGGTAATTATCTAAAAGTAGTATTTATTAAAAAAATCAAATGATACCAGGGATGGTTCTTTTAAAAAAACTTATTTAAACCTGAATTATTCATAACTCAATGAATTATGATGAAAATTAATGTTAAAAGGTAAAATCTTATATCTGAAGTTCTGGTTTCATTAACAATAGAACCAAAGATTATAATTTTAATAAGATACCAACTCAAAATCTTATGTTGTAACCTAAAAAAGAGCAGACTAATCCCTTGGTTATTGCTTTAAGGTTTTCAAATTTGATTTTATAAATTATGCAAAAGTAATATTATCAATGTTTTTCATAATTATTTGAAATTTGTCTTTATAAGGATAACTACTACTCATTCTAAAAGTAGTCTTTCTTCCAGATTTAATATATCTACATG
>NZ_FRAG01000023.1 GCF_900142245.1 Paramaledivibacter caminithermalis DSM 15212 | reverse complement strand
CCTTAAAAAGGGTTTTAAGTAGCGGTATTAAGCCAATTTTTTCAAGAAAAGAACGAACTATTATTAACCCTGCATCTGAAGAAAGATTACCTCCACCGAAATCATATGAAAAACTTTTGTTGAAGTTAAGTGAATTTTGATGTAAACTTGTCATAGAAAGAACCTCTTTTCGTGATATAGTTTTTGTTTTAACGCTTTAACTTTAACACAAAATTAGGTTCTTTTCTTTATTTTTTTGTTATTTCACCCAATGGGTGCAAAGTCCAATTTGTTGGACTACTTGTTAATACTACGATTCAATCATTTTTGATGTTTTCTATGAATAATTCAGGTTTACTTCTCTTAATACATTTTTTCTTATTCTAGGTTTATATATTTTAACAAAGCCTTCCCAATGATCTTGAAATATTTGTTTTATCTTTTTCATCTTTATCATCAAGCTCCGCTTGTATTATTTTACAGGTAAAAGTTTGCATTTTTCTTAAAGCATTTAAAATACTATGCTTCGCATATATAATTCTATCAAAAAAATGTTTGAGTTCCTAGACAATAAAAAAGGGGAAAATTTCCCCTATATATGCAAATGGTCAATATCAATATTCAAATGTTAATGTTAGCCAAGACAATATCAAATAACTCTTAAAGATAGAACAATACTACACATTAGTTGATCTAATTACAACAACTCCATCATCTTTTACTAATGCACAAGCATACATCATATCAGTTGCGATATGAGTACATTTTTTAAGTGCATCTCTTTGAGTTTCAATGTCAAGTTCTTTAGCCATTTTGTACCCTAATGCCCCTTTTTTCACTATATAAGTGATACATTCAGCATTAGTATTGTCATAAGTACCTTTATCGGTTACAATAACTGGAATACCCCTATACTTTCCAAGTATTCCATTTTTCATAATGCCATTACCACTTACTGTCGTAGTATCAGTTGCATCTGTGAACTCTGGCATAGCGTAGAAAGAAGGTATTAGTAGCGAATTGATTACTATACCTGCAAATTCGTCTACATCTCTTTCATCGCCAAAATTCAGCATAGCACTTTCAATTTCAGCACTTGTTAATGCAGTTGCCCCTGCACAAGTTGCTTGAAATGGTGCATTTTTAGCAACTTCAATTAAATCTGCATCTAGTTTTCTTGCTAATACTAATGCAGTTTGAGTTGCCCCTTCGTCAAGTTGATTTCCTAAGCTAGTTTTGTTCACGCTATCGTAAACTGTTACTGCTTTACCAACTTGTTTGATTTGTACTGTTTGTTCTGTTGATTGTAGTTCTTCAGGACTTAAAGCATTACCTTTTGTCATTTCTTCAGCATCGCCAATCAATGACCACTTTGGAAATGATATAGTATCTCCACTTCCTAATCCATCTAAATGCCCTAAATCTCTTGCAAGTTGAAGCATTTTGACTTTGCCATTGAACTTATCACGCACCATTGATGCGTATATGGTCTTTTGCACTAAAGCCATAGTTTATCATTCCTTTCTGTTTTTTTTAATTTTAAAAAAGGTCATAAAACCTAATCTATATAAAAAAGCACTCACTACATCACATCACATAGCAAGTGCTTAATTTGACAACTTATTATAAAGTTCTGGATTGCTTTCAAATAAACTCATTCTTTCTAAATATCCCATTTTCGCAAATTGTTCTTTAGTTATGCCATCATTATTTTTCTTAGAAGTTGGCTTATATGAATTGTTTAAGATATGTTGATTTAAAACTTCTGATAGTTCGCTTACAACGCTTTCAACATCTTCTTCAGCAGTTAAAAACTTAGCTAATTCAGATGGCAACTGATTTTTTTCAAGTGTTTCTCTTACTTTGAAATGTCTCTCTTTTGCAAGTAGTTCTTGCTCTTTCTTTTCTAGTTCAAGTTCTTTTTCTGATTTTTCAGGTGGTAGTTTGCTTTCTAGTTCTTTTACTTTTTTACTGTATTCAGTTCTAACTTTGTCAGTTTCACTTTGAAGTAGTTTTGTTACTTCTTCTTTAGTATAGTTATCCTTTTCTAAATTAAACATTTACAAATTCCTCCTTTTAGTTGCTGCCCTTGTATAAGTTCTAATAACTAAGCCCCTATTTTTTATTTTTTATAAATTAATTTTTTCAGTTTAGCAATTTTTTCTTCGCTTAGTTCACGTAGTCCATTTTTGAAAAAGTGTATAGTTGTCGCACTGACCCCTATAAATGATGCAATATCTTTCCAGTACGTGCCTGTTTTGTATTGCCATATGTGTAAATCATTAAGCAATTTTTCTTTCTCTACATTGTTCATGTCGCCCCTTCCTTTCTCTATTGGAAAATATTTACCGAAATTTTAAAAAAAATATATATAAACCCCTTTTACAAGGGGTCATTGTAAAAAGAAAATGCAACGCATACTCACGTTGCCTAGTCATTTTTTCTTTTTTTCGAGGAGGTGAGATTCGAACTCACATAAAAATGACAAAACTACCATCAATGAAAGCAAATTTAAACAGATGACAAAATAAATCTCAAGCAAAACATCTATAAAATAGATATCTTGATTGAGATTTATTGTATCGGCAATAATCATTCCCTTTTCGTAATATTATCTAGTGTAGTAAACTCCCGATTTTTTTGCAGTTTTTCCGTGTAAATCTACTATTTATCACATTTTTTACAATAACTTTTAAATCCATCTAAATTTCTTTCATCTTTACCAAACTCAATATATTAATATTCAATTAATAGAGCTAGTATTATTATTTTATCTCTTGTTAAATATTAATATAATCCCCTCATATATACTTGTCAGGAAAGTGTGATTTGACAATATAAATCCGACCAAAAACATTGATTTATTCACATTTTCTACATATATACATGAAACCATCTTTTGTATTTTTCCTTTTTATGAAATATTTATAATTTGCTAATTTTATCTCGTCGCATTTACTACATTTTTTGTCTATTTATCTACTTATTATATAGTTTTGAAATGAAAAAAATAAGTTAATTTCGTGTAATTTTAGTCGCATTGTCGCATTTTTTACAACTACTTTTAAATCCATCTTTGTTTCTTTTATCTTTTCCAAAATACTTCTCATTTCTTAATTTGTTTTCACCACATTTAGTATATTATCTGTCTACTTATTATATAGTTTTGAAATGAAAAAAATAAGTTAATTTCCTGTAATTTTACGTATATTATCACATTTTTTACACATACTTTGAAATCCATCTTTGTTTCTTTTATCTTTTCCAAAATACTTCTCATTTCTTAATTTGTTTTCACCACATTTAGTATATTATCTGTCTACTTATTATATAGTTTTGAAATGAAAAAATCTAGTTAAAATCGCCGAAACTATTTATTTTCACACACTCTACACTCATTTCTAAATCCATCTTTAGAATCTTTTCTTGGTCTAAAGTATTTTTCACTTCTCAATTTATTTTCACCACATTTGGTGCATTTTTTACCTTAATTATTATATAGTTTTGAAACGAAAAAATCTAGTTAATTTCCTGTAATTATTAACCTTTACACACAAAAAGAACTGCTTATGCAGTCCTTATTTTTTTTTCTATGTATTGAATTTCTTCATCTGTAAGTTCGTTGTTCAGATAGATATTCTTCTTGATTCTCAATGCTTGTCTTATTTCATCTCTGAAATCTTCTTCATCTAGCCACCTCAAAAAAGTAATATGTTCATTGATTAGCTTAATTTGATTTTTCATAAGTCCTTTTCCCCCTTTTGTTTTTATCATTTAACATTTTAACCCAAAATTTATAAAATAAATGTCAAAAATTGATATCATTTCCTTAAATTTTTCTTAAATTGAGTTGGCTGTTTTAGTGCTTTGATGTAAATACGAAATTCTCTATTACTGCCCGAAAATATTAGCATTTTCAACTACTTCACCCCCTTCAATATTTCTAATTTTTCTCTCAAATGTGCTGCACTGATAACAAAATTTGCAGAATAGTAGTCAATCATTTCTTCTAGCATATCTATTTCTGAAATGTTATTATTTTCTATTGCTTTGTCTATACGTTGAGATATTGTGCAATACATCATGAAGCCCAATTCATTTCTAGTTTTTGCTTTCATAGTATCGCCACCTACCGTACATTGTTATAATTTTTAACTTATAACTTTAACATTATATTATCACTTATAGATTATCTTGTCAACATTATAACTAGATATTTTTTTAAAAAATGATATACTATATTTATAAATAAAATTTAAAAATTTAAGGAGGAAAAAATGATTAGAATTAAGATTTTAAATATATTAGAAAATAAAAATAAAAGTTTGAATTGGCTTAGTATGGAGGCAAAAATTCCATACAATACAATATGGAAGTTAGCAAATAATAAAACTGAAGGGGTAAAATTTGAAATAATTAATAAGATATGCTCTGTATTAGATTGTAGAGTAGGAGATATAATCGAATATATTCCTGATACTGATAAGAATTAGTTATAGTTTCAATTTTTAATTCTCTAATAACTAAAATTTTAAAAAATCTGTGACACGTTGTGGCACTTGGTGACAATGAGGACTAGTCCCAGAAGCCGAATCCAATTTTGAACTTTGGGTGTACTCATCATTTTGATTAATACTGGGTAGTACCAATTTGGTAACCCCTAGATTACAAAAAAAAGTGATATATAACCTGGGGGTTATATAAACTACTGATAATTATGCTTTTCTCAAAAAAAGGAAATCCAACTGTCGCATTTTCATGATTGTTCGTTTTTGACTACAACGTTTCTGTGTAGTCAAGCATATTTTCGAAGTTCATTTGATGAACTACGAAACAAGGTGTCACAAATTTGCGACTTCTTTTGCTAATTATAATTGAGTTTTGGAGTGGCGACCGTCGCCTCTGGACTAAAAAACAACAATACTATACCACACACTACACAAATAGAAGTAAAAACTAACAATAACAATAAAAAAATAAGAGAAAAAAGTAATACACAATAAACAAAGAAAAAAGTAGTGTGTAAAGAAACTTAGTTTATTATTATTATATATACTTAGTATATTATTGTTCCACTTCGGAAAATGGTCGTTTTTGACCAACTTTTTGAAGTTGTGGATAGTTGACTTCAAAATCTTGGTCGTTTTTGACCAACTTTTTGAAGTGTAGAGATTGATGTGACTGTATTTTTAACTTCCGCCAGGCGCAACTTTTTTCTGGTCTACCATTTTTTACCCCATACAATCTTTCAAGTTCAATTATACATCTGCTCAGCGTGATAGGAATAAGTTGTTGAAGTTTTTTGTATTTGGATAATTGATGTTGTTTAATGCCAAACTCTTCTGCAAGTTGTGATTGCGTTTTCAAGTTGGGACTGTCCCAACTTGATTTTCTATCTCCGCCATTCTAATTTAAACTAAATCGCCCTTTATTTTCGATTCTAAGCGTTTTTATATGCTTAGGGGTACTAAACTATACCCTGCCTATTTTTCGCTCGAATATGGGCAAATATGGGCTTCTAGTGAAAAATCACGTTCTGAACGTTAGTATTTTCAATGGGTGTAGGAGGAGTATTTTGTATATTATCAATCTCATCTATCAATATTCCATCTTGATTATATATTTCTATAGTGTTATGATTCTTGATAGCAACTAGCCAATCATTATCAAAATAATAATCAAAAAATTTTACGCTGCCTTCAAATTCTTTAATAATAATATCTACTTGATATTGTTTTTTTAGTGCGTTAATCATTTTCCAACACCACCTAACACACTCAAAGGACTTGATACTTGTCCTCGCTCTATTATCTTTTCATTAGTCAATGAAGAAAGATATATTTGAGTGATATTTATTTTTGAATGTCCTAATAGTTTTGAAACTGTGTAGATATCATTATTCTCTAGCATTTTGATAGCATAGTAGTGTCTAGCAGTGTGAGGACTACATCTGATAACATTTCTTATCCCTGCAATTTCCCCTGCTTTTTTATATATTCTTTCTATTGCTTCAACAGTCAGAGGTCTACCTGTCCTAGACAAAAAATAGTTATCAGGGATATTTTTATCTTTGAAATACATTTTTTTTATTTTTTCATATCTTTTTAATATTTTTTTCAATTCAATTGATACAGGTACATATCTTTCTTTGTTTCCTTTCCCTAGTATGAATATTCTACCTTCTTGTATATGATGATTAAGTATATTTATCGTTTCTGTTGTTCTTATTCCTGTATCAAATTGTAGAGATAGAATTGCTTTATTTCTAACATTAAGATAATTTGAAAAATCATACACGTCTATCAATTTAGAAACTTCCTTATCATTAAAAGTTTCAATTATTCTCTTTTTTTCTTTGTGGAACTTTACTTTTTTGATGGGATTAGTTAAAATATATTCTTCTTCATAGCAATATTGAAAAAATGTTTTTAAAACTTTGTGAATAGAGTTAATGTAGACAAAAGTACAACCATCATCGCTTTTGCTTTTGAAATACTTTTTAATATGAATAGATTTAATTTCATTTAATTCTTTAATTCCAAATTCTCTTTCTATATACTTTAAAAATTGTAAAATAGTGTTTCTATAACTCTTAATTGTTTTAGGGGATAGTCCTCTTGACTCACAATTAAACAAAAAATCTTGATATTCTAAATACACAAAAACACCTCCAAAATTATTATTGATATACAATAAAATTAGAGGTGTTTATCGTAGTTCAGAAAATAATAAAACATAGAGTTTATCGACGTTTAAAGGGTATTTTTTTAGTGTAAAAAAACCTTGTATGTCATTATCTACTAGGAAATTTCAATTTTTCTATTTTCCGTAGTTCGCTAAACTCGTTAAAATTACTAGCTTAGAACGCCTTCTACTATAAAATTTATTGCTCATCCCAATTATGATACACATTCTGAACATCGTCACAATCTTCAAGAAGGTCAATAAGCTTTTGCATCTTCTTTATTTGGTCTTCATTTGTTAATTTGCTCATAGTTTGAGGAAGATATCTAAGCTCTGCCATTGAGAATTCGTATCCAGCTTCACTAAGAGCATTTCTTACAGTACCAAAGTCAGCCACTTCAGTATAAATCTCAAAGTGAGTTTCCTCGGCAGTAAAATCCTCTGCTCCTGCTTCAAGAGCTTCCATCATCATTTCTTCTTCGTCCATCGCATCAGTTCTATCTATAACAAGAACACCTTTACGGTCAAACATAAATGCTACACAGCCATTAGCTCCAAGGTTACCATCACATTTTGTAAAGTAGCTTCTAACATCAGCAGCTGCCCTATTTTTGTTGTCGGTTAGCACCTCAACTAATACTGCAATTCCTCCTGGTCCATAGCCTTCATAAGTAAATTCTTCAAAGTTTACACCGTCAAGCTCTCCTGACCCTTTTTTTATTGCTCTTTCTATATTATCATTAGGCATATTTGCAGCCTTTGCTTTTTCTATAGCCGTCTGTAGAGCTGCATTATATTCTGGATCTGATCCACCTTCTCTTGCTGCAACCATTATATATCTTCCAAGCTTTGTGAATATTTTTGCCTTTTTGGCATCTTGTTTGTTTTTTCTATTTACTATAGTACCTATTCTACCCATATTAATCCTCCCTTTTTATATCCTCAAATATTTTACCACATTTGATTTTATTCAACAATAAAAACTGAAGATCATCCAATGCTTTAGTTTTGTACGATTTTTCTCCAATAGATCATTTATAAAATGAGAAAATCTAGTTATATTTAGGAGGTGCAGGAGGCATTTTTCTTTTATGTTCGGTACGCTTATTTAGTCTCTCTATTATCTCTCTATGCTTTTGTGGTATCTCTTTACCTTCCAATAAATCATCTATCATATTATATGTGGTACCCATTTCATTTTCATCTGTCTGTCCTTCCCAAAGTCCTGCTGAAGGCGGTCTATCCAATACTGTCTGAGGAACTCCTAAATGTCTTGCCCATTCATAAACCTCTCTTTTAGTTATATTAGCTATTGGCAAAATATCTACTCCACCATCTCCATATTTGGTAAAATAGCCTGTATAAAGTTCAGCAGCATTATCAGTCCCTACAACTAGATAATTTAATGAATTAGCTACAGTATATAATGTGCTCATTCTCATTCTAGCTCTCAGATTTGCATCAGCTAATCTTTTATTTCCTTCGATATAATATTCTTCCTTTATAAGCTCATTAAATACTTTTCCAAGAACATTATCTTGATCCTCAGTTAAATCTACAACAATATGCTTTAATCCTGAAGCCTTTGCAACTTCTATTGCGTCGTTTTTATCCTTTTCATTGCTTTTACACGGCATAATAACTCCTATGGAGTTTTCTGGGAAAGCTTTTTTTATAAGAAAAGCTACTACAGAAGAATCAATTCCTCCAGAAAGCCCTACAACTAAGCCATTGGTACCCGAATCATTAACTTGTTTTCTAAGCCATTCGACTACGTGATTTATTTTTTTATCAATATTTTTGTTCATTTTACCACCTCATGTTATTATTAGAACAAATTGCATAATTACCTTCTCCAAAAACTCTCTAATACATATAGAGAGTTCCAAGTAAATCTTAATCTAACCACTTGTACTAGTTAGTTAAATTTTTTGTTTTTTAAATGCCTTAGAGAGTTTTAATGTCTCATTTGAGTAATTTTTATAAACCTTTTTTCACCTTCAAAATAATATAAAAAAACATGTTTATTACATAAGTAAAAAGAAAATATTAAAACTCTTGCGATAGAAGCTAGCACAATAGGTTACTTTATACATATCAAAATATATTATATTATTATTATAATAAAATATTATAACATAATTCATAGACTAATCCATAAAAAAGAGTAGAAATAAAGCAAACAAGGATAAGCACAAAAAAGAGGCCATATCACCTGCCCCTTTGTCTATCTTATTCTCATACTAGTTATTATTATTTCTTCTATAAACCACTTCACCGTTAATAATGGTATATTCAACAGTAGCATTGGTATCTACCGCTGGCATACCTTTAAAAATTACTATATCGGCATCTTTACCTTTTTCTATAGAACCAACCCTGTCATCAACACCTATTATTTTTGCTGGATTAATGGTAAGCATATTTAGGACTCTCTCTATATTGCCTCCAAAGCGAATTACCTCTCCTGCTTGGACTATGAGCACATCAGGATTTAATATCGGACCATCCGTCATTATTGCACAAGTAACTCCTCGTCTATCAAGCTCTACAAGGCTGTATATATCAATTTTTCCGCACTCACCTGGTAGTAATGGAACCCCTATAGGCCCATAAATAACCCCTTTACATCCAGATTCCACAATATCATCATAGAAATCACTAGCACCCCATGCATGGTCCAAGGTAAATTCCACATCAAATTCCTTTGCAATGCTTATGATTGTCAGCATATCAAATTGTTCGCAATGCACTTTAAGTGGTATCTCCTTTTTTAGTACCCGACATACATTTTCTAGTCCCAAATCAAAAGGGGGCATCTTTGATTCATCGTCCTTAACAGCCTCTTTTTTACGTAAATACTCCCGCCCTTTAATCAAGGTTTCTCTAATAACATGGGCAATTCCCATTCGTGTCATAGGCATTTGATTTCTCTTGCCATATACTCCTTTAGGGTTACCTCCAAGTGCCATTTTTAATGCAACTGGATTTTTAATACACATATCCTCTATACTGTGTCCATAGGATTTTACAGCACAAACAAGGCCCCCGACTACATTACCACTTCCCGGTGCAATGGCAGAAGTAGTAATTCCTGATTGAATAACTCTTTCAAACATTTTAGATGCAGTGTCTACTGAATAAATCGCCTCAACCTGTGGTGTTGCATTATTAGTCATTTCGTTAAGATCTTGATCACTCATATCAGTTTCAAACCCGCTTATATGACTATGGGCATCTATTAGTCCAGGTGTTACAATAAGACCATCTGCATCTATAGTTGCTGCGCCTTTTGCATTCAGTGATGTCCCAATATCCTTTATTTTACCATCTTCAATCAATATATCTCCCTTCTCAATGACCCTATCAGCTGATGTGTATATTTTAGCACTCTTTATTACCAACATGATAAATTCCTCCTAGAGTTTAAAACATTTTCACCATTTATGTAAGCTCCTTGAACAACTGCATTATAGGTCTCAATAGGGTTACCAGTCCATATAACAATATCTGCATCCTTTCCAGCTTCTATAGAACCTACTTTATCATCTACTCCTAAAAGCTTTGCTGGAATAGAAGTAATCATTCTCACCACGTCTTCACTTTTCAAGCCATATTTATAACATAATATAGCGTTCCACAGCAAGGATTCTTTCCCTGAAGATACCAAATCGCCACAGGAGCTGATGGCTATATCAATACCTTTTTTCATTAAATTAGAAATGCTCTCAAAATCTACTTGACGATTCTTATATGACATTGCATTTGTTAAGTCTCCAAGAATAACCCCTGTTTTCTTCTCAGTTATTTTTGCTGTGCTTTCATCAATGCCAAAGGCACCTGTAAAAACAATATCAATTGAAAAATCTCGTAGCGCTAATTCAACAGCATCCATTTCAGATTTTGTATTGCAGTTTATAAAAAGAGGAATCTCTTTATTTAAAACCTTTCTGAGTGCTTCACATTTGGCATCGTAATCCACCTCTTCTTTAGATGAATCATAGTTGTAAGCCTTTATTAAAGCTTCCTTCAATAAAGCAAAGGCTCCCATTTTAGTCATAGGGGAAACATTTCGTTTCCCATATACTTTTTTTGTTGCATCTGTAATAGATGCTACCATAGCGGCTTTTTCCTTGACTAACATTTCATAGGGATGTTTTCCATATGTTTTAAAAACAGCCGCATGGCCTCCTATAACATTTGAAGTTGTTGGTGTAATACCCGCACAAGTGACCCCATACTCAAACACCCTCTGAAAAGCCATCCCATCTTGGTCAAAAGCATAAAGTACATTCATCTCTGGTGTTATTGGATCAGAATGTTCGTTTAGATCATTATCTTCCCAACCAGGTCCCATACACCCCCATACATTAAGGGATTCAATAAAGCCAGGAAAAATTTCTTTATTTTTTGCATCAACAATTTCCACATCATCTGATATTTCTATTGAATAATCTACAGCCTTTATTTTAGTTCCTTCTATTAAAATATCTATATTTTGGGATACCTGCCCTTTTCCATCGTGCACAGTCCCATTTTTAATCAGAATCATTGATTTGCCTCCTTAATTCTGCTTCAAATAATCCGCCATTAATACTCCGCATTCCAATTGAATAGCAACTAGCTTTTTAATTGGAACTACTTCATAGTCTATTTTTTCTTCTAGCTCTATACTTAATTTTTTTAATCTTTCTTCAGATTTTTCAAATGCCTCTTTTAAAGCATTTTTCTTTTCTTGGTTATCTTCATTTAACTCTATCATCCTTTGTAATTCACTTTCATTGGCCCTTACCAATAATCCATATGAAAGCATTTTATAGAATTTAGAAATCAGTAGATTGTCAAACTTCTCAGCAACAGTTGCTTTTTTTGCAAATTCTGGATTCTGTGATACCATTTTTCTAGTAGCAGCATTCCTTTCATTACTATCGGTAAATGCTTCTAAAGCTAATCTAAAGGGGTTACTTTCATCTATATATTGTTTTACACTGTCAAGTGTAGCTTTAATAAATTCATCGGCTGCTTCACTAAATTCAAGATTCTGAAGAACAGCATCCTTTCTACTTATATCAGATTCTGATAAATCATTTATCCTTTTATCATAAAAATATGGTAATTCAGTTAAAAGTGTAAAAGCGTCACAAACATCCTTTGCATAATCAGCACTACAAGTACCTACCTTGATAACCTCTCCAGGATTTTCAATCCCATACTGCTCTAAATAATCATAGTTTTGACGAATGCCTAAATCTTGATATATGGCAGGAGCAAAAGCCACACAATAAGGTGCTTCTGGCTCTCCTAAATTTAGAGGAACGCCCTGTTTTTTTGCAGCATTTCTCATATCATCATAAATTTCTCTAGCTTCCCTTGATATATACCAGTAAACACCTCCAAAGCCTGTATTGTGTAGAGAGTATATGAATTCTGGCTTTATATCATCTATAAGCTTCATCATAGCCTTGGTTTCTGGAATCGTATCATGGAAATGTAAATTTTTATAATCTATTGGAAAAGTCCAGTCTACTTGTTGATGCCCTGCAGGCCTAAAAAAGTTACGTGCATAATTATAGAGTGTATATGGCCCTTTAAACCAATTCTCATTGAGCTTTGTTCCATCTGCATCCCAGACCTTTACGATATACCATGTATAATCTAATTCATCTCTTAGCTCTTTATTCCTTGCTAATTCCTTTGAAAAATACTCTAGCATCATAGTTCCAATTGGCTCATTTGGATGTGGGCAGCCAAACATAAGGGCATTCTTAGATCCATTTCCAATCTTCAAGCAATAGAGAGGATGGTTTGCTCTAGTTTTTCCCATTTCAAAGATAGTTACCGCTTCAGGAAAGTCTTCAGCTAATTTTTTACTATTTGCATCCATTTCATCTACTGTTAAAAATTCTTTGTAGTCAGGTATATTGTTTATCAAGTCTTCAAATATTTTTTTCATAAGATTAGCCTCCCATACTGGTTGATTGCATATCTTATGTAAAATAAGATATGCAATCAACTATTAAATTTGCTATTAACCTAGTAATAAATTTATTTTAAATCTGTAAAGGTATACTCCTGCCAACCCCATTTTCCTGTTCCATCTATTGGTAAGTTTATAAAGTCAGAATTATTTGCATCGTATGCTGCAAAACAAACAATTGGTATATAAGGAAGATCTTTAGCTAATATTGCTTGAGCTTTTTTGTATAATTCTGCTCTCTTTTCTCTATCTCCTGTTGCAGCACCCTTAGCTAGTAAATCATCAAACTCTGGATTACTATATGAAGCATAATTGCTTCCAGAGCCTGTTCCAAAACGTTTAGCTAAAGCAGCTGGGTCAGGACCCATAAACCCACCTTGAAGCTCCAGCATAAAATCCCTATTAACACCAACTTTCTCAAACCAAGCGTTAAATTCATGTATGGCAACCTCCAATTCTATACCAGCCTGCTCTAAAGTAGCTTCTATAAGCTTTGCTGTCTCTGGTATACCGTTTCCTTCAAATACATCTAGTGTGAGACCAGTTACATAAAACCCGTTTTCATCTTTTGTATAACCTGCATCTTCTAATATTTTTATCGCCTCATCAATATTAAACTTAGGAGATGTATCTTTGCTGTTAGATACCCATTCAATTAAAGATGGATACATATTGTACTCTGGCTTTTGAATACCATTATAGATCTTTTGTGATATTTCTTCCTTGTTAATAGCCGTTGCAATAGCTCTTCTTAAATTAACATCTTGTACTGCTTCATTTTCTAAATTAAATATAATCCTATAAGGTGATGGATATTCATTTAAAGCCAATCTAATATTTTCATTGGCCTTCAATTCATCTACATTGGCAGGAGGTACAGTTTCATATACATCAAGCTCCCCCATTTATTAAGGCTTGTATAGCAGTTGCATCATCGGGAATGATTGAGAAAATAAGCTTATCAAGCTTTGGTGCTCCTTCATGATAATCCTCGTTAGGAATCAATGTAATACTTTCACCTTGCTTAAATTTAGAAAATTTAAATGGTCCTGATCCAACTGGATTTTTTGAAGCAGGATTATCTTCCCATTTTTGATCTGTATTAAATATATGTTCTGGTAATATAAAAGTAGCATACCAACCTAAATCTGCAATAAAGGAAACATCTGGTTTATTCATGTTAAACTTAACTGTATATTGGTCTGGTGCTTCAATAGAATCAACTATATTGAGTCTAGAACTGAAATAATATGTATCGTTCTCTTTTATAGTATCAAAGGTATACTTTACATCTTTACTAGTTACAGGTTTTCCATCATGCCACTTAGCATCTTCTCTTAATAAAAAAGTAATACTTAACCCATCTTCACTTACTTTCCACTCTTTAGCTAAATCAGGAATTATTTGCTTAGATGCATCTAATTTCACTAATCGATTATAAAGGTTCTGAACAATAGGATAAGCATTGTCATCAGCTAATGTGTCTGGATTAAATGACATTGGATCACCTATAGCCCTTACAATCAATACTTTTTCTTTACCACCATCAGCCTTTTCCTTTCCTGTTTCTTTATCAGTACTTGAACATCCCACTACTATTAATGCCACTAACCCCAAAATCATAATAGTTAATAAAATTTTTCTTTTCATCTTCACCCCTCCATTTTATTTAAATTTAATCTATCACATGCTACTGTATGTCCATCTCCTACATCTACAGTAGCAGGATATTTAATAAAACATTCATCACAGGCCTTAAAACATCTTGGTGCAAAATAGCACCCTGGACCTGGATTTATTGGTGTAGGTGGTTCCCCTTGAATTCCGATTTTTTCTATAGCTTCTTCTGGATCTATAGATGAACAATTAGAAATCAACGCTCGTGTATAGGGATGCTGAGGATTATTTATTATTTCATCGCTATTTCCATACTCAACTACTTTACCCAAATACATTACCACAATTTTATCAGATATATATCTTGTTAATGCGATATCATGACTTATAAATATAACGGCGGCATTCTTTTCCTTGCTCAAGGTCAACAGCATATTGATAATATCAGCTCTAACTGAAACGTCCAGCATAGAAACAGGTTCATCGGCAATAATAAACTTGGGTTGAAATAGCATGGAACGCAAAATAGATATTCTCTGCAGCTGCCCTCCTGACAGTTCATGTGGGTATCTTTTCATTATCTCCTCTGCAGGACGAAGCCCACCTGATTCCAATGCCTTTAAGCATATCTCTTTTCTTTCTGCATCTGTTTTTCCAATGCCATGAATCTTCAATGGTCTCATTAAAATCTTTTCTATAGTATCTCTTGGTGTAAATGTGTCAAAGGGATTTTGAAATACAATTTGTACCATTCGTCTAAATTCTTTAGCATTTTTCTTAATCATTTCTTTGGTTGATATATTATCTATAAATACATCACCATTTGTTGGATTCTCAAGCCTAGCAAGAATCCTTCCTAGAGTAGATTTACCACAACCACTTTCCCCAATCACACCCAATACCTGTCCCTTTTCTAATTCTAGACTGACTTTATCCACTGCCTTTATCCACTGCTTTTTTACCTGCTTTGTTTTTAAGCCTCCTTTTTGAGGGTACCACATAGAGACATTATCGATCTTTATAAATGGTTTGCTTTTATCCATTTGATTTTTCACCTCCATATAGATGACATTTTACCATCCTTCCATTTTCCATATCTAAGTTCATTGGTTTAGTTTGATGACATTTATCTTTTGCATGTTTACATCTTGGAGCAAAAATACAACCCTTATACTCCTTAGATAAATCCGGAAGAAAGCCTCCTATGGCTGCTAGTTCAATTTTATCTCCCTTAAGGGATGGAAAAGATGTTAAAAGGCCTTGCGTATATGGATGTTATTGCATACACAATATCCACTAAAACCATAACAACAGCTACTGAAATAGACATAATAAGATATATGCCCATAAGGGTTGGGTAATCTCTCTGATTGATTGCTGTAAGTACCAATCGTCCTGTACCTGGCCACGCAAACACAATTTCTATAAGTGCCACACCTGTAATTAAATATGCTAACGATATTCCAAAAATTGTAATGGTAGGTAAGATAGCATTCCTAAATATGTATTTATTAAATATTTTTCTCTCACCCATTCCAGTTGCTCTCAAGGTAATTATAAAATCTTCATTACTTACTTGTAATACAGAAGATTTAGCGATCCTAAAGTAAATAGGGATTTGAATCAACAATAGAGTTCCAACGGGTAATATCATGTGGACAAGCACATCTAAAACATAATTCATTCCTGTATATGAAGCCCTTGTATTTGTCATTCCACATGATGGCAACATACTTAATTTAGATGCAAATATAATAATTAGCATCAAACCCAGCCAAAATGATGGCATAGAATTAAGAACATAGGACAAACCAGAAAAAATAACATCAATAAACGAACCCTCTCGCCTAGCTGCTTGAATCCCCATACTCGTTCCTATGATTAAAGCTAATACTGCTGCAGTTAATACTAATAAAAGTGTAGCTCCGATTTTTTCCGCAATCATTTCGGTAACTGGCCTATTATAAATTATTGATGTTCCCAAGTCACCACCCAAGGCAGTTTTTAGATATAATGCAAACTGAACCGTTAAGGGTTTGTCAAGTCCATACTTTTCTTCTAATGCTGCCCTCAAGACAGGATCATCATTCTCTTTTCCCATAAGTGTTTTAATGGGATCTCCGGGCGCTAATCTAATAATTATAAAATTAATTGCAAAGACAATTAAAATTGTTAATAACCCAGTTAAGATTCTTTTGATCACATACTTCTTCACGCCATCTCCCCCTAATTTAATATCATGTTGCTGTGATTTCAAATAAACCAATAGCTTCATATGCTTTTTCATTAAATTAACTAACCAAGCTAGTTTCTATCGTGGGGGATTTTAATATTTCCTTTTCGTTCATGTAATAAACCTGTTTTTTTCATATAATTCTAATGGAAAAATAGGTTTATAAAAATCACTCAAATGAAATATTAGAACCCCCTAAGGCATTTTAGAAATCACATATTTTATGTAATCTTAGAATTGTTTATCTTTAGTATTAAATTACTTTACAATATAGTAGAATTTTTGATATTATGAACATGTTCACATAGACTTTATAAACATATTATCAATATTAAAATCCAATGTCAATACATTGTATGAATATTTATAAATTTTCTAAATATATTTATTTTCTATATTGTATAAACTGTTTGCATTTACTTAATAGTTTGCTATAATAATTGGTATAACAGAGAAATAGATTAAATAGGTTTTAAAAGAAAGGATTTATTTTATCTAAATGCTTAGTGAAGAATATATAGCGATTTAACTATTTGAAGGAGGAATTTATGCCAAAAAAAACGTTTTTTAATTTACCACCTGAAAAAAAACAAAAAATCATAGATGCAACATATGATATTTTTATTGCTGAGGAATATGAAAATGTAACTATTAGAGGAATCGCCAGCAAGGCTGGTATTTCTATAGGAAGCTTTTATCAATATTTTCATGATAAAGATGATTTATACTTATATTTACTCACGGATATTGAAAAACGAATAATGACCAAGCAAAAAGAAAAATATGGAAGTGTTTTTTTGGAGAAGGAATCAGTTTCCCTTGAAGAGGTCTGTACTAAAAAAGAAATTGACTTTAACCGTACATGGTATAAGGTACCCATAGAAGTAATGAGAAAGTTTTACTTTGGGGAATATGCCAAAGAGCTCAATAGCTTTGTAATGGACGAGCTTATTGAACTGAAAAATTCTGGAAAATTGAAGGATTCTATTGATATAGAGCTTATTTTCCATTTGTATGTAACATCAATGTTTAACATGTTAATATATTTTAGAGATCAAAATATAACAGATGAAGATGAAAAATTCGAAATCAAGAATAATTTTTATACAGATATATTTCTCAATGGTATATTGAAAGCTGAATAGTTATAATAACATATTCTACTTGTCTTATAATTTTTTGCCAGCTAAAATTTAGTATAAATACAAAATAGCACTTTAGAGGCGCTATTTTGTTAGCCTATTATTGTTTTTCAAATATAACCCTATAACCTAAAAGCTTTCTGGAAAAATATTATCAAAGCTTTATTTTTTTGCCTTGTTTATGCACTCTTCTCCTGTTTCAGCATTAACATAAATATAGTATTCTTCCCCATCGTACTTAGCTATAAACCGTCAGTGAACTCGTTTAGCTTGAGCTAAACATCGAGGTTTCAGATGGAGAGTCTACTCTATATGAAGCAAAAAGTGGAATCCTCCACTTATAGAAGTTGAGGCCTTATAAATTTAGATAAAAATCTAATATCTAGAACCGCTAAGAATGTTCAAGGTTCAATACAACTCGGAATAACATCCTTTTAAAATAATGTTTTCATAATAAATTTTCAGGATTCAAAAGGTATTTTACAGATTGCGTAGAATATTATATTTCATGCCTAATAGAAATAGCTCTATTTAATGGAAAATTATATATAAGGGAGGATGAGTTTGTTAAGAAATCTAACATTAAATTACTTGAAATTTATGAAATACTCAAAAGCATATTTTATATTTACTACAATATTATTTTTAATAATTCCAATTAAGATGATGCCTGAAGCTGTTGAAAGACTCAAAATGATAGTTTTTGTTTTTATATTTTATATAGCTTTCTATTTTTTTATTGAAATAGGTCTAATAAATAATAAAGCTTTTAAAAATTATAGTTTAATTAAAAAGAACAAAATAATTAATTTTCAATTACACTTATTTCTATTTTTTATGTTTGCTGCTTTTATTGTGAGCTTAATACTTGCTCTATCAGATTATGCAAATATAACATTATATTTACTATTTACAAATATTTTCTTAAGCTTAATGAATTGCATTTTTAAAAATAAAAGGAACTATTTAATAAGTTAGTCCCTTTTATTTATATGCTTTGCTTATCTATTTTAAGCATGTCTTGAGCTTTGCTCACCTATATAAATATCTTTTTTAGCTATCTTACAAATAAAAACAATATATATCAAATCAACAAATTCCCTCGCTTAACTAATAGTGCTACAAATAGAATTGACATCATGAGATTCTGGGAAAAGGCAGCATATTTACCCTCAAAGTCTTGAAATTCAAATGTTATACCAATATTATTATTGTGTAACTCAAAACTAAAGTTAAATAAGCCAGTACCTAATTGTAAAATTAAAATTAAGTTTTCTTGAATATACACATAATGCCCCCTTATTTTAGTTTTACGTGACTCTCTAATAAAATATGAATATTTATATTTTATTTGACTATTGTGCAGTTTTTTCTATGGAGAATTACATAATACATAAAAAAGGCAAGAAATAATTGCTCCTATTATCTCTTGCCTTTTTATCTATTTATTTTTTCATTATTAAATTATATTTACATGATCTTCATGTATCTACTTAATCAAGTCCATTAAAAAGGGGTGTACTTAAATATCTCTCTCCATAGCTTGGTATTATAACTACTATTTTCTTACCATTTCCTAATTCCTTTGACTTTTCAATGGCAGTATATACTGCTGCACCTGATGAAATACCTACAAGTATTCCTTCTTCAGTGGCAATCTTTCTTGCAGTTTCAAGAGCATCTTCGTCCTTAACTTTAAAAATCTCGTCAATTACATCAATATTTAAAATATCTGGAATAAAACCAGCTCCAATTCCTTGTATTTTATGGGGACCAGCCTTGTCTCCAGATAATACAGCAGAGCTTTCAGGTTCAATGGCAACGATTTTAACCTTATCCATTTGACTTTTTATCACTTCACCTATACCTGTTATTGTTCCCCCTGTACCAACACCGGCTATAAACATATCAAACTCATTATTCATTTGATCTAAAATTTCCAATGCAGTACTTTTTCTATGGGCTTCTGGATTTGCTTCATTTTTAAATTGTTGGGGCATAAAGTAATCAGGGTTTTCATTAACCATTTCTTCAGCCTTTTGAATAGCTCCCTTCATACCCTTTGCTCCATCTGTTAAAATAACCTCAGCTCCAAAGGCCTTTAAGAGCTTCCTTCTCTCAATACTCATAGTATCAGGCATGACCAAGACAACTTTATATCCCTTAGCTGCTCCAATCATAGCCAGCCCTATTCCTGTATTACCACTTGTCGGCTCAATTATGGTTCCGCCTTTTTTTAGTATCCCTTCATTTTCAGCAGCTTCTATCATAGCAAGGGCAATTCTGTCCTTTATACTACTTCCAGGATTATAAAACTCCAATTTCAGATAAATATCAGCTCCATTTTCTGGCTTTAGCTTATCTAATTTAACAATTGGGGTATTTCCTATTAATTCTACAATGTTATTTACAACCTTCATCATTAAAGCCTCCTTAATTCATACTATTCCTATATGTTTTTATGACTTTATTTTATGCTATATTAAATCTCATGTCAACAGCTATTTTATAAATCTGTGCTTATAAAGCTTCATCTTATATTTTTTTATAATGGTATACTATATTTATTTACTCAATAAATAGCCGCTGCTAGTTTTAAGTCAATCTTTTAAGTTTTATTATTATATACATCAAAAGAAATATTTATTACTTTATTAAATGTATTGCAATTTTTATGTATCTAAATTTAATTAACAGGTTAAATTAATAAAAAAATACTAATAAATTTACTTATAGAGGAAGAACTTTATGAAAAAGAATATGCTTAAAGTTGTATTTTTAGGATTACTTACTGGTTTAACTAATGGATTATTTGGCTCTGGTGGAGGAACTTTATTGATCCCTAGTATGATATTCTTGTTAAATATGGAAGATCATAAGGCCCATGCTACAGCCATTTCAATAATTCTACCATTAACTATTGTAAGTACATATATATATTTCAAATCTGGAATTGTATCTTATAATATTACATTTAGAGTTGTTTTAGGTGGAGTATTGGGAGGATATTTAGGTGCAAAACTACTTAACAGGGTTCCAAATTTCCTTTTAAGAAAAATATTCGCTATATTTATGATGATAGCAGCCTTTAGGATGGTGTTTTAAATGCTCTTTTCTATTATAGGATTTTTTTCGGGTATTATTAGCGGAATGGGAATTGGAGGAGGAACGATACTTATTCCTGCTCTAATATTATTCACCAATTTAAAACAGCAGCAAGCACAAAGTGTAAACCTCTTTACTTTTATCCCTATAGCTTTAGTCGCAGTTATAACACATATAAAAAATAAAAATATTGAGAAAAAGGTATGGATTCCTTTGACTTTAACAGGTATTATTGGCGCATATCTCGGTGCTAAGCTGGCAGTTAATCTCTCATCGAATTTATTAAGAAAAAGCTTTGGTATATTTCTATTTTTTATGGCTATATATCAGTTTTTTTATAAAGAAAAAAAGCCACATAAATAATGTGACTCAAATGTCCAAATACTATTGTCTATCCTAAAGCTACCAATACACAATCATAATATACAAATTTTAAATTTTTTGCTTCTGCTAAGTCAATAGTTTCTCCATCAAAGGTTCCTGGCTGAAACCATACATATTCTATTCCATTTTCTGCTATTTCTTCAACTATTGGCTTGCTTCTTTTAGGTGAAACTACCATGTCTACGCAATCGGGCTTAACTGGTAAATCTGAAATGCTCTTATACAGCTTTTCTCCATCAAGCTCTTCATACTTTGGGTTTATCCCGTAAACTTCGTATCCTCTCTCTTTAAGCTTTTTAAATATCTTATAGCCAAATTTTGATTCATCGGGAGTTGCTCCAACAACAGCCCAAACCTTTTTATTTAACATTTCTTCTTTTATCTTCTCTATATTATCCAATTTTTCTGCCTCCTTATTGAATATACTAAATTATTTAGCTATTTCCATTATACCCATATTAAAAATATATTATCAAGTAAATATACCCAGTTTAAAGTCGGAGATAATTAATCATAAACCAACCCCCTAAGGCATCTCAAAAACAAAAAATTTATTTATCAACGCAATCAGTTAAATTAACCATCTATAACCTTTCCATCATGAATTGTAAGGTAAACTTGGTCTTTTTCTTCTATTACAGCTTTTCCACTACTAATATCTGTAATTTTACTAATAAGTTTATCACTTTCATCGGGGCTACAATAAACATATATATTTACTTTATCATCATAAATAGTATCTTTAATAATATACTCCCCATTCATTAATTCATTTTGAATCTTACCATGCAAAGTGTAATCTATCCTTATTAGATATGAATTTCTTATAACCTTTTCAACTACCTTAGCCTCCTTTATTGCCAGTTTAGCAGCACTAGTATATGCTCTCACCAAACCGCCAGTCCCCAGCTTGATTCCACCGTAGTATCTAGTTACCACAACTACAATATTCTTTATTTCTTCTTTTTTAAGCATTTCTAATATTGGTACTCCAGCAGTCCCTGAGGGTTCACCATCATCACTATATCGCTGTATTTCATTATTCTGTCCAATTAAGTACACAGGTACGTTATGGGTTGCATTCCAATGCTGCTTTTTAATCTTTTCAATAAATTCAACTGCCTGTTTTTCGTTCGTTACAGGTTTTGCATATCCAATAAACTTAGATTTATTTATTATTTCTTCAGCTTCACCATATTGAAGCAATGTTTTGTAATCCTTGTCCATAATACCACCTACCAATCTAGTATTAGAATCTTTAACTTTCTCAAGTAATATTTCTCTTTAATTTATCAAATACTATATTAAAATAAGATAAGTACAGCTCTTTGTTAAATACGAAAAAATCTTAAAATTTCTAGGATAGGAACCATTACAATGAGTTGAATTAGTAATTATCGGAGGTAATTAACATGCATATTGTGTATCACTGTGCCACTGGATGTCATTCTTCATCAACAGCTGCTGCTATTCATTTAGGAATACTTCCTATAGAATATAAACCTAGTTATCATGATTTAATAAGTGTCCCCTTTTATGATGCATTAGAAAAAAAGGATCGAGGAAGACTAATTTATAGAGGAATCGATGATAAAGGCAATAGTATCTATACCCTTGGTAGAAAATATATATCTCATCTCATTTTACCAGTAATATTGGATACATGGAAAATATTTAATCAATCACCAAATAATCTTATATTGATTAATACACAACCATGTGTAAATGGCTTCATGAAATTTGGAGGTTATTTATCTAGAAACCTTAAATTGACTAAAATAGGAAGACCTATAGTTGCAAAGGGTACATTGTACTCTTATAAAAATATAGCTAACATAGTAAAGGATACAAAACGATTATTAAGTTAACTCATTGTTCTAGTTTCTATCGCAGGGGTTTTAATATTTCCTTTTCGTTCATGTAATAAACCTGTTTTTTTATATAGTTTCAAAGGGTAAAACAGGTTTATAAAAATCACTCAAATGAAATATTAAAACCCCCTAAGGTATTACAAAACCATAAAATTTTATTTATTAGCACAATAGTTTAAATTAATCTCATATTTATACTTTCAATAGATTTCAAGCATGCCCTTTTTACATAATCCTTCTCATTGCTTCTATCTATTATTTCATTAAGTATATGTAATGAACTTTTATTGCCTATATCTTTAAGTGCTTTAGCAGCATACTGTCTAACTTGAGGCTTATTATCCCTTAAAGCTCTATGTAAAATCGGCAGAGCTTTTTGGCTACCTATTTTTCCAAGGGCCGAACATACCATTCGCCTTATATTACCATTGTTATTTAAAGCATCCTTTGATAATAAACTTAATAAGCTAGTGTCCCTTAATTCTCCTATTAACCATATTAGGGTAGCTTTATCCTCCTGATTTTTTATGTCCCTATATTTCATTTTTATTTCTTTAGTTAATTCCTCAAGTTTTTCTTGTGACTCTTCGTTTATAAATTTAAAACGTTCATCCTTAGATAATTCCAATATATTATCTAATAAACTTTTTTTATGGTGATTTACCTTGATAGTTCTAAGCTTAATCTTTGCATCAATTATATCCTTTTCAACCCTTTCCTTGGAAATATTCCTGATTTTGCTTATTATTTCTATCGGTTTCCCTTCCTTATATAGCATATAGGTTATTATACAGTCATCAACTCTCTCTATATTATCCCATATCTTTTTTGAAGTACCCATGGTCTTTATCACCTTTTTACCTTTCTTATACTACCTTTTATATTAATCTAGCTCTAAAACCATGATTATTTACTATACCCTTTTGATTACCACTAAGCTTCAATTATATATTGCTTATATCTATTATAATTTGCTTCATTAAGTTCAACTTCTAAATATGTTCCATTTGCTTCATATTTAATGTTATATACCTTCGTATTTTCATGTAAATATGAATATATATCGCCTTTTTCATATGGAATAAGCATTTTACATTTTATCATATCCTTAAATAAATGTTCTTTTATTATTTGGGTTAGGTTCTCAATTCCATAACCTGTCAATGCTGAGATAAACACTGAATCCTTAGTTTTTGCTAAAGTATTCCTAATTCCATTATCACATTTATTAAAAGCATAAATCATTGGCTTATTTAACGCACCTAGGTCTTTTAAAACCTCATTGGTAACCTTAATCTGCATTTCAAAGTTTTCATTGCAAGAATCCACTACATGAATCAATAAATCGGACTCAACAACCTCCTCTAAGGTTGATTTAAAGGCATCTACAAGATGATGAGGTAATTTGCTGACAAATCCAACAGTATCTGTCAAAATAAATTCTTTCTTGTCATCTAAAACTATCTTTCTATGGAAGGTGTCTAGTGTAGCAAATAGCAAGTCCTCAGAATAAACCTTCTTACTTTCTGATTGTTCTAAGCTTAAATCTAGTAATTTATTCATAAGGGTAGATTTACCAGCATTTGTATATCCTACGAGGGAAACTACAGGTATCTGGAGTTTATTTCTTTTAGCTCTTTGAATATCCCTATTTTTTTTAACCTCTTCAATCTGTTTTTTTATATCACTTATTCTATCTAATATCCTTCTTCTATCCAGTTCAAGTTTTTGTTCACCTGGTCCCCTTGTTCCAATTCCCGCCCCAGTTCTTGATAATGACCTTCCTAAGCCAACTAATCTTGGAAGCCTGTATCTTAATTGAGCTATTTCTACTTGAAGCTTTGCTTCCTTTGTTTCTGCCCTTCTTGCAAAAATGTCCAATATTAAGGTTGTTCTATCAATAATAGCCACTTCAAGTATCCCTTCAAGATTCCTCATCTGGGAAGCTGACAATTCATCATTGAAAATAATTGTGTCAACATCATAGGCTGTACACATAATCTTTATTTCCTCAGCCTTTCCTTTACCTATAAAGTATGCAGGATCAATCTTTGCCTTATTTTGAATCACTATATCTACAACCTCAGCACCAGCAGCCCTAGTTAATTCTTTAAGTTCTTCCATTGATTCTTCAATAGGAATATCATCCCTTCTACCAGAATTTATTCCTACCAATATCGCTCTCTGTTTGATATCTTGAACAATTTCATTTCTATCATTAAATAACATATTTACATCATTCCATTCTTTTTTTATTACAGTACATATTATATCATGATTTGATTTAGTAATATTAAAAAGTCCTTTATTTAAGTAAAAACTTTTAAATATACTATTCTATAGGAACTTAAGTTATCAGGTTGGATATCCAAAGATTGTAAAAAAAGGATAGATAATATCTATCCTGTTATATCTTTTTCTTATAAGTTAGAATATAATATTTATCATCATATTCTCCTAAAAAGGTCTTTTATTCTCTATTCAAAGTGCAAATATTAAATTTAATTTGGTCAATATCTAACTTAGAATCTATTGCTATTTCATCTACTTTAACCTGGGTATTTAGAATATCTTTGATAAGAGATTCCATTTCTTTGCTTTTGTCTTTAAATAATAATTCTCTATTATAGTCCACTAATCTTAGATTTCCAGGATTTTCAAGTAAAGTATTTTCATATGTTGTCCTTGTTTCAAAAAATTGAATCGTAAGAATATCTCCTTGTATAAAGGCCTGAACGTTTTTGGGCCCTTTTCCAGTTGATAACTTAATGAATTTTGCCATAACAGTCTGTATTTTTGTTTCTAGCTCTTTTTTTATATTTTTGTCAAGTATAATAGAATTTATGATAGTATCTTTAGATTTAATCTTATAAAGCTTCAATGCTACTTTTTCCATAGTTTCAACTAATTCCTTTGTATCAATAGGCTTTACTATATATTTATCAATACCAATATCAATTGTGTGTACAATGGATTCTACATCAGATATAGCTGTTATGATAATTATTGGACATATATTATCTATATTTCGGATTTTCTTAGCCATCTCTATACCATCTATTTTGGGCATCCTTAAGTCTGTAATCACTATATCTGGATTATGCCTATTAAATTTTATAAGCCCTTCTTCTCCATCGGCAGCTAAATATAATTTGCCAACTCTTCGTTTAATAAAGCTGGCTAACTGCTCTCTAACAAATTCTTCATCCTCTACATACAATACTTTAAGATTATATAAAATGCTTTTATTCTTATCTGCCATCTTCATCAACTCCAATTCTAGGAACTATAATTGATACGCACAAACCATCATTTTGATTAGCAATATTTATATTTCCATGGAAATTTTTCTCTATAATGACCTTGGACATATGAAGTCCCAGTCCTGTACCTTTTCCTTTGCTTTTTGTAGTGAAATATGGCTTAAAAACATCATTGATAATTTTTTCATCTATGCCCTTACCATTATCTTGAATTTCAACAACCTGATATAATCCTTTAGCAAAAATTCTTATGTTTATTTTTCGCCTATTTAATCTATTTTTGATTAAAGCATCAATTGCATTTTGCACAATATTAAATATCACTTGTGAATATTGATTAGCATGACCGTAAATCATGCCATCTTCAATAACATCAATATTTAGCATGATTCCATTAAGTCTTAAATGTTCCTCTAGAAAATCAATTGTTGCCTCTACGTTTTCTTTTACTGAAAAAACTACTTCTTCGCTTTTAGGATTAAAAAAATATCTAAAATCATCAATAGTCTGAGACATACGATTGATAAGCCTATTAGATTTTTCAACTAATTCTTCTAAATATTCTTCAGTTAGCTCACCATATTTATAGGCGTCCTGAATATTGGAAAACATCAATCCCAACCCACTAATAGGCTGACGCCATTGATGAGCAATGTTCCCTATCATTTCGCCCATGGCAGCAAGTCTTGATTGATAAATCATCAACGCTTCCTTTCTTTTGTTTTCATCTACTTCTTTTTTAAACATTTCTTCCAATTTTATATTGATTTTTTCTAATTCTAAAGCAATACGGTTTTTATTCTCTATATCAGAATAAAATGTACTTTGTTTATTTGAAGCTTCATAAATATCAATGTCTTTTTCCCTCTGACCAACTGAAATCTCAGATGCAACTTGATTAATTATTTTTCTAAAACGTTCTTCACTTCTTTTCAAAGCCTCTTCTTGAATCTTTCTATTAGTTATATCTCTAGAAATCAGTATGAGTTTCAATTGATTTTCTAATTTGAATAGGTGTGCATTAATTTCCACAGGAATAGTTTCTCCTGAGCTAGTAACTAATGTATCTTCAAAAATCATTGATTGATTCTTCTTTAAACTCTCCACCATATGCTTAAACTTTTCAATGCTTGAATCCTTTGAAATATCTAAATATGACATATTCAAAAACGTTGATTTATCGTAACCTAGACTTTTACAAGCTTTTTTATTCACTTCTAAAAATTCAGTTGGTAAATTTTTGTTATCTAAGTTTAGGACGAAAATGCAATCACTTCCACTATTAAAAAGACGTTCATATTTTTCTTTATTTCGAATTAGCTCTTTTTCAAGACATTTCCTCTGCTCAATATCTTTTTCCAACTCTATATTTAATTCATTTACTTGTTTTAATAGGCTTGCTTCCTTTTCTAATATTCTCTTATCCTTTTTAATTTTATAAATATAAAGCATGCACGAGATAAAAATTAGTATAACAATAGTAACAAATGTAACCGTTTTATATGTCTGAGTTCTAATAAATTTTGTCATTTCTGCATAATCCATTGAAACAGTAACTATCCAAAATTGATCTCCTATCCTTGCAGGTGAATAGGCACTAAATTTTTTTACTCTTTTTTTGTTTTTATCGTGATACCATATAGAATGATAAATTCCAACCCCTGATTCTCCGTTCATCTGTTTCTGAACCAAAGCTTCCAGTTCTGACCAATCATAATCTGGAAATTCTTCCTTCCTAGCTTTTATTACATTCTTTCCGATATCTTCTTTTTTAGGATGCATTAATAATATTCCATGCTGATCCTTTACAGAAGCGTATCCTTTTCCAGTTCTAATTGGTTTTACAAATTGTTCATAAATTCTATCAAGCTTAACTTGAATACATAAAATTGCTTTAATTTTTGAATTGTAAAATACAGGCTCATATAATCGTATAAAAAATTGTCCATTATAAGGATAAACTTTACTAACAACTGATGTTTTCATTTTTAAGACTTTCTGTATATCACTTAAAATATAAGGATGGATTGATAAATCATTCTTAGGATATTGGTCTATAATATGTGAATCTAAATTTAATAATTGTATCCTATCAATATTATCCTCTTGAATAATATAATAATCTTCTAAACTATTGAACTGTGAATTCAACCCATCGGATGAGATATATTTTTTAAATTGTTCTTTGAATGATTGATTTTTGGTTATAATTTGAAGGTTTTCTCTATGGTAATCAAAATACTGTTCTAAGCTTCTTGATACTGATTTGGAGATAGTTAGTAATTGCTGCTGTTCTTTCGATATTATATAATCTCTAATATTCTTATAGTTTACATAAAAGGCAAGTATAATTATAGCTACACCTAATAAGGTTGCAAATATAAGTTTTACCAAATCTCTTAGATCATTTTTTTCTTCCATTTTCATACCACCTCTTAGTGATATTATATCATATTACTTTTTTGTACAGCATTTCCCCGATAATCTATTTGTTCTTTGAAATCTAATTTTATAACCATAAATATGGTTTGTAATAGGAAATAGGCATAAGCTTATATTCTGTGTAGTTAAACTCGTTCACAAGAATTTTAAACCTATGCCTTTGGTGTATTATTTTTCGACTAATTTGCACTTACAATATTCTTTTTTCCCTTTATCCTTTCTTTTACGAATGGATAAACTACTGAAACTATTGTTAGAATAAGTAAAACTATTGAAACCTTTGAACCAAAGAATATACTATAATCTCCATCCGAGATTGTTATAGCCTGTCTAAAGGATTGTTCCATGCTATTTCCTACGATTATTGCCAATATTAGTGGAGCTGTAGGAATTTTTGCTTTTGACATAAAGTAACCCATCACTCCAAAGATTACCAATAGATAAAAATCTATTACGCTGTTGCTGATTGCATATGTTCCAACAAAAGCAAGCCCCAACACTATCGGATATAAAATCTTTGGTGGAATTGCTAGAACTCTAACAAGGAGACCTGCAAGTGGAATGTTTACAATGGCTAAAATCATATTTCCTACAAACATACTTGCTATCAATCCCCAAGCTAGCTTGGGATGCTGTTGAAAGAGCATTGGTCCCGGTTGTAATCCTAGCATCAATAATGCTCCCATCATAACTGCTGTAGTACCAGACCCAGGCACTCCAAGGGTAAGCATTGGAATTAATGCTCCAACAGAAGCTGCATTATTTGCAGATTCCGGTGCTGCAAGACCTTCAATAGCTCCTTTCCCAAATTCTTCAGGATGCTTTGAAAGCTGTTTTTCGTTATTGTAAGCCATAAGTGATGCCATAGTTCCACCAGCCCCTGGAAGAGCTCCAATAAAAAATCCTAATGGTGCACTCCTCAGTATAGGCCACTTGCTTCTTTTCCACTCCTCTTTTGTAATCCATATCTTCCCAAATTTAGTTTGCATTTTCTTTTTGCCTTCTTTTATCATTTTAAAGCTTTTAAATACTTCTCCTAAGGCATATACTGCTATAATTACAACTAAAAAGTCTATTCCTGTTTGAAGCTCTAATATTCCAAATGTAAATCTAGATATTCCAGATTGTGCATCTATTCCCACAGTTGAAATCATTAGTCCTATAAGCATAGAAATAAACCCTTTTGTAAGGTTTCCCTTGGTCATAGAAGCAGTCGCAGATAATGCAAAAACCATAAGCATGAAATATTCTGCTGGTCCAAATTTCAGTGCAAATTTGGCTACTGGTTGAGCAACAAATACCATAACAATTGTAGATAGTATTCCTCCTATAAATGATGCTATTGCAGACATAGCTAGTGCCGATTCTGCTCTTCCTTGTTGTGCCATTGGATAACCATCAAAGGTTGCTGCTAAAGCTGCCCCGTCACCAGGGGTATTAATTAATATCGAACTTCTTGAACCGCCAAACATAGCACCATAATATACTCCGCACATCGTAATTAGTGCAGCTTCTGGTCCCATAGTAAAGGTCATGGGTAACAATACAGCTACTCCTGTAGCAGGTCCTAAACCTGGAAGCATTCCTACTATTGTTCCTAATATCCCACCTAAAGTTACCCACATTAGATTAATTGGCTGCAGAGCTACTGAAAATCCCTTTAATAGATAAGCTAATACATCCATTATGTCACCACCTAATAATTTAAATATTATAAAGATTGTTAAGGTTGACTTTTCTAAAACACATAACAGAAATTATATTTATCCACAATTTCAATAAATTTATAATTTCCTATGGGTTATAAGAAAGGCATTGCTGGTAATGTAACACCCAAAAATCTTGAAAATAAAAAGTATATTATTACGCTAAAGCATATAGAAACAATTGTGTTCGTTTTTATCTTTTCTTTTCCATTAAACAATAATAGTATGATTTCTAAAAATATAATTGTTGAAATAACATAGCCTAACCTATTGAAAATTAATCCATATAGAATACATGCTAAGCTTGTATAAGTAATCAGCTTAATATTTTCATTTTTATCCTTCTCTATATCCTTTTTCTTTAGACCTGTATTTTTTATTTCGCTAAATGATAAAATAAGTCCAAATAATATTAATAATATGCCAATTCCTATGGGAAAGATTTTTGGTGCTATAGGATTACCTATGGATGCTTTGGGCAGCATCAAGGCTTGAGTAGTATATATCAATCCTAAAACTGTCGCTAATATTCCTCCTAAAGCTGATAGATTCAAAGTCCTCACCTCTGTTTTACATTTTATAAAGGGACGCCATTTCTATAAATAGGCATCCCAATTTATAATTATTTCTTTAGCATACCAATTTCTGAAAGTATTTCTTCATATCCTTTATTAACTTCTTCTAAGAAAACTGTAAATTCATCGGCTTTTTGATATGCATTATCCCAACCATTTCTCTCACATGCTTTCTTCCATTCTGGTGTCTGTACCATTTTATCGATTGTTTCCGCCCAGAACTTAACTGCATATTCTGGCATTTCTGGCGGTCCAAAAAGTCCTCTCCAGTTAACAAAAGTACCATCTATTCCTTGCTCTTTACATGTTGGAATTTCAGCTAATACTCCAGTTCCCACTCTATGGTCAGCTGTTTGTGCCAATGCTCTCATATCTCCACTTTCTATAAGCCCTGTAACCTCGCTAAGTCCAGTTGAAAGCACGTCAATGTGGCCACCTAATAACTGGCTATTTACACCTTCTTGGAAGCTTATATAATCAATATCCTTTAAATTAGTTATCCCAGCTGCTTTAGCAATCATTAAAAACTGTATATGATCCATACTTCCTACAGAAGAAGCCCCACCAATTTTTACACTCTTTGGATCCTTTTTAAGGGCATCAATTACATCATTAATAGTTTTATACTTTGAGTCACTTCTGACAACAAAAACTGCATAATCTGCAATTAATCTAGCTAAAGGAGTAGTATCCTTGTAACTAAGCTCTGTAGTACCATTTAAATTTGTTAACAAAAGAGGTGAAGAGTAAACGGAAATAATATTATCACTTCCTTTTTTCTCCTGCATATAAGCAAGATTTACACTTCCCCCACCACCAGGTCTATTTGTAACTGGTGTTGGTACTGGAGATAGTTTTGTATCTTGTAATACCTTAGATACTGTACGAATAGTAAGATCCCATCCACCACCAGCTCCACCTGGGGCAATAAATTCCATTGCTTTTTTAGGATAGTTGTCATTTTCAGATGCTTTAGCAGTATTTCCGCTATTTGCATCCTTTGTTGAGCAGCCTGTTAGAATAGTCGTTCCTATCAAACTAACAGCTAATAATCCTGATAAAATCTTCTTTTTTAGTGACATTTAAATTCCTCCCTTAGTTTTTTATTTTTGAAATATATTTGGGCAGTATTATGGATATATTGAAGCATTTCTTCAACACTATGAGTTCTGTTTCTTGAACATACCCAAACATATTCATCACATAAGAAACATTTTCTTTGATTCTTTCCTACTATTTCACGCCCAATATTTTTCCCAGATGAATCAAAGACGTCAAAATCATATATTCTACCTAAACCATCTTTTTCTTCAATTTCAATACAAAGAATTTTTATCTTTTCTGCTTGTGCATCTACTATTATGAAAGCCTCTGGACCAGTATCTCTAAAAATAGCCCTTTCAAATACAATGTTTATGCTATCTTTCTTTAATACATTTTTAAGTTGGGTTAAACCATTATTGAATATCCTTCTAAAAAGCTGACTATCCTTTTGGGGTCCTGGTATATTTAATTTAAAAGTTATTAAGGTCTTTTTGTATTCTTTAACTAGCTTTTTCTGATAGATAGTACGCCTTTCTCTATTTAGTAAGATAATATTAATGTTTTCATTGGTATTCATAAAGTAATCAGTCCCTACTTTATTTGCCTTATGACATCAATAATGCTTCCATCACGATACTCAACTACACCAACAACTTTATCAGTATATTCGATTGGCTTTGGCTTACCAGCTATTTTTAGTGCCATATCCCTTAATTCTTCAATCGTAACAATAGGCAATCCCTTATTTTTAAGATTTTCCATTAAATCTTTTCGCTTTGGATTAATTGCTATTCCTCTGTCTGTTACTAAAACATCTACTGTTTCACCTGGAGTTACAACTGTATTAACATTGTCTACTACAGTTGGAATCCTCCCTCTTATGAGGGGAGCAACTATTATTGACATCTTTGAACCTGCTGCTGTGTCGGAGTGCCCTCCAGATGCACCTCGAATAACTCCATCTGATCCAGTTATTACGTTGACATTGAAGCTGGTATCTATTTCTAAGGCACTCAGTATAACTACATCTAACTTATTTACAAAACTCCCTTTATTATGTGGATTTGCATACATAGATGCGTCTATTTCATGATGATTAGGATTTTGGAATATTGACTCACATGATACTAAGTCAAAGGTTTGTGTATCAAACAAATGCTCTATAAGTCCTTCTTCATAAAGTTCAACCATTGGTTTTGTTATTCCACCTAATGCAAATTTTGCTTTGATGCCCCTATCTTTCATTATCTCCTTTAGGAATCTGGTAACCGCCAAAGATGAACCTCCAGAACCAGTTTGAAATGAAAATCCTTCTTTAAAATATCCTGAATTTACTATGACTTTGCTGGCATATTTTGCAATTAAAAGTTCTTTGGGATTTTTTGTATATCTAGTTGCACCTGAAGCTATTCCATTTGGGTCACCAATTGAATCTACCACAACAACATAATCTACATCAGTCTGAGAAATGCTTGCAGGAAAATTAGGGTAGCAAACTAAATCATCGGTAATAAGAACGACTGTATCTGCATACTTAGCATCTACTTTGGCATATCCTAAAGAGCCACATATTGTTTTAGCTCCTTTACCGCTGGCATTACCATATTCATCACAGCTAGGAACCCCTAGAAATGCTACATCTATATGTATTTCTCCTGCTTCTATAGCCCTTGCTCTACCCCCATGGGAACGAATAATTATCGGTTTTTCCATTATTCCTTTTGAAATTTCTTCAGCCAATTTTCCTCTTACTCCACTAGTATATATTCCTGAAATTACTCCGCTTTTTACATGCTCTACCAATGTTTCATGGACAGTAGTTAAAGAACTCGGAGCAATGGTTATATCCTTTATTCCCATTTCAGCAATCTTATCCATTACCATATTTATTATGTAATCACCGTTTCTAAAGTGATGATGAAAGGAAATTGTCATTCCATCCTTTAGACCTGCTTTTTTTATAGCTTCTTCTAAGCTATTTACAACTTTTTTATCACCTGGCTTTACTTGCCTTAGCTTAGGAGAGGCTTTTCTCCCAACAGGCTCTTTTATAAAGGGGGAACAGTAGCACTTAAACTTATCATATCCTACAATCTTCTCAGGAATTTCTCTTCCAATTGAATTTTTCATCTTATTCTCCCTCCTTCTCCATGCCACATGCCCTTGCTAGTTCTAATATTCTTTCTGCCCTTTCTACAATTGGCTTATCAACCATCTTACCCTTTAGCGAAACTACTCCTAACCCCTTTTCTTCAGCTTCTTTTATTGCTCTTATCACCCTTTTTGAATGTTCTATCTCCTTTTCAGTTGGTGCATATATCTCATGAACTGGAGCAATCTGCCTTGGATTAATGATGGATTTTCCATCAAAGCCTAATTGCTTTATCAGTTTAACCTCTTTTCGGAAACCTTCCTCGTTGTTTACATCAGAATAAACAGTATCTAATGCACAAATACCTGCTGCACGAGCAGCTATTAAAATTTGACTTCTTGCATATAGTAGTTCTATTCCTTCTGGACTTCTCTTTGTTTTCATATTTGTTACAAAGTCTTCAGCTCCGATGGCTATACCAATTAATCTTGAACTTGCTTTCGCAATTTCAACTGCATTTATTACTCCTAAAGGACTCTCAATTGCAGCCATCATTTTTGTAGAGCCTATAGGACGACTGCTATTTCTTTCAACTTCTTCAATTATTTCTTCAACATCTAATACATCCTTAGCTGTCTCTGTTTTGGGTAAACGAATGACATCTGCTCCCGCTCTTACCATAGCCTTGATATCGTTGCGTCCAAATGGAGTATCTAATCCATTTATTCTTACAACTATCTCTGTTTCTCCATAGTCAATACTTTTTATGGCATTATAGACTAAAAGTCTTGCAGAATCCTTTTCTGAAAGAGAAATAGAATCTTCTAAATCAAACATCAATGAATCTGCTCCATATATATGGGCTTCTGCAAGCATATTAGGGTTATTACCAGGAACATACATCATTGTCCTTCTAAGTCTCTTTTTCATCTATAATACCTCCCAATCCAGTTCATTTTCCTTATTTGCTGCCCTCATAACTGCACTTTGAACCCTAGCACGTATAGTACAATCCAATGCTCCACGGTCAACTGCCCTAACAACTACATTCGTTACCTTTAAATCTTCAAGGGTCTCTAAAATCACCTTTCTAATTTGGTCCCCAAACTGTTTTTCAACTGAACTATTTAAATAAATTTTAATTCCTTTCGCTTCTTGTTTTTCAATAACTACATTTATATCACTTGATTCCATTGTTCCTGCCATGCCTGTTCTTATGATTTCCATTTTGTCACCCCTTTAAGTTTTATCATCATTAATGTCTTTTATTTAAAGATGTTTTGATTTTATTAATTAATTGCTGTCCCTCTTCTGTAGTCAAAAATGAATAGGTCGAATTAGGAACCAGACTTTTAACCTTATCAATTTCTCCCTTTGCAATAAATGACCTAACATTTGATGCACTAATATATACGTCATCGATGGTTTTTCTTGAAATTTCTATTACTTTAATTCCATACTTTGGAAGTAGCTTTTTTAATGTTTGATTATACATATTTGTTGTTTCACAATACGGTTCTTCACCGACATAACGCCTATTAATTCCAAGGCAAGGTGCAATATATTTTCCAAAAATCTTTGCATCTAACATAGTATGGATATGAAGAATATCTGATTTCTCCTTAATAAAGTAGGAGGGGAAGGTGGCATTTGAAATTATATAGTCACCACCTTTATGAATTGTTAAATTTTTTATATCCTTAGTTCCTTCATTTATGAGATTCATTCGAACTTCATAAGGGAAGGTTGATTCCTCTGACGATAAAACAAAAACATGTAAATGGTCGCTTTCCCTAGCAGCCCTTTCAATTAAATACCTGTGTCCCAATGTAAATGGGTTGCCATTCATAACTATTGCACTTATTTTGTTACCCTCTACCCTAAGTTTAGATAAGTTAGTTAAATACTCTTTTAATCCATGGGGTCTATTTTCCATTAAAACCACGCTACCATCTATTTCTTCAACAACATAAAAACCCATAAATTCAAAGCTATTTTTAGCTGAAGGCTTAGTAAATAAAAATATGTCATTAATATTTCTGCGATACTGAAGTTTAATAAGCTCACTCATTAGCATGTTTAACGCTTTTCCACCTTGATATTTCTTGTCAACTGCTATACATCTTAATGTGTTGGCTTTAATCCCACCTGTAGCAATTAGTTTTTCTGCATCAAAAACACCTATCATCAATTCTAAAGATGTGTCTATAGACAAATCATTTTGTTGTAATAGCTTTATAACTTCTTCCCTTATTTTTTTCTCACTAATATCTATTTGGTTAACTTGAAAATCACTAAACATCATTATATTTTCTCCTCCAAGCTAAAGGCTTTTTAATACTCTATATAGTTAACTATTTTATGTAATTACACAATCGTTGTATCTAAACAACAAAAAAAGTCAGCATATAAAACCCTTAGAAATACTAAGAATTTTACATACTGACCTTTGAAAGCTTAACAAATAAGTTATCTTTCTCCTTGCCAATACACATATGATTAAATTATACATTCTAAATAAAATGCTTATTCCCATCTTGCTATCTCATCTATAGCATACTACATGTATCTATAACGAGCCTAGCAATTATCATGGAAAACGTTTATCAATATCATTATACATAAAACTATATTGTATTGCAATATAAAATTATAATTTTTCTATCAAAAATAACATTATCGTAACAGCCAATAAATCTGCTGACCCTCCAGGGCTAACCCAGTGTTTTATACACCAATTATCAAACTCTTTAATAGCTTTGATACCTTCTGGCGAAAAAATTCCACCTAACTCAATGATTCTTTTTGCTTCATTCTGTACCCTCTTAAGCATATCAAGATTATGGCGTCCAAGAATATTTGAGTCTTCTGTATGAGTCATTAGATTTAATAAAGTTTGAACTAATCTATCATTAAAAGTTCCAACCCTTGATTCCATCAATTCCTTTAATATAGGTAATCCATGATTTAAAACAGTTTGAAAACCCGATGTCACTTCTCCTCGTATTCCAGTAACTCCATACTTTATATATAATTTTTCACCATAAGTTACTGGATTTTTGAAGTTCTTATTCATTAACTCCCTTTCAACTAAACCTTCAGTCATATACTTTACTTGCTCACAAATATCATTAGCATGCCATCTACGGTTTGGTTTTTTCTGATAAAGATACCCTATAGCTGCACATATGATACCTAGTGAAAAAACTAACCCTTTATGAGTATTAACATTATTTGTAATTGCAAACATTTTTTTTTCGCCTCTAATACCAAAGGGACGAATAGCCTTTAACAAGGTCTTACTAGAATCCTTATGTTCTATGCCCGTTAATGTGCAGTGATAAAAAGTTTCTCCCAGAACAGAACTACTATCAATAAAAGTGTAAAAATCCATATCATTATGGGCCCCATTATTATTCCTGTCTACTAATCCTGGCTTTGGGGAGGCCGAAACTTCATAAAGAAGGGAACGAAGGGCTAAAGATTCAATATTTCGTGTAAATATCTCCTTCTCATTCAAAATCATCTCTCCAATCTTCTATAGGATTATCTTCTCCTTCTCATTATCAGTATAGAGCTAATTATGATAAAAGATAAAATAGATATTACAAAAATAATATAATTCCTAACTTGTTTACTTGCTATCATTTTTGTGATATATTTTTTCGTATTTATTTTATCTTTATCGTCCTGTCTATCCATTTGTCTATCTTTTTGTTCATCATTAACTACTCCATAATATTGGGATTGAATATTAGCAGATTTATCTATAACTACTGCATTTCCCTTTAATCTATCTACTAATTCAAAATCAGTTAAAAAATCTTTAGCCCAGTTTAATCCTTCATCCTTAGTTGCTGTAACTATAAGGGCTTTCTTGCTTTCATCAAAGGGTGATTTTATTAATTGTAAAGAAGATAGATTATTATTATAATCATCTAATAATGTAATCTTTTCATTTGATAAAAACTGACTAAAGTTCTTATCAAATTTAATATATAATCGCTCATTTATATCTTTAATCAAATCATTTCTATCTGGGGTACCAATAATAATTAAGTTTTTATCCTTAAACTTATCTGTATCTTCCTTCAAGGTTGTTACCTCTATATTTTCTAAGCTATTGACATTACGTCCTAATGCACTTACTATACTTGCAACTACTGTCATCTCATAAGAGTTCATATCTTCAGGTACTATTATCAATAAATCATTGAATTTTTTATTTTTAATAAAGGGACTCTCATAATTCTCAAAAAAACTATCTTTTCTTTTATCATGGGGTAAATATAAGTAAGAGCTATTTGAAATATATGCCCAAGAATTAATATCTCTTCTATAATCACAATCTTGGCTGTTTAATTCAAAATAGAACACAATTTCCAAGTTATAATAGTCATTGTCCTTAACTTCTTTAGGAATTTTTATTTCTAATACATCATTATTTGCATTTTCATAATATAATTTTTTACTACCAATAGGAACATCATTTAAATATACCGTTAATAAAGACCTATCAAAATCCAGAACCTCAGAATATCTCATATCAATATGTAAAAGTGCCCCTTCTTGTATAATCCAATCTTTAGGTATATTAACCCCAAAGGTAGCTTTTTGATAGAATATTCCTTCTAATTTAATATTTGAATAACCCAAGTCTTCTAAATAAATATATTCAGATTCAGGAGTGTTTTCTGCATCTATACTAATTTTATTAGGTATAAATTGGTATGACTTGTCCATTTGAGAAATCATCTTGTCATTTGATAATGCTTTTACAGCCTTTAACATACTTTCATCATTATTTGATAATATTAGTAAAATTTTGTAATTACTATTGTATGGAGATTTAAGTTCCTTAATCAATGCCTTATCTGAAATAGAATTAATTTCTTCATGGGATAATAGTGATAATATCTCTTGTGGAGTATTGTCTTTACTGCCAATATATATAATATTACTATTGTTTTTATTAGTAGCCTCACTAAATTTTAAAACATTTGTATCAAATTTTGTATAAGGATATCTTTGTCCAAAATTGGCTGCTAAAATCATAGCTGCATTTAGCTCATGACTGTAATAATTATCTGGAACAATTATTACATTATCTATTGGTTTATTCTTACTTTCCTTTAAATAAGGATATGGATAATCAATTATACTTAAGCTATCTGGTTTTTCTATAAATTCTATATGAACATATGAATCTTTGTGAAATACTATCCAGTTTCCAGGGTTTATAATATCGGAACAGGGTTCATCTGTAATTCTATGATAAGCCTTTATTTTTATTTCGTTATATCCTTCAGTAATTTTATCTAATGGAATAGGTACTTTTATTCTCTCTCTATTAACACCTTTATCATATAAAAGTACGCTATAAATAGGAAAGTTATTAATTTCAATTGTTAATGTAGAATTCTTATAATTCTTTATCTGGCTCTGACTAAAAATCAACTCCAAATAAGCATTATTTTTAATCTCCCAATATTTATCAACGTTTATAAAAAATGTGTAGCTTCCAAAAATACCTTTTATCGTTACATCATTATTTAAGTGATAATTTTTAGATTGTATTTCACTATCATTTTTGACTTCTATTTTAGGTGTTTTTGGAACAACACTAACATTATTAGTAATATTGGAATTTACTGTACTATATATTTTTTTTACATATCCATTAATCCCCAGTTTTTTGATTTTGCTAAGAGCTTTTTCAGCTTCTAATTTATCATCATATTGTCCTACATAAACCCAAATCTTATCTTTTTGTCGCTTATATGCAGGAAAATTATTTTTTACTAAAAGATTATATACTTTATCGGCATTAAATCGATTTTTAAACACACCAGCTTGAATTACGTATTTTTCATTTGCCATTCCATAGGTATATAGTAAAGTAGAGTTTAAGGTGCTTAAAAAAACTATACAGGAAATAATAAAAATGAATTTTTTCATTTCTTCACCTCACTTAAAACCTTTCGGTCTTATACCACTTAGTTTCTTGCTTAAATAATACATCCTTAAAATACAATATCATTCCTTTAATAGCTACTATCATCCACAACTGACAATATGAAAAATACATAAGAGCAACCAATATAATATTTTTGTAATTACTTTCCCCCTTCTCTAAGGTTAATGCTATGCTAACCTCAAGAATAAACAGAATATAGGCAAGAATCCAAATCACAAAAAAATTGCTTGATAAGCTTATTTTTATATCAGTAAATAATCCTAAAATAAAAATTATGTCAGATAATATTACCGATGATAGAAATAGAAAGTATACTGAAAAGAAATAATATAAATCAAATAAAACGCTTTTAGTTTTTTCTCTATATATGTTCTTTAAATATTTAAGAAGTACATATACATTACCCTTTGCCCACCTTGTTCGTTGCTTGAACCATACCCTAAGCTTTTCTGGTTCCTGCTCCCATGTTACAGCCAAGGGCATAAATCCAATCCTATATCCCATTTTATATATCCTAAAGCTAATTTCAGTATCCTCTGCTATAGCATGTATATCCCATCCACCAAGTGCTTCAATCACACTTCTTCTGATAATAAAATTTGTACCTGGAATAGTACATAGCCTAAATAACTGCCATCTCCCCGCTTGAGCCATCCACTGAAAACTTAAAGTTTCAATATTTATAAATCTTGTTAAAATATTTTTATATTTATTTCTTGTTCTAAACTTGCCTATTACCGCACCTAAATCCTTTGAATTAGTTATGGCATATACCAAATATCTTAAAGCCAGCTTTTCTGGTGTATTATCAGCATCATAAACCACAATATAATCACTTTTAGAGTTTTGGTAGCCAATATTTAATGCATTAGATTTGCCTTTACCCCCAGTTATTTTATCGGTAGTAATAATCCTTAGGTTTTTATTGCTGTAGGTTTTTTTTAGTTCTTCTAATATCTTTCCTGTATCATCACTGGAATTATCATTTATAACAATTACTTCAAATTTATCTTCTGGATAATTAAGGGATAACATAGCTTTTACAGTTTTACCGATAACTTTTTCTTCATTATGGGCTGGTATCAATATTGACACGCTTGGAAATTCTGTCATTTCCTTGAGTATATCTATTTTTTTACTTGAAGAAATCGTATAAAACCTATATCCACTAAAGGTTAAAAATATGTTCATAAGTAAAAGAAGCCATGTGGAAAGCAAAGAATATAAAAAAAGATAATCTACTAGACTCAGTCCCATATTATCAATCTCCTATTAAATATTTATTAGCCCTTTTCTTTGATCTAATCAAAATAATGAAAAACATTATATTAATAAATAATACAAAAATTATCAATACCTTTGTTCCTATGTTAAAGGAGCCTTTAATTGGACCATCCTCATCTTTTTTTGCATAATTCGTCTTTATTTCTCCATTCTTCGATACTATGGTTATATTTTCCCATTTAACCCAGTTGTCTTCCTTCCTCAAATCATAAAATTCTATGTTTTCAGCTTCTATGGCTTCAACTATTTCCTTTAGATATTTTATATCCAAATACGGGTGAAAAAATACTCCTGCTGTAAAGCCTCTAACTACAGAAACTTGCTTTAAATTATTTTTAATTTCATTTATAACTAAAGGATTATCAGGGTCTACATATCCAAGATTCTCAGGTACTAATTTATTAAACAATTCAGTATCATAAAGATTATAGGGATAGCTTGTTGTAGTAAATCCTTGGTCACTTGTTTGAACATGTCCGCAATAGGTTGAGAAATATTTTTTAAGCACCTTATATCCTCTTTGACTAATAGCGTAATGGGGAGCCTCAAAGGCTAAGGGGTATATACCATTTTTTATACTTTCCTGTATTCCTAAACCAATTCTCTCATGTATCCATTTTTCTATATCTAAATCCAAGGGCTTATCATTTATTCCATCCCAAAATTCAAATCCTTCTCCACTTAACTCTCCTCCAAAGGCTTGATGCGTATATCCATGTAAAACTACGCTGCCTCCAAGCTCTTGCAAATATTTTATGGTTTCAATAAACTCAGGCTTTTCTTTCAAAGAAGTTATATAAGAGGATTTAGGACTTTTATAAGCAGGTATCATTGCTATCATAAAGGGAATATTCTTGCTATTTAAATATTCTCCTATAGCCCTTAATTTATCTGTATCCCTGAAGGGATGTACATCTTCAATCCTTATAAATATTCGACTTTTCTCAATACTGTACTCATTAAATAGATCATACAAAACATCTGCAAATATATAAAATAGTACTGAATAAGTGATTGTTTTTGATACGTACCAATAGTTATTTTCTCTAAGTATGTATGGATATCTATTATTTCCATCACTTAGCCAAGAATAAACTTTGGCTTTTAGAGAAAGGTTGTCTACAATTACAAATTCATCAATTAATCCTGTATCAAAGCTTTTCTCCCCATAAAGTATTTTTACTAAATCATTTGACTCACCTTTATATCTAAAACTTAAATTTTCATTATTTTCTAAAAGTTTTTCTATGCCCTTTCCTATCCAGCAAACAGTTTTTTTAGTTTTCTTTAAATCCTCTATAAGTTCCAAATTAGAAAAATTTCCTTCTATTCCTATAACAAATATATAATCAAAATCCTCCGCTTGTCCTTTTTTGTAATTTTCTTGACTTTCTTCTAAAACTTCAACATCAAAATGCCCAAATAGCTCTTTATAAGAAGTTACAATATCTTCTATATAACCAAAAATTTGCCTTCTGTCATATATCAATAGGACTTTCTTTTTACTTTCTTCAGCATTTACTAATTGTAGGGGTTGCACCAAAGCTAAGAATAATATTAATACTGAAAAAAATATTAATACCCTTCTAAATGTCATATTCAAGCTCCTTTTGAACTAATTCTTTAAACTCAAAGGAATTGGTTATTCTGTCATTATACTGCAAAACTGCAATTTTAAAATCAAATTTATATGTTTTTGTCTGACTGCCATGATTTACTTCAATATCCTCCAATTTCTTTTTTAATCGTTCCTTAACTATCTCTGCACCTTTTATATCTGTATTAGGCATTATTACAGCAAATAAATCTTCATCTATCTTGTATCTTTTATCCTCTGTTCTTGTAACCTTTTCAATTATATTTGATATGATCTTAAATATCTTATTGATTTTATCTGTTCCATAAATACCTATTAATTCTTCTAAATACTGAATTTCAACTAACATTACTACTAAACTAAATTTATGTCTCTTTGATCTACTCATTTCTTCATTTAAATCTTTATAAAATTCTTTTATATTATTAAATCCAGTTATTTCATCTACTGTTACTAGCTCCTTTACCTGCTTCTCAAATTTCATATTTTTATTTCGTATCTCATTTATAGAATCGGATAATCTCCCAGATATAAATGCTGATAAAGGGAATAATACAATCCAAAAATAACTATTTCCAATACTTGATTTTTCATAAAATAGACTTTGATATAACATATAGCTCCCATACCCAAATACTAAAAATGCACTTGTTATTAATCCCGTTATCAAGTTTGAATAGAAGGATATAACTATTATAAGAAAAATCAGCATATACAAAACATAGTCAGTAAAAGTAATTTCTTTTACATTCAATATAAGTAGCGTAGTAATAGTAAATATCTCTATGATTAAAAGTAAAAAGAATATATCAATATGTCTATTTCTTGTCATTTTATCCTCCTAAAGTTTAAAGCTAATAGTGCTTGGAGGTTATCAAAGGAATAAACCTTTAGTGTATCTACATCCCCAAAGCCTCCATATAAAGGACTGGATTTATCCCCTACTTGCAGATATAACATCCTATTAATCAATGCCTTATATAAGGCTTCATCTCCTATGACTTTTGCAATCCTTGCAGCAATTGCATATGTAGCAGTACTTTCTACATTCCCAGCAGGAGTTCCAGTTTTAATATCATATTCTCCGTAAATACGGCCGTCATCCTTCATTTGATCTCTTATCCATTCAATAGTTTCATTTTTAACTAATCCAACTTCACTAAGATGCAATACAACTAAAAAAGCATCTATAGAATTTATAACTTTTCTCTTTTGGTACCTATCTTTGCTTATATTATAGGTCTTTTGGTATAATGGAAACTTATTAGATATATATCCCTTATTTATAATATTTAATCCTTTGTTATAGACTTTATCCCATTTATTATTAATGCTAGAAAGGAGTTTTATTGTATATAAATCTATATAAGCTGCATCGATTTCTTCTGATTTATGTTTATACTCCATATCTAAATAATTGTTCAAACAATCTTCATATATATTATATTTAAGCAATGCTTCACTAATTTTTTTTAGAGTTTTATAATATTCTTTATCCTTCCAAATATCATAGGCATATATCAATGCACGAATTATTCTCAAATCATCGATTGTAGCATTACTGATAGCTATATCATAATTATCCTCTTTTATTCTCCATTTTACCAGACCAGTTTTATCTATCATCTTATTCTTTACTATATTAAAATGTTTGTCAAATTCATCTTTATCTTGAATTTCAACATAATATAGCATAATGAGTCCCTCTGACTCTGATAATATTTCATGTCCGCTTGCCATTTCTTCTATTTTATGATTTTCTAAATAATTAGTATGTATGCCCCCACTTTTTGAAGACATACTTTCCTTTATAAATTTCAAGCAAATTTTTTCTTTTTCTAAATAATCTTGTGTAAATTTTTCTTCGTCAATAAGCTCTTTTTCATCTATGATATCAGATTTAGAAAAATAATTAAATATATTAAATATAATAATACATAATATTACCGTTATGATGCAAATAATAGCTATAATTTTTTTCATGAATTTACATCTCCTTAAGCTTTATACTAAAACCCCTTTTACAACATTCGACTTTAAAGTATAAATTCCTTTTTTTATGTTTATATATTTTATCATATAAACAAAAACAAACAGCCCTATGGCTGCTTTATTAAATATGAATTTCTTCTTTAAAATATTCATTGTTTTATATAATACTTAATTGTATTTTTTACATCACCACTATCCATAAAATAATATCTTGAATCGTATACTCCAATTTGAAATAATGAGTATCCTAAAACAAATTCACTATCTTTAAATGTTTGAAAAAATGCTTCAAAGGCTGCTGCTTGTTCTTTTCTATCTATCTTAGAATTTAAACTATAGTTCCAAGGTTCTACAGTAGTACCCCTATATTTTGTATATCCAACCTCTCCAAAGAATATCTTTTTATCATAATGCTCTGATAGTCTTTTTATCTGTTCATATATAGGTTGTTTTCTATCATATCGTTTTGATGATTTCCAAGCCTCAACTAACTGGTCTACATTATCAGTAGGCTGATCAGCTAATTCAAAATATGCGGGTATACTAATGAAGTCCACTTTCCTTAAGTATGAAAGATTAAAAAGTGATCTATAATATTCATAACTTTCTGGATCCCAATCGGCATTATACCACCAATTAATCTTAAATCCTATTTTAGCGTTAGTTTTTTCTCTCACATTATTTATTATTTTTGTCCAATTACGTTCATATTGGTAAAGGCTTATAAAATTATTCTCAATTAATAATCCCTCTATTTCATAATCCTTACATATTTCTAAAACCTCATAAATACATTTCGCCCATGTACGAAAAAATACCCTCTTATTACTTGGATTGTACTCTGTCTCAACATTTTCCCCGTCATTTATCCATGGGAATAATTCGATAAATATTCTATATCTTTTATTTGATATTCTCCTCAATGAATTTTTTAGATTTTCTTTCTCTTCAGAAGATATTTTTGCTTTACTGCTTTTTATAGAGTCTATATCTATCTTTACAGAAAGATTAATAGTATCAATTCCTAATTTTTTAGCATTTTTCAAAGATAAACCTATGTCATATCCTGGTGTAAGAGTCGCTGAATTGATTTTAAAGCCTGATTCAGCAAAGGATACATATGGTAATAAAAATAGACAAATTATAACTGTTAATATAAATTTTTTCACAAAAAACACCTCCGGGCAGCCCAGCCGTCATAGAAGCATCACTTCCTTAGACCTGTGGCTTTGCGTCCCTATATTTCTATAGGTTTGCCTTTTTCCAAAAGGAAAAACTTTACTATTATAATATAATTATATATCATTTTAAAAGAATTTTAAAGTAACTATCCTACACTATCTACATTTTTTCTTTTAAATCCATTAAACCTTAAAGTTATCTATATTTATGTAAATCCTTTATTATTAATAATTAATGAAAATAAAAGTATAAACAACACAAAAACGTAAATCCCCTCTAATACACTTCCCCATTTACTTCCTGTCTTTATTAATGGTATCGATAATTTCTTATTTAGAATTGTGTAGACTATCATATATGTCTTGTATCTTTTAAATTTACTATGTAGCTTGGTCTTTCTTAATATTAAAGGTATAGTAGATATAGGAACTCCACTACTTGTAAAAATATCTGCTAGATACAAATGGCTGAAATATCCAATAAAAAAAGCCGTAGAAATATTAGCAAACATTATTCTTTTTTCTAGATATTTTACTCCGATTGTTGCTAAAATAATTCCTTCTGGAGAATGTAAAAAGGTCCTATGGGGAAATATTGCTATTATAATAAATATTAAGCCCCATATTATTCCATCAACACTTCCTTTACTAAGGTAAATACACGTAATACCTGCACTTAAATATACAATCATCATAAATATTTTTTTTGCTCTAGCCGCTCCACTATTTATTGCTCTTAAACCTTCTGTAAAAATAGGTATATATATTTTTTCTCCTACAGCTGCACCCTTTATAGATAGAATAATAAGTATGAATGTAAATATCATAAGTACTACTGAATAGTTTTTATAATAGTACATATAAAACGCCATAAATGTGGCTGGAATACCAAAAAAAACAATAGCAAATATTTTTTTTAGTAATTGCTTATAATGATTTACTACTCTATTTGAAGTCCTAAAAATTGGATTTTTATTATTTATTAAGCTGTGGTCAGAATCGGCATCGGGGAACACTGCACCGATGGATGCAGCTAAAATACCAATCACTATTTCTTTAAGGCTAGAAAATTTGACCATTGTGAATATAGGTATCATGCAAAATAAAAGATAATATAAAATACCTAATGTATAGTGAGTTCTTCCCATCATTTTAAATCACTCCCTAATAGCAAAAACGTGCCATGCCTCTTTTTTAGTTGAAGGTTACAGATTTTAAGGTCATGTTTAGATAGCTTAATAGTCTATTTTTAATTCTTCAGCTTATTATTATATCTGGATAACTCAACTTCTTCAACCATTAGTATAAACTTATCATATAAAAAAACAGGTTTATTGTATAAACTAAAAGGAAATGTTAAAATTCTTGGGGTAGAAAACACAATTAGTTAAATTAACTAAAAAGTGGATGCTGTATATTTACAGCTTCCACTTTCTTGATTTTTTATTTTATTTTTTTCTATTTTTCACTAAAATCGTATCATTTTTATTTTTGTTCAATTTCTTCTTTTCCCTATACCCATACCTCGCCTATCATCGGTGAAGTTAATTATATTTTCTAAATGGATACCAACCATAGTTCTTACTTAACATACTCTCTATTTTTTTTGGAGCTACTGGTTTACTAAACAAATATCCTTGAAGCATATTACATCTATTCTGCTTTAGGAATCTAAACTGCTCCACTGTCTCTACTCCTTCAGCTATAGTCTCAATATTTAAGCTTTTTGCCATTGATATAATAGCCTTAATAATTTTACCTTTGTTGAAATTTTTATTTATACCATCTACAAATACTCTATCAATCTTTATTTTGCTAACATTAAGTTCACTAAGCTGCCATAGTGAAGAATAACCTGTCCCAAAATCATCTATAGCTAATCGTACACCTAAGTCATTGAGTTTTTTAACTATTTCGATAACCTTAGTACTATTTTGGGTAAGAATTGTTTCGGTGATTTCTAGCATTAAATATCTTGCTTCCATTCCTGTTTCCTTTAATACTCTACTAACTGTTTTATAAAAATTAGGCTCCTCTAACTGCAGAACCGATACATTCACTGATACAAATATGGGTTCGTGTCCCAATCTTTGCCATAAAACGTTTTGTTTACAAGCATTCCTAAGTACCCATTCACCAATGAATTTTATCTCTCCACTTTTTTCTGCTATAGGTATGAACTTCGATGGAGGAATAAGTTTATTCCCTTCATAATTCCATCTCAATAGAGCCTCTACACCAATTATTTTTTCTGTCAAAACAGAATATATTGGCTGATAATTTAAAAATAACTCATCCTTACTAATAGCATGACGAAGGTTATTCTTGATTTGAAAATTCTCTTGAATCTCTCTGTCAAGTATTGGTTTGAAAATTGTAAATTTACTGTCTTTTGCTTCTTTAGATTTATCCATTGCAATATCTGCATTTCGAACAAGTGTTGTAGAATCTGTTCCATCATCGGGGTATATTGATATACCAATACTGGTCATTATATTAAGTTCATAGTCATTTACAATAAATGGGGGATGTAAAACATTTAAAATCCTTTGTGCCATATTAACTGCTTGGTCAGAATCACTTATTGTAGGTAATAAAATAATAAATTCATCTGCTCCAAATCTTGCAATCACATCATTTTTATCTATACATTCTGCTAATCTTTTGGCATATTTCCTAAGAATTTCATCTCCTATTAAATGTCCAAGGGTATCGTTCATCTCCTTAAAATCATCTATATCTAAAAATAATATAGCCAGCTTTTTATCGTATTCCTTATTTTTTTCTCTTTTAAAAATCTCATAATTCAATTTGTTAATAAAAAATTCTCTATTATATAATTTTGTAATACTATCAAGATTAGTTAAAATCTCTATTTTTTTTTCTTCCTCTTTAATTTTACTTAGATTTGAATATATACACTCTGCACCTATTTGCTCTCCATTCCTCATTATTGGAAATCCTAATAAAGCAACATCCAGCAATTCTCCATTTTTTCCTTTTCTCTTTGTTTCTTTTCTTATAATTTGTCCATTCATAATACATTTTTTAAAGTAACTTGATTCATCATAAAATGCCTCATCACATATTACATCTGTTATATTTTTATATTTTATTTCATCTATTGAATACATAAAGGTTTCTTCAAAACCCTTATTTACATTTATAATTCTAAATTCATTGTCGAGCAATGTTATAGCTTCTGGTAAATTCTCAAATAAGTACTTAAAATACATATTTCTTATTTCATACTTATCCGCTATTTCTTTTTTTTCTTGACCATCATAAATTGTAAATAAAAAATATATTTTATTATTAATTGTTATAGGGCCACTATGCACTTCTACATCCTTTATTTGACCATCAGATAATTTATGTTTGAATTTAAAAAATTTCCTATTTTCCAGTCTAGCCAGCTCTATTTCTTCAAATATCTCTTTTTTTGTAAGAATGTTTATATCATTAATTTTTATTTTCAATATTTCTTTTTTAGTATATCCATAGTAATCACATGCTGCCCAATTTGCATCCTTTATACTACCATCTTTTAAATCAATAATCAGCATAGGAGTGTGGAGATTATTAAATATGCTGGTATACTTTTTTTCTCCTTCTTTAGTAGAACATTCAATCTCTCGCCATATAGTTCTGTCTTTAATAATAGCATTAATAATTCTTTCTCCTTCCAATTCTTCCTCAATAAATATTACTTGTACCCAAAGAATCTCTCCAGATACTGTCTTAAATTGATATTCAAATTTAGTTCTTCCATTAGAGAATGTATTATAAACCATTATTCTGTATAATTCAAAGGAATTATAGCCATTGGATTGCATATCTGAAGCTAAGTCGTAGAATTTATGTCCTATTAAATCATCCTTAGATAAATATCCAAGCATAGCTGCAAATCTAGTATTACAATTAATTATTACATCCTCTTTAATAATAGAAAACCCTTCTAAATCATTGTTAAATAATAGAAAATCAATCATCTGCTTTTCAATTTCCACACTCTATCCCCTCTTTGCCTTTTTTGCGTTTTTATGGTACTTTATACACATTATACACGAATTTTATAAAAAGCTTAGTGTCTTTCGTAAAAAAATTGTAAAAAATGTTTAATTTTAAGTAAAATAGGTCCTAGTACCCATAAGTTATCTACTATTTTTTTACAAATACCTGACTTTATTTCGACTCTCTCTACTATATTTTATATTGAAACATTCCTTAAATGTATTACGCAATTTTCTCATTTATTAAGACGTTTAAAATGAAAAATAGTTTCAAATATTTAACAAAATATTATTATATTAGCAACTTTAACGTTGTATCCAACTCGAACTATATGCCACGTAAAATAAGGAGATAATTAAATAGTCTAGTTCCATAAATATTTTTCAAAAATTAATAAAAAAATTTCCTCTACCATTCCTATAGGTATATATTTTGTTAACAATTAGTTCACACTTTATACATATTATTTTGATATCATATGTTTAACATATGAAAGGTCATCCCCTTTTATATATAGGGCTCCTGAATTATGCAGGGGCCTGTTGTGATTTAAGAGGAAAATTGGAGAAAGCATTATAATTAGTCAATATAATGATAGGCATGATTAAAGATTGCTAAAAAATCTTTAGTCATGCCTTTGTAGTATGTAAATATGTACAGTATTATCTATTAACATCATTCACATAAATAAATTTTTTAGAGCTTAAGTATTTATAAATATTTACCTTATAAATACCCCAGTAAATTATAAGACTAAGTATTATCCCATATAATACGTCTATTATCGAATGTTGTTTTATCATTACAGTTGAAGCTATTATGGACAGCATGCTAATTCCTGAAGTAAGCCTTAACATTCTATTGTTCTTTAACTTGTCACAATTTGTAATTGTTAAATGAACTGCAATAGAATCTAATACATGCATACTTGGCGCAGAATTTGTAGGGGTATCAGTATAATATATATATCTTATCACATAGGATAATAAGTCATCTCCTAATACTAAAGGTCTTAAATTCTGTCCATTTGGAAATAATAAATAAATTATAAAGCATATTGTCATACCTACAAACATAAATCCGCATAATTTATAGAAATCCTTCTTTGAAGTAAATCCTAAGTACATTAATGCAATAAAAATATATATGTACCAAAATAAATAGGGTATAACCATTTCTTTAACAAAAGGGATATAGTCATCTAATTTTGAATACATAATATATTGCGGTACAGTAACTTTTTCAGTATAGATATATAAACAGTATATTACTAAGTAATACAATAGTACTGCAAAGTGCCTATGCTCCTTTAATTTAATCAAAATCATTAATTTCACCTTCTTCTAGAATATCTTAGTTTTCCAAGTAATATTTATAGATAAAAAAAGGGTTTATTACATGAATAGAGACGTATGAAGACGCATTTTAATTCCAAGTTTTAATGTCATTCTTTTGGGTCTAAAAACCTTAATTCCTGCTTCTAAAATTTTACTGATAATAATTTGCATTTGCTCTTTGTTACTTGAATTGTAACTCTGAATTTCTTTTGTAAAAAACTTAAGTTCCTTGGCAAAAAGAAAATCTTTTGCACTTGAAACTAGCCCAATGAGTTAATTTATCTCTATCATAAATATTATACTAGCATAAAAGCAAATAATTTTTTGTTGAATTTTGTCGAATTGTTTAATATTAAGAAAATCTTAAATATTATCAAAATAAAAGCCTTTGCCCTTAAAATTATTATTGAAAAAATTCCATAATTATGACTTGACTAAGTTGAATATGGAAAGGTTAAGATAATTATGCAATTTGTTTAATTAAACTTTATTCATTAATTATTTAATTTGTATCTCTCTTGAATATAGAATTTACATAGTAAAACTTAATTTATGCATGTACAAATACACAATGTTTCTGAGGATTTTGGACGTATATAAATTAAAGTCTTCACTTAAATCTCTATAGGAAGTATGACTTAACAAATATTATCATAAAAATCCAGAGATTTCCCACCAAATTTCCAGTTAAAAATTTATTTTTACTAAAATTTATTTTTTTAACATTTACTTGAATAATTAGAAAGTCTATAGACCGATAGGTCTTAAAAATAGTTACACCTCCCCCTACCCCAAGAAATTTTAATAATCAATTTTCAGTTTTGTTTTTAAATTATATTTTCCCAAATATTGGATTGATCCAGTCTTCTTCTATAGTAAATTTTTCATCTCTTATATCTTCAATAATATCTATTTGCAACATTTTTTTATTTCTAAAACCTCTAATACGCCTAAAGAAATATAATTGCATAAAATTAAATGCTATCATTATAAACATTAACACAGTCTCTACGCCCGTAGGACTATGCAAAAAGCAATGATTTAAATGCTACTGTGTTTTTAATTGACGAAATGCATTATTTTCAATATCCTATCTTTTATGCATTATCTTATATAATGTCTCCACTGTGATGTTTTTATCTGTAGTTACAATCCATCCTTCTTTGACTTCTACCTTGTCTCCCGTATGAATTTCATCTACAAATTTTATAAATCTTACTTTTATATCTGAATCAAACATTTCAAAATTATCTTCATCCCAAGCTTTAATTTTTCTATACTCATTACATTTTTCCTTTATAATCCACTCTTTATCTGCCTTACGGCATTTAAATAAGCCTAAAGCATCTTTTACAATATGAAACCTTTCATCTTTAACTCTAACTACTACATCCATTCCTATAGAAAGAACTTCTTTAATCCAAGTAGATTTACAGTACAAAACGTCAGCTACTATAATATCTGCAAAATGATGATATTGTTTATATAACTTCCTAATAAGTCTTTTACTACCTGTAATTTCGCCTTCGTCTTTTTCTGAGCTATCATTTTTAGGTTTAAGCATCTCTTGTCCTAAGATAATATGTGGATCTGAACCTACAGTCGCACATACTACTGCCCTATGAAAATAGTGAGTAATACCATCTCTCTGTACTCTAGAAAGACACGTGTCACAACATTTTTTAGTGCTTTCAAATAATTCCACCCCGTCTATAGCAACTACTCTTAATCCATCAATAGTTCCACCTCTAAAAACCTTATTTTTTATAGTGGTTTTAATTATATGATTATGCGTTTCCTTTAATCCATCTAAGTCAAATTTACTTAAAGATCGCCTAATGCCATCAATGCGAGGTGCTCCAGTATTTTTAGGTAATACTTTCTTAAATTTGTTTTTTTAAAGCCAATGGTTTAATCTATTGAAACTTCTTATTTGAAGCATAAATCCAAATAATATTATAAAAGTAATTGTTGAAATTTTTACTTCAGATTTTAATCTTCTATCTTTTAAAGTATTGATTTTTTTGCCTATATCGTATACCTTTAGAGATAAGCATAATTAACAAAATCTAATAAAGAAAAATAAAAACTAGAAAGATTAGCACTAAATTAGTGAATTGTTTTGTTGTATGTGAAAGGCTATTGGAGTAATTAATAGTATCACCAATGGTTTTAATAGATGGTTTAATAGATTTAAATCTAAATAACTCCAAAAAGTTGATTGCTAAAAATACAATCAAAAAATATCTTTCTATAGAAAGGATACTACGAACTCTATATTTATCGAAACTCAAATTAGATTTTAGATATTTATAGTTAGTTTCAATCTTCCATCTTACCAAATAGTATTCAA
>NZ_FRAG01000088.1 GCF_900142245.1 Paramaledivibacter caminithermalis DSM 15212 | reverse complement strand
TGAATTACTCAAAAACCTATATATGCAACTTTTGTCTTTAGCTTTTGCGATGTTTTGTGCAATCTTTGAAATGGATACTTTACCATCAATATTAATACTGCCTTCTATTATTGTAGCGAGATGATTAAATTGTGGTTTACTCATTCCATAATTTACATCTTCTAAGAAATTGATTATTTCCTCATTGTAATTTACAATAGTAGTGGGCATAGTCTTACCCTCCTTTTGATAAGTGTTTTTAGGGATAATTAACAAATATCATAGGAGCGCAGATTATGCCACATTTATTTTTTGGAAGCATTACCAATTAAGCTTTTATTTTTGCAAAACAGGAGTAATTAATTTATACACATTAAAAATCCTCAAAAACTTTGGATATTTTGATATGTATAAATTAAATTTTACTATAGGAAATCTATATAGATAAAAGCATACTAGGTTAATTAGACAAAGGGAATTTATTTACCTTTGTTTTTTTGTCTATATTCTGCAATCAATAAATCCACCATTCTACCGTAGCTGTGAATGCCATCTTTTTGATAATTAGATTTAAGATATACATTATTTAGCTTGCTAGAAGCTTTTTCAACTGGACCCTCATAAGATTCCCAATATTTTCTAATGAATTCCAAGTCTTGTCTGATACCATTACAATACTTTTTACGAAGAAGGAAAAATTTTTCTTTATCATACTTATACAAGGCATTCATTGAGTGAATTAAGGCTAGGAGTGTTCCTGAGTATTGAAATTGAATATCGGGATTTAGACGACAAGTTAAATATGATATAAAATTTGCTTCATCCTCTCTAGCAAAGCCTCGTTGATGGGCCATTTCATGACATGTAGTACTAGGTATCATTGAAGCAGGAATTTCTATATTAATATTAGCTTCACAGGTAAAGGGAAAGTAAATGCCTGATATTCCAGAGATAGACATTGCTTTAGATAAATAAACTCCCTTTGGTTTTCCGTAATTACCTTTTAACTGGGGATAAAAAATTGCAGCTTCTTTATATCCTAATTGTGCTTTATCAAAAACAGTATTATAGTCATATGTAAGCTTCATGATTCCAGAGGAGTCTTCCTGAATTTTATTTCTAAGAGCATTTCCTTGTTCTATTAAATCATCACAGAGTGCTGCCAATTCATTAATAGAAGCTGGTTTTGTGTCTAAACCAGAAATATCTGAAAATGGCAACCGATGATAATTTAGACCCCAAAGCATAATGAATAAAAAATAGCTTATACTGATGAAAGCAAGAGTGCTTAAAAAGATGTTCAGCAGAATGCATATTCTATTGCCACTTTTTTTTATTATTATAATGACATTTTTTATTAATATTAGGATGAATATAAAAATTATAAGATAGCATAAAAACTCTCCAACAGAGAAAGAAAATATACCAGTTATTTTACTTACGGTTTGTCCTATTAATTTATAGACTTTATTAGAATATATTGTTTCGATGGCAATAGGGGATTTTGCAGCAAAATATGATATAAGTATTGCTAGGGGAAGAAAAAATATAAATACTACTTTTTTTACTACTTTATTATTTGTATCCATTTGAACACAGCCTTATAAAGATTTTATTATGTAATTTGCTCAATTGACTCAATATAATTATTTTTCTATAAAAAATATATAATACTATGAAAAAAATGTAAAGTGATAAACTTGCATAATTAACATAAGTTAAGTTAACGAATAAAGGAAAAAATAACTAAATTTTATGGAATATGTTGCAAATTATTTCTAAATATATTATAATTTTTTTTCAGAAACACTAAGAGCTATTTGGACTATTGGTGTTTTTTATTATGGATTATTTATTTAAGAAAGATATAATCTATAAAATAAAATGGGCTTTATTTCCGTGGGATTTTAATTAGGGTAAAGGGTAAGTTGCTTATAAATTAAAATAATAAAAGAAAGGTGGGATAAAAATGAAAGGTAGAAGAATGCTTTATGTAATTGTACTAATAATTATTATAAATGCTATATATATTACTTATGCACAAAATACAACTAAAAATCATTACAAAATAAAAGAGTCTAAGGCTGAAAGCTTGAAAAAAGAATATTCCCTTCTATCTGTTGAAATAGATAGAAAGATTGATGATATGGAAAATCTAATAAAGGAACTTGAAAGTAAGCAGAAGGTATTAGACCAAATAAAAAGGGTAAGAAAATACATAGACCTCGATATAACCAGTGACTTAAGCCAAATTCAGGAAATAGCAGCAAATACTCCACTTGATCTTGAAACCTCAGCCATAGTTGTAGCCTATTCTAAAAAGTTCAATATTAAACCTTCATTAATTTTAGCAGTTATTAAGCTTGAGAGTAACTTTAATAAATATGAAGTGGGAAAACATAATGACAGAGGTTATATGCAAATTATTCCTGATACTGAAAAATGGTTAGCAAAAAAATACGGTCATAGATTAGGATTGAAATACGACCCTAAGCGTATATTTGAACCTGAATATAACATTGGTCTTGGTGTTATTTACTTAAGCATCTTAAAAGAATCCTATGGTGAAAATTATGACAGAATTTTGTCAGAATACAATAGAGGTCCATACAAATTAAAAAGTTATTATGAAAAGCATAAAACCTATGCAACTAACTATTCGAGAGGAGTCTTGAATAGAGAGAAAAAATTTCTTGAATTAAATGACTGACAAAAAATGCCAGCATATTATTTAATGCTGGCATTTTTTGATGATTAGCGATTAAAATTTTTTATTTGCATTTAGACCATTTCTAGAAACTGTTACAAATTTGATTGAATATAAATCTGCAATTAATTCATTACCAGTACCAGCTTCTTTTAAAACAACATAGCTTATACCAACCTTTTCTAAAATACCTTCTTTGTCGATAAAAAGGTTTGTACCGATAAGGAATTCTATTTTTACATATTGACCTATATGTGTTCTTAAATAACCTTGTAAATAGTTAATATCATCTTGTACAGGTGGACCTGCTTCAAATTGCAAGCTAGGTTCTCCAGTACCAAAACCAGTAATAGGGGTATCTTGACCTAGCTCAGCTTCTTGTTGTTCACGTGGTAAACCCATCATAGCATTTTCGCCTATAGGACTGTTCATTATTGGATAAACAGGCATTCTGAAAAAATAATTTGGAAACATTAATTTGCAACCTCCCTAAAAATTCATATACTTAAAGCTATTAACAGTTTTTTTAAAAGATAATAAAAGGTAAAAAAGTATAATTTTAAGTTTGTGCATATTTTTCAGTAGGATTATAGAAACAATGATCTCCTACTCTAACTTGAAAGCTTCCTGTTCCGTTCCTTGGAAAAGTATATGGGCATGTTGGTTTAAAGGGGTTAAAGTACCATAGAGAATAGCCGACTGTAAACAATCGATTACCAGATAATGCCCAATCAGCTATATCATAATGTATTTGTTCAGGGGGATTCGCCCATATAGTTTGAGGATTAGATATACCGCGAATTACTGAACGCACGCAGTCGAATTGTCCTTTTTGAAATATTACTTTTCTAATATCACCTTGACCTACTCTATGATATTCTCCAAAAGGAACCCTAACTCTATTCATTACAACGGTGGCAACTGCTTTCATTCCATTGACAGACCTATCATGCCACCATAGTATTTCTAAGTGTTTCAGCTTATAGGGAGGTTATATTTTAAGTATTACTTTTAAATCAAAAGCATTTTTTTCAGCATCTTTATCTTTAAAATATATAACTTTATCAATTATAGTTTTTAAGAACCTATTTTTTTGTTCAGCATTAAGACTGTGATAAGTTTGCTCTATAAACTCAATAGAATTGTTTATATGAGGAATTTTATTATTTACCCTATCCAAATCATCCTTAAGCTTAAATAATTGCCTATGAAGCCCTTCTATGTCGTTATTAGTATTATCTATTTTTAACGATATAGTATTCATTCTTTTAAGAAAAGTATCGTTATCGTATATACCTTGCTCTAAAAGATCATATAATTTTTCTTTTTGCTGCTTAAGAGTATCTAATTCTTTATTTTTTATTTTTATTGTGTTTTTTAAAACTTCAATTTCTGTATTATTTACATCTTCTTTTTCATGCTCAAATTCATATTTGATTCTTTTAAATTCATTAATCACAATACTTAAAACTCTTTCTTCAACTAGCTCTACGTAACTAGACTTATTCCCACAATTCTTATAACATCTTATACTATCCTTTTTACCCTTACATGTTCTTGTTGTCATTGTTGCACCACATGAACCACATCTGACGAGATTAGCCAAAGGATTTCTAAGCTTTTTATTGCTATGCAAATGAGGTGTATATCTATTTTTAGATATTATTTGAGCTTTATTGAAAATAGCTTCATCAATGATAGCTTCATGTTTACCATCATAGATGGTCCATTCATTCTTATTTCTAAACTTACTTGTTCTTTTACCATTGTCTTTATATCTATATATACGTTTATTCCACGTCACTTTGCCTGTGTAAGTAGGATTTTGAATCATTTTTCGTATAGTAGTTTTATCCCAGTTTATGTTACCATTTTTATTTGGAATCTTTTTATCCTGTAAATATCTTGCTATCTTAGTATCACCATATCCACGGTTTACATATAAATCAAAAATTAACCGAACTACTTTTGCTTCATCCTCATTTATAACTAAAGTTTTATCTTGTTTATCGTATCCATAAGGAGCATAAGGGCTAATATAATTCCCACTTTCTAAGCTTTTCAGTCTACCCCTTTGAAGTCTTTTCTTAATTATTTTAAGCTCTCTACGAGCCATGAAGGCTTCAAATTCGCTATACTCTTCATCAAATTCATTTTCTAAGTCATAGGTCTTGTTAGGAGTAATTATTTTTGTTTTAAATTCTTTAAATGTTTCCAATATAAGCCCTTGCTCACGCATATTACCCCTGCCAAGTCTATCTATATCCATGACAAGCACAGCATCATACTTGTTATCTTCTACTTCTTGTAGAAGCTCTAACATTTTAGGACGTCTAGCAATAGATTCTCCTGAAACAACTTCTTCTTTTATATCTAACACATTATAATTATGTTTTTTCGCATAAGCCAATAGGGTAGTTCTATGCCTATTTAAAACTTCTTCTACAGACATGTTTTCCTCAGCTCTTGATTTTCTTAAGTAAATGCATACGTTCATGATATCACCTATATAAATAATGATTTTTATTTAATTATATGTTTTTTGAGAGAAAAAATAAAGCTGCTAATAACAGTTTAAATATGTCTATATTAAGCAGCTAATTCTTCAATATATTTTTTTCTTTCAGACCATCTAACAGGAATGATATCATATTCCTTAAAAGCTGTTATTAAAGAGTTGGATATATTTTTATCGATATCGTTAATAAATGTATATAACTGTGTATTATTATCTCTTACACTTTTTGTATCATTCCATGAAAAAATTATTGATTCTACAAGAGATTTATTTAAATTATTTGCTGTTTTAATTATTCGCTCAGGCATTTTCTTAGATTTAGGTATTGCGAAATCAAATTTTTGACTTAGACCACTCTTGCCAACAAAATTTACGTTTGAAATATACCTAATATCATTATTGTAAAGAAAAGTTTCTACATCTTCTAAAAAAATTGATATTACATTATTTCGAGATAAAACAAATAAATCATTAACTGAAAGCATAGCTTGTAATAAATTATGTTTTTTAATTGGAAAATTTGCTATATTACATTTTACTTTTAAAATATCATTTTCATCTAGTTCAACACCATATCCATTTAAAATTGTATTTAGTATTTTCTTTCGCTTTGCAGTATTAAATTCTAATCCTGACAACATTAAGTCATTAATTGTGTAACCATCATCAGATAATATATAACCATTATCAGTTTTAATTATATATATTTGCATATAGTCATTATGTCTGTCTAAAAATGGTGATGTAAGTTCAAGAACATCATCTTTTATAGTTTTTATTGACATATTTTCTTTTAACCATGAAAGGTATGAGTCTATAAATTTTTTTGAGTTTATCATTTAAATCACTTCCTGAACACTAGGGATATTTTCTATATTACAGTATTGACAAAAATCTAAAAAAGTTTGCGTAAGATTTTTTAAATCTGTAAAGCAATTATTTTCAATTTCATCAAGAGGGAAAGCCCATTTATCTCCATAACCTTCTTTATATATATGTATATGAGTACCAAGTATAACTTTATTATCAGGATTTCTATGAGGTTTTGTATCTACATCTAATCTAATAAGTGGAATGCTTGTTTGATATCTTTCTTGATAAGTACAACGTGTCAGTTTAAAAGTTCCTTTTCTATTAACATCTAATATAAATTTTTCTTTATTATCAATTGAAGCCACATTGATTTTAATAAAATCATTTGGTATTGGCAAGACAATATCATTATCAATAATATTTTTCTTCATTATTATTAGATTATCGGCTATTTCCTGAATTAACATTGCATTCTCCTTTTATTATAATTTTAATTATATTATATAGGTTTGTCTATGTAAAAAATGTCAAAACACGTCGATATATAAAAAAGAGTTAGCAAGAGATTGTAACAACTTATGCTAACTCCATATTAGATAAAGTTATTTTTCTTATTAGAACTCTAAGCAAATCTAGTATTTTTTACTACCCATTTTTTAATAGTTATATTTGCCCAAAAACCGTAAATACCAAGTGTGATAAAACATAATAATAATATCTTAATCCATTGCCCAAAAAGTCCCATAGCAGTACCAGTAAATTGAAGTCTCCTTCCTTCTATAACAGTATGCTCGGCAACCCATTTTTCTTTCATAGTTACAGCCCAAGGTAAACAAATCCCTAGAGTAAAAAAAGTTACTAAAAACCCTAGTATACTAACTCCAACTAGCCCTAAAAGACCTCCATCAAAATATGAGTCCACAGTTTTAACATTTGTTTCCACTAAAAAATCCTCCTTTGCATTTAAGTTAATTAATTATCAAAAATATTATAGTATATACTCTATGAAAAAAATAGTAAATATTGTCGAATATATACAATATTTTTATGAGTAGATTAGAGCAAAGAAAAGTGTATAAATTAGTATTTATTATTGATGTCGAATTATAGGAGAAAAAGACGAACGATTCAATCTTGAATTTTAGAGGACTTAATAGTAAAATAAAAATACGAACATATATTCGCATACCCGCCACTGGAATGACTACAAGGGGGATAAGATATGTATAAAACTAAAGATAAAAAAATAATTAAGAAGGATATACATATTGATATTGGAGAAATAGAACTTGAGAATGGAATCATTGTAGTAAATGAAAAGAGCTAGTTAAGACTAACTAGCTCTAAATAAAACTATTTATTTTATTATTTCAAGATTTTTCTTTATATTAAAAATATCTTCTTCGTTCTTAAACTCTTTATGTTTAATAAATTCAATGTCTCTAGATAATTTTTTCATTATTTCAAGATGTCTTTCGGCATTTTTAGCTTCAATAGCCAGTAAATGATCTTTGATATCTTGCTGTCCTTGTTCTAGAGTAGACATTCTATTTTCAAGATTAGATTGTCTTTGCTCTAGAGTAGACATTCTTTTTTCAAGGTTAGATTGTCCTTGTTCTAGTGTAGACATTCTATTTTCAAGATTAGTTTGACCTTCTTCAAGTTTAGAAAGACGCTCATTGGTTTTCTTTTGACCTTCCTTTAGTTCATTGACGTCAGATTCAAGTTTAGATTGTCCAGTTTCAAGATTCTCAAGACGTTGATTAATAGTTTTAATTTCACTAAGTATTTCATTTAATATTTTCTCCATGCTACACACCTCATTTTATTATTTCAAAATTCTTTTTAATTTTGAAAATATCTTGCTTAGTTTGATATTCTTCATGTTTAAGAAAATCTATGTCATCAGAGATTTTGTCAAGTTTAGCATTAGTTTTAAATTCAGTAAGATTTGCAGTTTGGTCATAAACGGCGTCTAATTTTTTCTCAATGCGGTCAAGACGCTCATTGGTTTTATTTTGACCTTGCTGTAGTTTATTGACGTCAGATTGCATTATGGTTTGGTTTGTTTTTAATTCTTTTAATTCTCTAAGTATTTCATTTAATATTTTCTCCATACAACCCACCTCATTTTTTGTTATTTATCATCTTGTTTTATGTCTTTTTTCTTTTCTTTTTCTTCCAAATCTTTTCTAACACTTTGAACTACCCTCATAGCATCTAGCAGTGCTTCTGGGTCTATTTCTTCTTCATACATTTTTTTGATAAACTTTATATGTTTTATTTTAAGATTTCTAAAAACTTCTCTATATTCTTCAGGAAGTAAATGAACTAGTTCCTTAGTTGTATAAATATCTTTTGGCGGTTTTCTTTTATCTGTACGGCATAAAAGATAGTCAATAGAAGTATCAAAAAAATCAGCAATTTTTTTTAATAATTCATAGTCGGGAGTACGTTTATTACTTTCGTAAAAAGATATAGTTGATTCTCCTAATGAAAAAATTTTAGCTAGTTCAGCTTGAGTTAAACCTTTTTCTTTTCTTAATTCCCTCAATCTATCTCCAAATTTCATTCTAATCACCTCATTATATTATAATTTTATCATTGCATTATGCAAAGTAAAGAAAAAGAAAGATAGTGTCAAGATACTGTAGGAAAAAAATTTAAAAAAAATTCTTATGTTCTGATGAAATTAAGCACCACGAACAGACTTGAGTAATTCACTAGCCCAAGTTCTTTTCCCAATATTCAAAACAGTTATATTATCAATTTTTTCTTCTACTTTTTTATTTAATTTTCTTTTTACAACTCTTTTATCTAACTTCTCGATTCTTTTTTCTTTCTGCTTTTCTTTTCTCTTTTTTATCATTGTTTCATATACTTTCCCACCATTGGCACGATGTACTCTTAGTCGTGCCATTTGATCAGCACCTACTATACTCCATGCTAATGGTCTAGAACTCAATCTAGCAGATAATAT
>NZ_FRAG01000028.1 GCF_900142245.1 Paramaledivibacter caminithermalis DSM 15212 | reverse complement strand
AAAAACACATGTCCATGACATCAATTTTCATGATGATTATTGCAGTGGGGTTTTATGGCATAGGATTTGCATATTTCTGTAATAAAGCTTTTAATGGAAAAGAAAATAGACAATAACTCAGTAGCAATGATTGCTTTGATAAGTATGGAATTTTACGTTCCATACTTTTTTTATGTATAAAAACGTAAATGTTTTTAGCAAAAAATTGTAGAATTAAGATAAAGTCAATATAGATGTTTTTCATACATAAATATATTAGAATGGAGAAGTATAATTATACCTAGATTTTTTATAGGAGCTTTAAGGAGATGTAAGATGATTTGATTCAATATCTAATATATTATGTATGAGTTGTAAATTTAAATGCTTAAAAGCTTATATTTTAAATATCAAGAAGATATTAATAACATGCTAGAGGTATAAATTGCTAATGGAAAATCTGGGTTATATCATCAAAGGAGGAGATTAGAAGATGAAAAGAGCAAAATTTGTTGGTGTAATTAAAAATAATGATAATACAATAATTAGTGATTTATTATTTTCAATGTTTAAAAACAATGGATTTCAAGTGGGTTTGATGAATAATAAAACTATTAGAATAAATGAAAATTGTAAAAAAATAAAGATAAATGATAATAAAGGAATTGAAGAATTGTTATTAAATTTTCAAAACCTAGATTATATAATACTTGACAACTTGCATGAAGAATATTTATATAAATTAATAGAGAAATTCGAAATTGATGCTTTAATAGATGATAGTTTTATAGAAAATTACGAAATAGATAAAAATGTTGAAGTGAAAAAAATAATGTTTAATAATTTAAAGAGAAATGGAATTAGCATCATTAATTCTGATAATAAGTCATTAAACAAATACTTTAAAACTTTGAAGGATAAAATTGTAGTAACCTATGGATTAAATTCTAAGTCAACAATAACAGCATCAAGCTTAGATATTGATGAAAAAATATCGTTTAATTGCTGTATACAAAGGGGAATAACAACTTCTAATGGTAATGAAATTGAACAAATGGAGTTTCCTATAAAAGTTAGATCATATGATACCTTTAAGGTATCGGATTTTCTAGCTGTTATAGGATTATTTCTCATATATGAAGTATCAATTGAAATAATTCAAGATACAATATATAAGTTTGATGTAAAAATGTTTGTATAAAGGAATACGATATATTATTGACATTGAAATCCTTTAAAGTCTAAAAAAATAATATAGATTAGTTCTATTAAGAAAAGCTAATTTTTTAAATATATTTTCTAATCTTTTGTTCTATTTTATTAAAAAGAAGAATAATATATTTGTAGATTGGCTATGGGTTATTTTAAAATAACTCTACAACACAAGAATCAAAGAAATTTAAGGAGCGTAAGGGGGCTAGAAATTTGAGAGTGTTTGAAAATAATTCAGCTATTGTTATTGGGATACCATGTTCAGATCTAGAATTTAGCCATGAGGTATATGGTGAAGGTTTTTATGTTTTTAAACTAAGAATACCAAGATTAAGCAATTATGAAGATGTTTTACCTATAACTATTTCTGAAAGGCTAATATCAAATTTGAATTTTCAAAATCAGAAAGTTTTTAAAGTGGAAGGGCAATTGAGGTCTTATAATAAAGTTGTGAATGGAAGCAATAGGCTTATATTAACAATATTTGCTCGAGATATAAGTGAGGAGGATAAAAATAATATTACAAATCCAAATCAGATATTCTTAGATGGATATATATGTAAACAGCCAATTTATAGGACTACGCCATTTGGAAGAGAGATTACAGATATGCTTATAGCAGTAAATAGACCCTATAGGAAATCCGACTATATTCCTTGTATTGCATGGGGAAGGAATGCAAGATATTCTCAAAACATGAAAATAGGAGATCGTATAAAGATTTGGGGTAGAATACAAAGTAGAGAATATCAGAAAAGAATAAATGAAGAAAAGATACTTAAAAAAATAGCCTATGAAGTTTCTATATCAAAGATGAAGGTAATTCCTGAGGAAAATAATAGGCTAGAAAATGAATGAAATAATAAAACTAAATATAGTGTAATACTAAATCATATTTTTCCTTATTAATTTTTGATATCTAGAGAAAATAAAGGAAAGGTATGATTTTATTTTTTAAAAGATTTACAAAATAAGAAAATAGGCCTAAACATAATTTCAAAGTTTGAATTTCCAACATAACAAATAAATACAATATAGTTATTCTGATTTCCTTGATGATTTGGTTTAGAAATAAACCCTTGAAAAAATAACTAAAAGGAGTAAAATAATAGTTAAAGCCCATAAAAATGGAGGAAAAAATATGTATTATAAATTCATTGGTGCTTTTATTCTTTTAATTATTTTAACGTCTATTCAATACTCTTTAAATAGAGTAATAGTTTTATTAAGAGAGATTAAAGAAATTCTTTATAGATTAGATAAAGATAATAAATCATCAAGTTAATTTTATAATTTCCTGGGCAATAGATTTTTAAACCTCTATTAAATAGAATATATGGGATTTAAATAGTAAAACTTAATTTATACATGTATAAATACCCAGTTTTTCTAGGCTTTTGAACATATATAAATTAAAGTTTTTACTTAAATTCATATATTAAGAGACAAAATTTGTAAAGATAATCCCTTTTATAGGTAAATAACATTGACATTTAAAATAAATTCAAAAGAAAATAATGAATGATTCTACATTTTTTATATAATCCAAACTTTACATTCCCTTTTCTATAATGTATAATACTACTTGTCTTTAAATCTTAGTATTCAATTATATATGTCTTTTTTATTTGAGACGTTTCATTATTTTTGAGATAAAACATGTTATAATATATATCAAATTACATATTTATTAACATTATGATATAAATATTAGGTAACCATTTACTAAAAATCAACATTTGTTAAAGAAGGGATAAACATGATTACTACTGTAACTTTAAATCCAGCAATTGATAGATCCTATATAATAGGAAATTTTCAACTAGACAATAAATATAGAATAAATGATGTAACTGTTACAGTGGGAGGAAAAGGGATAAATGTTGCTAAAACTGCGTCTATATTAGGACAGAAAATAAATGCCACTGGATTTCTAGGTGGACTTTCTGGTGAATATATAAAAAGAGAACTGGTGAAACTAGGAATTTCAACTTCCTTTGTAAATATCGATGGCGAGTCCCGAAATTTTACTGCAATTATTGATCCAGTTAATAAAACCGAAACTACTGTCAATGAGGTAGGGCCCTTTGTAACAAAGGTTGAACTAACTAGATTTATTAAGGAATATATAAAAATTTTAAAATATAGTAAAATTATCATTGCTTCTGGTAGCGTTCCTAAAGGTGTTCCTAAAACCATTTATAGAGATATGGTGAAAATAGCTAAAGATAATAATGTAATACCTATTATAGATGCATCGGGTAAATTTTTAGAAGAAGCAATAAAAGCAAAACCATATATGATAAAACCTAATATCAGTGAACTTAGAGATTTAGTCGGGTACGATTTAAAAAATGAATTCGAAATAGTTCATGAATCTAGATATATATGCAAACAAGGAGTAGAAATCGTAGTTATATCTTTAGGAAGTGAAGGAGCTATATTTGCTACTAAAGAAAGGGTTTTTAAAGCTAAAGCACCTGAAATCACCCCAGTAAATACAGTGGGTTCTGGTGATGCATTGGTAGCTGGTTATGCTACTGCATTGATTGAGAACTATACCTTTGAAGATGCAATTAAGTATGGGGTGGCTTGTGGAACAGCAAATGCCCTTGAAAAAGAAATTGGATATGTTGATAAGAAGAATGTGGAAAGATTATATAAAAATATTCAACTTTTAAGATTGGAATAAGAACGATTTGCTAGGTGTGGTTAAGTTTATAGAAGGTGGTAATTAACTTAACTAATACTTTTAAAATTTTACTAGTAATATTTTAAATTCATTCTCTGCTGTTTGAATTTACTTAAATTGAAATATTCAATTTTTATATAAAAAAATTTAAGTTTCTTAACAAAAAAAGCGCACAAGCGCTTTTTTAAAATATCAAAGTATAAAATAGATATAAATAGTGTGCAAATATACCGCCGCACAAACCACCTATTGTATGGCTAAATATAGCCTTATTAGCCAATTGTCTAACGCCAAGGGCATCCATCATACCTACATGAGTACTTAAGTAACCACTCCAACACATTCCCATTGCAGTGAATACTGCAATCTCATTTGAACCTATCAATCCATTGCTTAAAAATTCGGAAACTAAAGCTAAAGCTGCTCCTACTGAGCCTAGAGATGTAATAGGGAAAGCAATGGCTTCAGCATGTTTAAAACCAAATAAAGGCTTTAATATTGGTGAAAGATATTTACCTAGTTTAGGAAGAAGATTTACGCCTTCAAAGGCGACTCCTTTATAAACTGCTATTCCATTTTCAATACTACTTGGACCAAATGTAAGTATCATAACTATTGTACATATAAATAATACCCCTGGAATAATTGCCAGTCCCATTTCAACTCCGTTTTTTCCACCCTCTAATATGGCATCCAAGGCTCTTTCCAGTATATTACCAGAACGAATTTCTCGAAGCTTATTGTAATTTACATTTTCTTCTGAGTGTAAGGGTACAATATTATAGTCTACATTATAATATTTTTTTGTATACCTGAGCATAAATTTAACACTTACTATGCTTCCGAATATTGCGCCTAGGTTTCCTATTACAACGGGGATAATGAATTCAGTTCCTTTACCTTGACTAATCATAAATGTTGATAATATAAGTCCCATGCCAAAAGCAGTTCCAAGATTACATAATACAGGAATCTGATATTCCTTAAAATATTTGGTAAACCCCTTATCCTTTGATAAAGATATTATTGCAGGATTATCAGATAAATAAGTAGTTATAGCACCTATTGAGGCTGCACCAGGAAGACCATAGAGAGGTTTCATTATAGGTGAAATAATCATATTTATGAGTGCAATAAAACCAAATTCTGATAGAAGAGCGGAAAAGGAGCCAGCTAAAACTGCAATGGCCATAATTAAAAATACTGTGTTCAATAGTAATTCATGGGCTGTTTTCATTATTACATTAAACATCACTCCAATACCCATCTTTGAACTTAAATAACTAAAGGATAAAATCATAAGTGCTAAAAAAACAAAAGTTTCCTTTGAAACAGATTTTTTCATTGTAGGTGTTGAATCAGCTATTACGATTTTTTTGTTAACGTTTTCCATAAGCATACCACCTTCTATACATTTTTAGAAACCTTTATTAGTTTTAATTTTACAATGGGTATCTATAACTTTCAATTGATTACTGACAATTAAAAACTTAAAATATTGTAATACTTTTCAACTTTCAAAAAAAAATTAAAAAAATCTCTATTTATGTGACAATCTCAAAGGTTAATATTAATAACTTAATTGACAACTTAATTAATATTAATTAGAATAATAAAATATAACGTAAAAAATGGAGGTATTACATTATGGATATAGAAAAAAAGCGAAAAGAAATATTGTTTAGTAGAGAAGATATACAAAGAAAAGTTGAAGAACTAGGTAGACAAATAACAAAGGATTATCAAGGAAAGAAGTTGTTGGTTGTTTCTTTATTGAAGGGAAGTTTTATTTTTACAGCTGATTTAGTTAGAGAAATTAAAATACCTACTAAAATAGAATTTATGGCTACGTCAAGCTATGGACATTCTACAGAAAGTTCTGGGAAGGTACAGATTTTATATGATATAAAAGGAGATATAGAAGGATACGATATATTAATAGCCGATGATATTGCAGATACTGGCATTACTATGAAATATGTTATTAATTATTTAAAGTCTAAAAATCCAAAGAGTATTAAAAGTTGTGTTTTGCTAGACAAGCCCTCAAGAAGAAAGGTAGAACTAAAAGCAGATTATGTAGGATTTACTATACCCGATAAGTTTATTGTAGGTTATGGATTGAATTATGGAGATTACTATAGAAATGTCCCTTATGTTTTTTCATTTGTTGACTAAAGAAAAGAACTCACTCGAATTAGAGGTAGGAAATTAGAGGCAAGAGACTTAGGTCCCTTTCTTTATGGTTTTGAAAGATGTGACCTATATTTTTTTACTTGGAAATTGTAACTTGTAACTAAAAAAGCGGCAATTAGCCGCTTTCTTATCCTCTTAAATCATCTAATATCTGAGTTTTATCGATGGTTTTTTCATCTTTTTCTTTTATTACTCTAGCTGGAGTACCAGCTACAACCATATTTGGAGGTACATCCTTGGTTACAATTGATCCTGCAGCAACTACGGAATTTTCACCAATTGTTACTCCTTCCAATATAACTGCGTTAGCCCCAATCATAACATTATCTTTTATTGTGACTGGAGTTGCACTTGGAGGCTCAAGAACACCTGCTAAAACAGCGCCAGCGCCAACATGTACATTATTACCTACAGTTGCTCTTGCACCTAATACAGCATTCATATCAATCATTGTACCATCACCGATTTCAGAGCCGATATTTATTACAGCCCCCATCATAATAACAGCATTTTTACCAATTTTAACTCTATCCCTAATAATAGCACCTGGCTCGATTCTAGCATCAATGTTTTTTAAGTCTAATAAAGGTATTGCAGAATTTCTTCTATCATTTTCTATTACATAATCTTCTATCAAAGAACTATATTCTTTTAAAAAGCAAGCTACATCATCGTGTTGACCAAATATCATCCAAAAATCACCATTACCAAAAATTTTGATATTTTCTTTATCTATAGATTCTAAATTACCCTTAAGATAGACCTTTACTGGAGTAGTTTTTTCTGCATTTTTAATAAACTTTGCTATTTCGTATGCATTAGTAAGATCAAAATCCTTTGTATTGTTTTTCTTTGTCATTTGTTGCACCAATCCTTTCTTTAACCAATATTATATTATTATTTGAGAAACTTGCATAATTAACACTAATAATTTTTCAATATAATATGTAGGTAGCTTTCTTGACTCTCTCTACTACATTTTGTATTGAAAAATTCTTTAAATGTATTATGCAATTTCCTCATTTATTATAATAAATCATCCATATTATATAAACCGCTTTTTTTAGTTATTAAAAATTTAGCTGCTTTAATTGCACCAGAAGCGAATATTTTTTTTGACATTGCAGTATGTTTTATCTCAATAATTTCATCAGTTCCAGCATAAATAACTGTATGCTCACCTACAATAGTACCGCCTCTTATGGCATGGATACCTATTTCTTGTTCTTGTCGTTTTGTGGATCTTCCATACCTTCCATATGTGAAGGTTTTGCGGTTTTCTAACTCTTCATTTATGGACTGGGCAATCATATAAGCTGTTCCGCTGGGAGAGTCTACTTTTTTATTATGGTGTTTTTCTATAATTTCTATATCAAAGCTGTCATTAAGAAGCCTTGTTGCTTTTTTTGCTAAATCTATGATGAGATTTATACCTAAAGACATATTGCCAGATCTAAAAATAGGAACTTCCTTTGATGCGTCTTTTATTTTTTCAATAGTTGCATCATCTAATCCCGTTGTGCAGATAATAGCTGGAGTTTTTGTCTTAATGCAATAATCAACTAAGTTAGAAGTCATGCTATGGTGTGAAAAATCTATAACTACATCTGCTTTTATATTACAAGCACTAAAACTACTAAAAACAGGATAAGAATATTGTTGTGTTTTATTCTTATCAATACCAGCAACAATACTCAAGTTACTTTCTTCATCAATTATTTCAGTTAGAACTCGCCCCATACTTCCACTACATCCACAAAGTAATACTTTTATCAATATAAACCCTCCTATTATTAAAGCAGACCATATTCTTTCATCGCTGTTTTAAGAATTTCTAAATTACTATCGGACATTTCTACCAATGGCAGTCTAAGATTACCCATAGCAAAGCCCATTAAATTCATAGCTGTTTTGACAGGTATTGGATTCACCTCTATGAAAAGTGCATCAATTAAAGGTTTTAGTTTTAATTGAAGGTCACATGAACCCTTTAAATCTCCATTAATAAATTTATAAACTAAATCATGGGTATCTTTAGGAACAATATTAGCCACTACTGATATTACACCATCTCCTTTAAGGGACATTAAAGGTACGATCATATCATCATTTCCTGAATAAATATAGAAATCATCAGGTACTAAGCGTGCAATTTCAGCAACTTGAGATATATTACCACTTGCTTCTTTAATTGCTTTAATATTTGGAAGCTTAGCAAGCTCCGCTAAAGTTGAAGGCAGCATGTTTACACCAGTTCTGCCAGGCACATTATAAATAATAATTGGAATTGAGACTTCATTGGCTATAGCAGTAAAATGAGCAATAAGGCCTTTTTGAGTAGATTTATTATAATAAGGAGTTATGACTAAAAGGCCATCAGTGCCTACTTGCTCTGCATATTTACTTAAATCAATAGCATGCTGAGTGCAATTGCTTCCTGTACCAGCGATGACAGGAATCCTTTTATTAACCTTTTGAACAGTAAATTTAATTATTTCTTTTTGCTCTTCATCACTTAGAGTTGTAGCTTCTCCAGTAGTACCGCAAATAATTATTGCATCAGTATCTTGTTTTATATGCCATTCAATCAATTCTTCAAGTTTTTCATAGTTCACCTTATTGTTCTTAAAAGGGGTAACTAATGCAACTCCACAACCTCTAAATAGGCTCATACAAAACATCCTTTCATATTTTATTTAATAACAAATAAATCTTTCTTACTCGAGAAACTTGCATAATTAACACTAATAATTTTGAAATACAATATGTAGATAGCTTTCTTGACTCTTTCTGCTACGTTTTGCACCCTAAAATTCTTTAAATGTATTATGCAATTTCCTCACTCTATTATTATACGTTAAAATTAACTTAAGAAGTAAAACAATGTATTGTATAGAGATTTAGGTAATTATACACGTCTAAAACGCCCAGAAACATTGCTTATTTGTACATGTATAAATAAAGTTCTACTATGTAAATCCTATACACATTATTATTTTTTAAAAAGCAAAAAATTAAACAGTCAAGAGCAAAAAGTGCAATTGACTGTTTGGAAGTCAGCTTAGTTTCTTTTTGCCCTGTGTGAAATAGCACACCATCAATAGACTGGGCAATCTATTGGGGACAGTACTATACTTGTTCAGCATAGTCCCAACACATAACTATGGGGTTAGAAATGTGTTTCGGCAGTCGCACCTTTCCTACAGAGAAATAATTTCCCCAAAAGTTTAATCTGAAGTACTCTTTGCAAACTGCAGCCTCTATATCACAACAACGTTATTTATTTACAAATTTTCTTTAGCATTTTAAAAGGACTTTAAAGATTTTTAATTAATTCTTCAGCAATTTGTACTGCATTAGTTGCAGCACCCTTTCTGATATTATCAGCAACAACCCAAAGATTCAAACCGTTTTCTACACTGTAATCTCTTCTAATTCTACCTACATAAACTAAATCCGTTCCCTTTGCATTAGTTGCAAGTGGATATATGTTATTATTAGGATCATCTTGTAAAACTATGCCTGGACTATTGCTTAATAAATCTCTTATATCTTTGACTTCAAAGCTTTTCTCAAATTCAATATTGACACATTCGCTATGGCAATCAAATACTGGTACTCTTACAGTAGTGGCTGTAATTTTCAAATCATAATCCCCTAGTATTTTCTTGGTTTCATTTATCATTTTCATTTCTTCTTTCGTATATCCATTTTCTAAGAAAACATCAATATGGGGAAGACAATTATTAGCTATTGGATGAGGATAAGCTTTATTTATATTATTGCCCTTTAGGCCTTCCTCTAAATCCTTTACACCTTTTACCCCAGATCCAGATACAGCTTGATAGGTAGAATAAACAATTCTCTTTATTTTGTATTTATCATGTAAAGGTTTTAAAGGAACAACGGCTTGGATAGTAGAACAGTTTGGATTAGCAATAATCCCCTTATGCCATTTTAAATCTTCAGGGTTTACTTCAGGAACAACTAAAGGTATATCCTTCTCCATCCTCCATGCACTACTGTTATCTACAACAATTACCCCTTTAGATGCGGCTATAGGTGCGTATTTTTTGCTTATATCACCTCCTGCTGAAAATAGAGCTATGTCTATATCTCTATCAAAGGAATCTTCCCTTAATTCTTCAACAGTATACTCCATACCCTTACACATTACTTTTTGACCAGCAGATTTTAATGATGCAAAGGCATAAAGGTTTTCATATGGGAAATCTCTTTCTTCTAAAACCTTTAAGAAAGTTCTGCCTACCATTCCTGTCGCACCTACAATGGCTATATTAACTTTTTTCAAAACAAAACCCCCTACTCTTCATTTGATTTAATTATAATTGATCATTGTATAGTATTATTAAATTTTATGTAGTATTATAGCAAGAACTAGTTCATTTACAATAAAAAATAAATACATCTTTAAATGTATAATATGCCCAAAGAACATAGATTGTTACATGTAATTGCTATAAAGAAACATTAACAAAAATACTGAAGTTTTCACTGGTTAACAGCAAAAAGAAAATCGCCTTCTTCACTCATTGTGTTTAAATTATATATATGGTAACATTAGAAGAATGTTATGTCAATATAAAAGATTTTAGATTATTATACAATCTATTGTGTTGTATAAAAGAATAAAAAAGTATAAAATTAAATTGTTATTCTACAGAATTGTCTATTTTATATTATATGAAATTATTGCAATGAGGTGAGTTTATGATTATAGTAAATAAGGCTTTACAGGACTTAAGTGAAGAAATAATTCAGATAAGAAGAGATTTACATCAGATACCAGAGCTAGGGTTTGAAGAATTTAAAACAAGTAATTATATTTTTAAATATATTGATAGTTTAGATGTTGATTTTGTAGAGAAAACAGCTGGAACTGGGGTTTTAGTATATTTTAAGGGAAGTAAAGGCGAAAAAACTATTGCTTTTAGAGGGGATATTGATGGTCTTCCAATTAATGAAAATACAGATGTCTCTTATTGTTCGTTACATAAAGGCAAAATGCATGCCTGTGGACATGATGGTCATACAGCAATATTATTAGGATTGGCAAAATACTTATCTATGAATAAATCAAAGATTAAAGATAATATACTTTTAATTTTTCAACCTGCTGAAGAAGGTCCAGGAGGGGCTGAAGTGATCATTAAGGAAAAGGTCTTAAAAAAATATAATGTAGATCATATTTATGGACTTCATTTATATCCTGATATTATACAAGGAAAGGTAGGAGTAAAATCTGGTCCTATGATGGCTCAGACAGGAGAATTTGATATTATTATCAGAGGAAAAAGTGGACATGGAGCAATGCCTCACAATGCCAAGGATTCCATAGTTATTGCATCGGAATTAGTAGGGTTAATTCAACAGATCATTAGTCGAAATTTAGACCCTGTTGAGCCTGCGGTTATAACCATAGGAAAAATTAAAGGCGGTGAAAGAAGGAATATTATAGCTGGAAAAGTTATTATGGAAGGAACTATGAGAGCCTTCAATGATTCGATATATAAAAAAATGAAAAGAAAAATTACTATTATAGCCAAAAGCTTAGCTATGGCCCATGATTGTGAAATTGATATTATTTTTAGAGATATGTATCCATTTGTTAATAATGATAAAAAATTAGTAGATGAATTTATTCAAGCAATAGGAAGAGAAAATATTGAAGTTATAAAACCTCAAATGACGGCAGAAGATTTTTCATATTATCAAAGAGAGCTTTCAGGATTGTTTTTCTTTTTAGGAACTAAAAATGAAGATAAGGGATTTATTTATTCACTTCATAATTCAAAGTTTAATTTTGATGAAGAAGTGTTATTGATAGGAATTCAAGTTTTCATAAATATACTAATTCATAATGATACATTATTAATGTAGAGGTGAAGCATATGGAAAAAGGGAAAATTACAATATTAGAGACAAATATATTATATCTGCTTACTGCCCTATTACTAGTTACTATAGGAGCATATACCCAAGCTTTAAACATAAAGACAGGACTTATAATTACGGAATACATGTTAGTATTATTACCTGTTATTATTTTGCTTAAGATAAAGAATATTAGCTTGAAGGCTTTTTTAAGAATTAATAAACTGAGATTAAAGCATGGATTAATTATTGTAGGAGCTACAATACTGCTTTATCCAGTGGGAGCATTTTTAAATTTAATTGTAATAATTGGTTTAAATTATTTAGGGCTGGATATCAAGCCTGCACCTATACCTGTTGCAAATAATGTAACAGAATATATTGGATTATTTTTTATTATTGCAATTTCAGCTGGAATATGTGAAGAGTTTTTTTTCAGAGGTTTTTTGTTAAGAGCCTATGAAGAAAAGTATAAGATGGCTGGAATCGTAATGAGTGCAATTATGTTTGGAATATTTCATTTTAATGTACAAAATTTATTAGGACCAATATTATTAGGTCTGTTTTTTGGATATTTAGTTTATCTAACAGATTCTATTTATGCTGGAATTATAGGGCATATTGCCAATAATGGTTTTGCTGTGACTTTAATGTATGGATTGAATATACTACAAAACAAGCTAAGCAAATATGCCGATATTACTCCAGACAATACTATGCCAGAAACCATACAATTATTTGCGGCAGCTATAATGATAGGATTTTTTTCTGCCATAACTGGTACCCTTGCTTATCTTCTTATAAGAATGATAAAAAAGGATATGACTAAAAATTCTAGTAATAATCAATATTTAGATAATGAAAACTTATCAAATGAGATGGACATAATAGTAAATCCTGATATAAAGGTTGAAAGATTCAAATTCCTTAGATTTATTCCTGTAATAATTGTTTTTGCTATGTATACTATATTTACTATTAAACAATTTTCTTAATGATTCCTATAAAAAACCTCGAAAACCAAAGGTTTTCGAGGTTAAATATATATTCTTCAATATATATTTAAAGGGGGAGTGGGGAAACAACATAACAACCATATAAAAGAATATCATCTATATATAAAAATATCAACTATAAAATGAATTTGTTACAAATGTTTAAAAAACATACAAGTTTTATGTATAAAAACTAACCCCTTACTCAATAATATTTGAGAGGGGAGTGATAAATTTGTCAAAAAAGAATAGGGATAAAAACAAGAAATTTAAAATTGAAACCCTAGAAGATAAATGGAAGTATGAGATTGCTTCAGAATTAGGGCTTTTGGATAAGGTGTTGAGTAATGGATGGGGAGCCCTTACTGCTAAGGAGACTGGAAGAATCGGTGGGTTGATAACGGTGAAAAAAAAGAAATTAAAAAAGATGCAGGAGCTACAGGAAAAACAAGAGCAAGAGGGATAGACTTTCTATCTCTTTTTTATTTCTTGCAATTTGCTTTTTACTATATATTATGTATAATTTATTATAGATTTTAATTATATGAATATTGGAAGTGGTAGTTATGGAAGCTTATACTGGATTTGCAGAGGTTTATGACTTTTTAATGAAGGATGTAGATTACATAGGATGGGTAGACTATATAGAAGAAATTTTTGGTATGGAAGGTGTAAAACCCCAAAGCATTTTAGAACTTGCCTGTGGTACAGGGAATATAACAAATAAACTAGCAAAAAGAGGATATGATGTAGTAGGGGTAGATATATCTAGTGATATGTTAACCTTTGCTAAGAATAAGGCTCACGATACAGGGGTTTTTGTTAAGTATTTAAATCAAGATATGAGAGAATTGGATTATAATAAAAAGGTTGACACCGTATTATGTCTATGTGATGGATTCAATTATATACTAGAAAAGGATGATTTGCTGAGTATATTTAAGAAAATATACTCTTTGCTTAAAGAGAAGGGGTTATTTGTTTTCGATATAAGTTCTTATTATAAACTTTCTGAGATTTTGGGAAATAATGTATATGCTGAAAGCTTTGAGGATATATCATATATATGGGAGAATTATTTTGATGAGGAAACAAGCATATGCCAATTAGATTTAACTATTTTTAAGAGAAAAGATAAATTGTTTGAAAGATACAAAGAAATCCACTATCAAAGAGCATATAAAATAGAAGAAATATTTCATATTTTAAAAAATGCTGGATTTAATAACATATGTGGGTATAAAGCTTTTACCTTTGAGGAGTTTGAATTTGATCATGAAAGGGTAAATTTTGTATGCAAAAAATAAAAAAATGTATAATATTTTTAAAATTAAACATTTTAATATAAAGAGGTTTTTTAGATATATTTGTTTGACACTGTAAGAGGGCTGTGTTAAAATTATTATGAGCTAGCTTAATTATTTTTTTAAATTTTAGGAGGATTGATTGTTACATGAAAGGTAAAGTAAAATGGTTTAACAGTGAAAAAGGTTACGGATTCATCACTGGAGAAGATGGAAAAGATGTTTTCGTACATTATTCTGCAATTCTTGGTGAAGGTTTCAAAACATTAGAAGAAGACCAAGAAGTTGAATTTGGTGTTGTTGAAGGAGAAAAAGGACCTCAAGCAACTCAAGTATCTAAGCTTTAATTTATATAAATGAATTAATAAGCTTATCAGCCCTGACTAGTTCAGGGCTTTATTGTTATGGGTCAATTTAATTACAAAATGTAAGCAGAAGCTTTTGTACTTGTCTAGGAATTTAAACTTTTTTCACAGGAAATTGCATGTTTGAAGTTAAAAAAATTCAAGCAACAGAGATTAAATAAAAATTATTACCAGTAAAATATTAGTAAAAATTGTTTTCTTTTAAAACTTATTAGAAAGACCCTAGTACTTGCAACATGGAACGCATCAAAGACGCCTTTGTCTAAACAAAGCAATTGGAGGGATTGGATTGAAAAATTATATTGTAAGAGGATTGGCTGCTAATAAAAATATAAGAGTTTTTGCAGCAATAACAACAGATATGGTAGAAAAAGCTAGGCAGATCCATAATACTACTCCTGTTGCCACTGCTGCCTTAGGAAGAACAATAACTGCTTCAGCAATTATGGGGTATATGCTAAAGGGAGATAAAAATACTTTAACCTTACAAATTAGAGGCTCTAATCAAATAAAGTCTATTGTTGCAGTTTCCAATTCAAAAGGAAATGTAAAGGCATATATTTCAAATCCCTATATTGAAGTAGCATTGAATGAAAAGGGTAAATTAGACGTGGGTGGAGCTATTGGTAAAAATGGTAAATTAATAGTTATAAAGGACCTAGGACTTAAAGAACCATATGTTGGACAATCAAATTTAATAACTGGTGAAATAGCAGAGGATATAGCTGCATATTATATGTATTCTGAACAGCAGCCTTCTATAGTATCCCTTGGAGTTTTACTTAATACTAATTGTTCAGTTAAATCTTCTGGAGGTTTTATTATACAACCTTTACCAGATGTGGGGGAAGATATTTTGATTAAGCTTGAAGAATCAATTAAAAATATACCCCCTATTTCAACCATGATAGATGAAGGGTTGACTGGTGAAAAAATATTGAAAAATATATTAAAGGATTTTGATGTAGAAATAATTGAGAAGAGTGAAATAGACTTTGTATGTGATTGTTCTAGGAAAAAGATAGAAAAGGCTTTGATAAGCTTAGGAGAAAAAGAACTAAAAGACATAATTGAGGAAGATGGTAAAGCGGAGATATCATGTCATTTTTGCAATGAAAAGTATTTTTTTAACAAAGGGGAGCTTATAAAGCTTTTAAGTAATGCTATGAATGATTAATAATTACTTTTTATGTATATATATTTATAAAGGTGAACTCATTAAAGTAGTGTTAATATAATATAAAAAATCTATTTGTTTTAGGATACAAGTATTCTAGCAACAACGAAAATTTTTATCCTAAAACAAAAGATTTTTTGTATTTTATTAATTAAAGATTTTCAAAAAAGAGATGAGAGAAAACCTCTTATTCGCATTAATTTCCAAATTTTTATGAGTCTATAACTATGTTTTATAATGAATTTTTTTTGCTAATATATATAAAAATTAGTTGACAATGATGAAAATTTATTGTATTATAATATTTGTCATCTTAAGTAAAGGGGCGCATAGCTCAGCTGGGAGAGCACCTGCCTTACAAGCAGGGGGTCACAGGTTCAAGTCCTGTTGCGCCCACCACTTAATTGAGGTGAGAAGCTAGAGGTTAGAAGTTAGACAAGATTAAAAGACCTATTAGGGTCAGACTAAGATTCTAGCATCTAACATCCAACTTCCAGCATCCAAATGCCCAGATAGCTCAGTCGGTAGAGCAGGGGACTGAAAATCCCCGTGTCGGTGGTTCGATTCCGCCTCTGGGCACCATAGGCGGTAGTGGCTCAGTGGTAGAGCATCGCCTTGCCAAGGCGAGGGTCGTGGGTTCGAATCCCATCTACCGCTCCAATATCAAGATATAGAATAAGACCAAGATTTACAGTAAGAGTGATATTAAGAATTTAAGGTATTCTTTATATTTTTTTAAAAGGTTCTTGAGAAATGACTATAAAAAGTCTTAATCTAAAACTTAATACTTAACTTCTCATGGCGGCATAGCCAAGTGGTAAGGCAGAGGTCTGCAAAACCTTTATTCCCCAGTTCGAATCTGGGTGCCGCCTCCAGTAAAAGACATCCAAAGGATGTCTTTTTGTTTTGAGTATTATCTCTAGAATAAGGTAAAGATAATAGCAATAAAACATTAGTATACTATGTATAATAGATGCAAATCTAAGCTTTTTTATATAGAACTCAAATACTTTTTAAAGAAATTTTATGTGATAGATAAAGTGATTTCAACTCATACAAGAATTTAAAACTATCACCAGTAAAATATTGGTTCGAAAATTTTTAAAAACTTATTAGAAAGACCCTAATACTTGCAACTTGGAACCTAGAACTTGGAACTCAAAGCACGCCCTACGGGTGCCTTTGTTCCTAATAAGAAGGTGAGTTTGTTTTATGGAAAGATTTATCAAAAATCCTTTTATACCTAATAGTAAAGTACAAACAGTTATAGTAGATAAAAGAATATCAAAATGTGTACGGAATAAAATACGATCTAATGGTATAAATATTATTGAGACTCCTTATTGCAGTAGTCTATATAAAGCAGTTTCATGTCATCCTGATATGCTTATACATCATATTGGAGGGAACGAAATTATTGTTGCTCCAAATATTTATGATGAAATATATAAGAAACTTAAAAAATTAAATTTTAAAGTAATTGAAGGCAATACTGTATTGAAGAGTACCTATCCTGATAATATTGCATATAATGTATGTAGGATAGGGAAATTTGCTATACATAACTTTAAATATACAGATAAAGAAATAATTAAAAGACTCGAGAAAAAAGAAGTAGAACTAATAAATGTTAAGCAAGGTTACGCTAAGTGTTCGATCTGTATAGTAAATGAAAAAGCTATAATTACATCGGATAAAGGAATTGCTAAAGTACTTGAAAAACACAATATAGATGTACTCACAATTAAAAGTGGATACATTGACTTACCAAGCCTTAATTATGGATTTATAGGTGGAGCATCTGGATTAATTAGTAATGATAAAATACTTTTTTGTGGTGATATTAGGAAACATCCTGATTTTAAAATTATCCAAAAATTTTTGGATATTTATTCAGTTGAAATTGAAATAGTAGATAACAAAAAACTCATTGATGTAGGTTCAATAATACCTATTACAGAAATAGATGAAAATCATTAAAATTAAATATCTAGAGAAAATTTTATTTTGATATGTTTAAAGATTAGGTTGATTTATCCATAAATAACATTAGACACAAAAACTGACAAAACAATATATGCATATGCTTTATTAAACCCCGTATACTACTACTGAAGGGAGGATTATAATTGTGGATTTGTTTTCTATTACTCTTTATGATGACAAGGAGAGTACTGAAAGTTTAGTAAATATGATACTTAAAAATTATAATAATAAAGATATTTTTATAAATAAAGAAATATATGAAAGTGATAAATTCAATACAATTAAATTTTGTGTTGATGAAAATATTATAAATAGAAATTATAGTAATTATAATGATTTAGTTAATGCTTTTAAGCATTGTGCGGCTATAGGAATTTCAAATTATATAGTAGATGTTTTAGAATTAAAAATAATAGAGAAGATTCTTAAGTCTAATTATTATTTCTTGAAGCCTAGTGAAAAAACAATAATAATTGAACAGCTTCAAAAAGATATAGATAATGAAATTTATGATGAAAGTGTCAATATTCCATATAAAGTAAATAGAAAAGCAAAAATAATTTATAAGTTAATGGATTTTTTGGAAGATAGCAATTCTTTAAATATAGAGGGATTTGTCAATTTTAGACTAAGGAATTATTTGGAAGATATATATGAAGTAATTGACAGAGTTATAGAAGAATACGTGATGGAAAAAGAATATAATGAATTTATTAAGCTTTTAAAGTATTTTGTTGATATACAAGAACCTAAGATTGATTTAATAAATATTATTGTAGATAAAAGAGGGAAATATCACTTTTTTGATGATAAAAATAGGGTATTAGATGATAATTACATAAGGGGATTAATTGATGATTTGGATGATAATAATCTAAATAATGATGATTTGCTTATTAGCTCCCTTATAACTATTGCACCGAAGAAGATCATTTTTCACTTTGCTAATAATGTTAAAAATACAGAAATTATTGAAACTATAAAGAATATATTTGATAAACGGGTTTATATATGCAGAAACTGTAAAATTTGCAATATGAATAGAGATATAAAAGGAGAGTAGAGTTTTTCTGCTCTCTAAAATTTATTATATTGAAATTTATGATTTGTCCTATTGAAAGGACATAATTTATATGTTATACTTTATTTTGTTTACATAAGATTAAGGGGCAAGAGGTGAAAACAATGGTTTGGGTACAAATAATATTATTATCTATAATAGGAGCAATAATAGGATGGACTACAAATGTAATTGCTATAAAATTGATTTTTAGACCCTTAAACCCTATAAAAATTCCTATTTTTAATTTTCATATTCAGGGCTTAATTCCCAAAAGAAGAACAGAAATAGCTCGCAGTATTGGACATATAGTAGAAACAGAATTGGTTTCCATTAAGGAAATAATAGATAAATTGATTGAAGAAGAAAACAAAGGTCAAATTATCTCAGAAATCAAGAAGAAAATCAGAACTATTGCTGAAGAAAAAATGCCTTCGATAATTCCTGGAGCTATTAGGGGGATGATACTTGTTTATGTAGATGAGATTATTGATAGTGAAGGCGAAAATGCAATTAATGAGTTGAGTGAAAAGCTTATTCATAAGGCAGCTAGCAAAGTAAGCATTTCTGAAATAATTGAAGAAAAAATCAATAAATTTGAGCTAGAAAAATTAGAAGAAATTATTATAAGCATAGCAAAGAAAGAATTGAAACATATTGAGTTATTAGGAGGACTTATAGGATTTGTTATAGGACTTATGCAGGCAATAATAATTTTGCAGTTTTAGAGTATAATAAATTAATAATAAGTAAAAACTTATTGACAAATAGATTTTTAATAATATAATTATAAGTAAACCTATAATGATGAGATGCTATGAAAGGGAAGAGTACTGTAGATTCTGTCTTCAGAGAAGAAATGTCATTGGCTGAGAGCATTTCTGATGTGGCTATAGGAAAACTAACCCTAGAGCAGTAATTTAGTAGTCTTAGACGAAAAATTACCGGGTAGCAACGTTAATGCTAATAGAGTGGATAACAGATCCATTAGGGTGGAACCACGGGAACAACCTCTCGTCCCTACGTAATGTAGAGACGAGGGGTTTTTATATTTGGAAATAGTTTATAAGTATATATTATTGTTTAAGAACTTAGAGGAAAGGTTAAAAGAATGGTTGAAAATAATCTGACAACGACTTGTGAGATGGACTCAAGTAGCTTAAACTCAACATAAGACTTAACCTTGACCATAAGGGAATCTAAACAGATGATAAGGAGGGCTATTTTTATGGAACAAATAAAAATTACTTTGAAGGATGGTTCTGTTAAAGAAGTAGCTAAAGGAACTACAATATTAGAACTAGCTAAAAGCATAAGTGGTAGACTTGCAAAGGAAGCAATAGCTGGTGAAGTAGATGGTGAGACCAAGGATTTAAATTATGAACTAAACAGAGATTGTAAAGTTAATGTTTTTAGATTTGAGGACGAAGAAGGAAAGGATGTATTTAGGCATACAAGCTCCCATATATTGGCACAAGCTGTTCAGAGATTATTCCCTGGAACAAAGCTGGCTATAGGTCCAGCTATTGAAAATGGATTTTACTATGATTTTGATTCTGAACATAAATTTTCACCAGAGGATTTAGAAAAAATTGAAAAGGAAATGAACAAGATAGTCAAGGAAGATCTCCATCCTGAAAGATTTGAACTTCCACGGGAAGAAGCAATAAAATATATGCAAGAAAAAGAAGAGCCTTATAAAGTAGAATTAATTAGAGATTTACCTGAAGATGCGGTCATATCATTTTATAAACAGGGAGATTTTGTTGATCTTTGTGCTGGACCTCATCTTCCTACTACCAAGGTTGTAAAAGCTTTTAAGCTTTTAAGTATTGCAGGGGCTTATTGGAGAGGCGATGAAAATAGGAAAATGCTTCAGAGGATTTATGGAACTTCATTTCCGAAAAAAAAGCTTCTTGATGAACATATCCATAGATTAGAAGAAGCTAAAAAGAGAGATCATCGAAAATTAGGCAAGGAATTAAAACTATTTGTAATGTTAGAAGAAGGACCTGGTTTCCCATTTTTCCTTCCAAAGGGAATGGAGCTAAAAAATACATTGATGGATTATTGGAGAGAGGTCCATAAAAAAGCTGGTTATGTAGAAGTGGAAACTCCAATTATATTAAATCGAAGACTTTGGGAAACTTCAGGACACTGGTATCACTATAAAGAAAATATGTATACTTTAAAAATAGATGAAGAGGATTATGCAATTAAACCAATGAACTGTCCAGGTGGAATGCTTGTTTATAATACAGAAATGCGATCCTATAGAGATTTTCCCATGAGGTTTGGCGAAGTAGGTAGGGTTCATAGACATGAGTTATCTGGAGCACTTCATGGCCTTATGAGAGTAAGAGCCTTTACTCAAGATGATGCACATATATTCATGCTTCCACAGCAGATTAAAGATGAAATAAAAGGGGTAGCAAAATTAATCGATGAGGTTTATACTAAATTTGGATTCAAATATCATGTTGAGTTATCTACAAGACCTGAAGATTCAATGGGTAGTGATGAAGAATGGGAAATGGCTGAAAATGCATTGCAGGAGGCTCTAGAAGAGTTAAAGTTGCCTTATAAGCTTAATGAAGGTGATGGTGCTTTTTATGGACCTAAGATAGATTTTCATTTGGAAGATTGCATAGGCAGGACATGGCAGTGCGGTACAATTCAGCTAGATTTTCAGCTTCCTCAAAGATTTGATTTGACATATATAGGTAAAGATGGTGAAAAGCATAGACCAATAGTAATTCATAGAGTAGCATTTGGTAGTATTGAAAGATTTATTGGAATACTTATTGAGCATTTTGCAGGTAAATTTCCAACATGGCTTGCACCAGAGCAGATTAGAATACTGCCAATAACAGATAGACATGTTGAGTATGCACAAAGCATTGCAGATATAATGAAGAAAAGTGATATAAAAGTAGAGGTAGATAGTAGAAATGAAAAAATAGGATATAAAATACGTGAGGCTCAGCTTCAAAAGGTTCCTTATATGCTTATTGTAGGAGATAAAGAAGTAGAAACTAAAACTGTTTCAGTACGTTCTAGAGATAAAGGAGAACTAGGAAATCAAGAAATAGAAGGCTTTGTAAAACAAGTGAAAAATGAAATAATGAATAGAATATTATAAATATAAGTAGTTTTTAGGGTTGTTGTAGTTTTCTATAATCATATAAAAAAGTCGTTTTAAACCTAAAACGACTTTTTTATATGATTGAAAGATTTTTAGAACTATCAAAGGCTTTGATTATTTTATTTAATTCTTCTCCAGTCAGAGTTTCTTTTTCAAATAATATTTCAGCTATTTTACCTAATAAATCTTTGTTAGATTCAATTATAGTTAATGTATCTTTATAGCAGTGAAGAATTATTTTGTTTATTTCTTTATCAATTGTGTCATAACAGTTACGAATTAGACTTGGCTCATAGAATCTATTTTGCAAATCACTCATGCCGTATTCACAAACCATCTGAAAAGCTATTTGATTAGCTTTTTTTAAGTCATCTTTTGCTCCAGTTGAAACGTTACCCAAAACTATTTCCTCTGCTGCTCTTCCTCCAAGCATTACCTTTATTTTGTTATAAAGCTCATCCTTGGTTATTAGAAAGCGTTCTTCATCAGGAGTATACATTACGTAACCTAGAGCTTGACTTCTAGGAATAATGGATATTTTAGATATTAAATCTGTATTCAATATTTTACCCATCAAAGCATGACCTGCTTCATGAAAAGAAACTCTTCTTTTTTCTTTTTCTATTATAGAAAAATTCTTTCTTTCCAAACCACCTATTACTTTTTCTATAGCATTGTTAAAATCATCGATATCTATGATTTTTTTATTGTTCCTTACTGCTAGTATTGCAGCTTCATTTGCGATGTTGGAAATATGTGCTCCAGACATGCCATGGGTTCTTTTGGCAAGGTCTTTTACATCTATTTTAGGGCTTATTGGCTTATTTCTAATATGAACTTTAAAAATTTCCTCTCTAGATTTAATGTCTGGATTTCCAATAAATATATTTCTGTCAAATCTTCCAGGTCGCTTTAAAGCTTCATCCAGCATATCAATACGGTTAGTTGCACCAATAATTATAACGGTTTGATCGTTGTTGAAGCCATCCATTTCAATTAATAATTGATTTAATGTTTGATCCTTTTCATTATTACTTTCCAATGTTCTCTTAGCTCCAATAGCATCTATTTCATCTATAAAAATAACGGAAGGAGCTTCTTTTCTAGCTTTTTCAAATAATGCTCTTACCCTTTTTGCACCAACTCCCACATATTTTTCTACAAATTCCGAACCGCTGGCTGGAATAAACTTGGAGTTAGTTTCACCTGCAATAGCCCTTGCTAATAATGTTTTTCCTGTTCCTGGAGGTCCGTGCAATAAAATACCCTTTGGGATTTTAGCTCCCATTGCCCTGTATTTATCTGGATTTTTCAAGAAATCTATTATTTCTCCTAATTCTTCCTTTGCCTCATCTAGACCTGCAACATCTTTGAATCCAATTGTAGCTTCATCTGACTTGTCATTTCTTTTTTCATTTTTTTCACTTTTAAGATTAACTGGAGCAAATTGGGGCGAATTATGGGACTTTAAATAATAAATTAAACAAATGATACTAAACAATATTAATATACTAAGAGTCGAGCTTCTAATATTAAGAGAAGCTGGAGATTTACCATTAGCACGAGAAGCTATTATTAATACTATATTTAAAATTATTGATGACAATAATATGATGAAAAGGGTTTTTCTTTTCAAATTACAAGCCACCTGCCTTTATTTATATCTTATTTAGAATCATTATATATTTTTATAGATAAACAACTTCAAGATTTAATAGATTTCAAAGAAAAAATGTACAAATATCCATTATCTTTTTTGAAATTTATTTTAATTGTTAATATAGGAATTTAAGTAAAGACTTTAATTTATACATATCCAAAACGCCTAGAAACGTTGCGTATTTGTACATGCATAAATTAAGTTTTACTATGTAAATCCCTATATTGTCTATTTATATTAAAATTTAAAACTTTATTTAATATTAGTGTACCCAAAGTCAAAATAAAAAATATATTAAAACATAAATTATATGTTTTCAGAAAATTTTATATATTGATAAAATTTTCTATATAAAATAAAAAAAGAAGAAGGAAAATTCAAAATAATGTAGAAATAAATATCTTAGTGTTATGTGCTAATATTTTCTTTGATAAGAAAAAAATATTATATATACATAAATATACAACAAAATGTAAAAAATCACAAATATTAAAAATTGCAATTTGTGGAATTAATTTTTGCCTGTCTACATAGTTATTAATTAAATAGTATTTATTAAGTAACTATCAAAACACAGTACATTTCTTTTGCTTTTAGTCAATATAGGATTTGCATAGTAATACTTAGTTTATATATTTTTACAAATATATAAAGTTTTTTTAGAACTATTAAATGTAAGTTTTTACTTAATTTCTATGCATACAATTTGACTAAAAATTTTTTCATAAATAGTAAGTATAAAACTATACTCAGGTAGAAATCTACATAATTTCTTATAAATTATACATAAAATTAAAAGCTAATAAGAAATTATGTAATTTCTCATAAAATAATTAATTAACTCATTTTGAAATGAAGGGAGGTTAAATTTTCAACATTTCAAAGTAAAAATATTTCTATGAAATAGAGGGGGATTTTTATGTTAAAGAAAGTTTTAGCTATTTTATTGGTATTGACATTAGTAGTTGGTTTAGCTGCATGTGGTCAGCAACCAGCTTCAAATGAAGAACAAAAAAGTGAAGAAACAACTTCAAACTCAAATGAAGAACAAAAAAGTGAAGAAACAGCCTCTGATTCAGGTAAAGAAGAAAATTGGAAGATCGGTATAATGACTGGTACTGTTTCTCAAAATGAAGAAGAGTATAGAGCAGCAGAGAATGTTTTGAAAAGGTATGGTGAAGAACACATAATGATTATGACTTATCCTGATAAGTTTATGGATGAGCAGGAAACAACTATAGCTAATGTGGTTAGTATGGCTGAAGATCCAGATGTAAAGGCTATCGTATTTGTTCAGGCGGTTCCAGGTGCAGCAGCTGCTATAGATAAAGCAAGAGAAGTTAATCCTGATCTTCTTGTTATAGCTGGAGTACCAGGGGAAGACCCAGGTGTAATATCTTCTAAAGCCGATATAGTTTTACAACCTGATGAATTAGCTATGGGTACAACAATAATTGAACAGGCTAAGAAACAGGGGGCTAAAAAGTTTGTACACTATTCATTCCCACGACATATGTCATATCCACTACTTGCTGCAAGAAGGGATTTATTTAAAGAAAATTGTGAAAAGATGGGCATAGAATTTATTGATGCTACTGCTCCTGATCCGACTGGTGATGCTGGTGTTTCTGGTGCTCAGCAGTTCATACTAGAGGATGTGCCAAGAATGGTTGAAAAGCATGGTAAAGATACTGCTTTCTTTAGCACAAATTGTTCAATGCAGGTACCACTTATAAAATCTGTTGTAGATCAAGGGGCTATTTATCCACAACCTTGTTGTCCATCCCCATTCCATGGTTTTCCTTCAGCTTTAGGTATTGAAGTGCCTGATGATAAAAAGGGTGATATTGATTACATGGTAGAACAGATAACAAAAGTAATTGCGGAAAAGGGAATGACTGGTAGATTATCTACTTGGCCAGTTCCAGTTGCTATGATGTTTATTGAAGGTGGAGTTGAATACGCTAAGGCATATATTGAGGGAGAAACTAACGGTAAAGTTGATGTTGAAGTTCTTAAGCAGAAATTTGAAGAATATGCTGACACTGAAATTGAAATGAATACTCTTGAAGAAAATGGTAACAAGTATGATAATTACTTTACTATATTATTAGGATTCCTAGATTTTTAGAAGATTATAAAATGGTTACACCAGTTTACAAGTAAATTTTTAAATTAGCTTTATTACTACACTTCAATACTTTTAGAACTAATCTTAGCAAAGGTTTGTTTACTAGGTTTTATGAAAAATTGTAAATTGGTAGAATGATTATAAAAATGGAAAATTAAAAAATGTAAGGTTGCCTACAGGCAACCTTGCATTTTGAAGAAAACACAAGGTGGTGAAAGTAGATGCAGGAAAAATACACATTACAGATGAAGGATATAAATAAGGAATATTATGGAAATAAAGTTTTGAAAGGTGTCAGTTTATCTGTAAAACCTGGAGAGATACACGCATTGTTAGGAGAAAATGGAGCAGGAAAATCAACCCTTATGAATATTTTATTTGGAATGCCTGTGATACATTCAACCGGTGGTTTTTCAGGAGAAGTATTTTTATGTGGAGAAAAAACCCATATCAAATCTCCAAAGGAAGCAATGGAACTAGGTATAGGCATGGTCCATCAAGAATTTATGCTTGTTCCTGGTTTTACGATTACTGAAAATATTAAACTTAATAGAGAAATAACTAAAGATAATTTTATCAGCAGAGCATTTAAAAATGACAGTTTGAAAACCTTAGATATAAAAGAGATGAAGAAGGATACAAGAAAGGCATTGGATACTTTAGGTATGGATATAGATGAATGGGCAAGGGTTGCTGGACTTCCCGTTGGTCATATGCAGTTTATTGAGATAGCAAGGGAAATAGATAAAAAAGGGATTAAGCTTTTAGTATTTGATGAGCCTACTGCTGTTCTTACAGAAAGTGAGGCAGATAATTTGATTTCAGCAATGAAAAACCTTGCAGCATCAGGAATATCAATTTTATTTATAACCCATAGGCTCGATGAAGTTATGCAGGCAGCAGATAATGTGACGATACTTAGAGATGGTGAATTAGTAGCAACTAGAAAGAAGGAGGAAACAAGTGTATCAGAGCTTGCTGAGCTTATGGTAGGTAGAAAAGTAGAAATTATTCCGACCTCAAATGAGAAAGATTATAGGATTTCCACAGATAATATTATCTTATCCATAAGGAATTTAAAAGTTAATATGCCTGGGGAAGAAGTTAATGGTATAGATTTAGATGTTAGAAAAGGAGAAATATTAGGTATAGGAGGATTAGCTGGACAAGGTAAAATAGGTATAGCAAATGGAATAATGGGACTATATGAAACTAGTGGTGATATAGTTCTTAAAGGAGAAAAATTGGAATTGAATAATACAAAGCAGTCACTAAAAAAGGGACTTGCCTTTGTTTCTGAGGATAGAAGAGGTGTTGGACTTTTACTTGATTCATCAATAGAACATAATATTGCAGTTACAACTATGCAGATAAAGGATAAATTTCTTAAGAAGATGACTGTTTTTAATCAGATGGATAATAAAGCTATTAGGCAACATGCATTAAAAATGATTGAGGAATTGGATATAAGGTGCACAGGTCCTAGTCAGCTTACAAGAAGACTTAGCGGAGGAAATCAACAGAAGGTATGTGTGGCGAGGGCTTTGACATTAGAGCCTGATGTGCTTTTAGTATCTGAACCTACAAGAGGTATAGATATTGGAGCGAAAAAATTAGTTTTAGATTTACTTGTTAAATTAAATAGAGAAAAAGGAATGACTATAATAATGACATCTAGTGAATTAGCAGAGCTTCGTTCGATTTGTGACAGAATAGCAATTGTGTCTGAAGGAAAGGTTGAAGGTATTCTTAAACCTACAGATAGTGACAGAGACTTTGGGCTTATGATGGCAGGACAATATCACAAAATGCGATGTAAGGAGGCAAAATAATATGAATGAAGCTATTAAAAGAATTTCTGACAGGGTTGGCTTGCCTAGACTTATAATTTCTTTGTTATTTTTTTCAATATGTGTAATGGCATTAATATTAAAATTGCCAGCTTCATCCTTGATTTCAGATGTAATAAGGCGTTTTGGTATGTTCGGTATATTGGCTTTAGCTATGATACCATCTATACAATGTGGGACAGGTCCGAACTTTGCTTTACCATTAGGCATAGTATGTGGGCTTTTTGCCATGACTATTACCATACAATTTGGGTTAACTTCATTGATATGGGGCAATGGTTTTTGGGCTTCCGTCATTATAGCTATACCCTTTGCAGCACTTGCAGGCTGGATTTATGGTATGATGCTTAATAAAATAAAGGGGTCAGAGATGCTTGTAGCAACCTATACAGGTTTTTCTATAGTATCCTTTATGTGCATTATATGGGTGGTTATCCCCTTTAAAAATCCTGAAATGGCATGGCCTATAGGAAAAGGGCTTAGGGTTACCTTTGCTTTAGATAAATCCTTTGCATATTTCTTAAATAATTTCTTGATGATAAAGATTGGGGAAATAATAATACCAACGGGATTATTACTATTTTTCTTTGGGACTTGTTTAGCAGTTTGGGTATTTTTAAGAAGTAAAATTGGTGTAGCATTGAGGGCTGCTGGAGATAATCCTAAATTTGCTCAAGCTTCAGGAATAGACGTAGATAAGTGTAGAATCATAGGTACAGTATTATCAAATGTTCTAGGAGCAATAGGAATTATTGTATATGCTCAAAGTTTTGGTTTTGTACAATTGTATTTAGCACCACTGTATATGGCTTTTCCTGCTGTTGCTGCTGTTTTAATTGGTGGAGCTTCTGCAAAAAAAGCAAAAATATCTCATGCAATTTTAGGTGTTTTTTTGTTCCAAGGTTTGCTTACAGTTGCACTCCCCGTTGCAAACCAAATATTTAGCGAGGGCAATTTGTCAGAGGTTTTAAGGATGATAGTTCAAAATGGAATCATTCTATATGCAATAACTAAAGTAGGGGGTGCTGACTAATATGGATGAAATGAATAATATTAGTGTACAGGAATATAAAGACAAGGGAAAAAATTTAAAACGATTTTTTATAGAACACAGTGCTACGATGTTATTTTTAGTTATGTGTATTATTGCAAGTTATTTTTCAGGGTATCCTGTATCATCAATAGTAAGAGAGATTGTTACAAGACTTTCTAGAAATGCATTTTTAGTGCTTTCTCTTATTATACCTGTTCTAGCTGGGATGGGACTCAATTTTGGTATAGTTATAGGAGCCATGGCTGGACAGATAGCAATAGTAGCAGTAACTCATTTTGGAATATATGGAATTAAAGGTTTTTTACTTTGCATTGTTTTATCTACTCCACTGGCTATTATATTTGGTATATTGATAGGAAGATTACTGAATAAAACTAAGGGGCAAGAAATGATAGCAAGTCTTATTGCAGGCTTTTTTACAATGGGTTTATATCAATTTTTATTCTTGTTTATGATAGGAACAGTTATTCCAATGAAAAACAAGGTTCTTATGTTGAGCGGAGGCGTTGGAATAAGAAATACTATCGACTTGGGTAGAAATGATAAAGGTATAAAATATGCTCTAGACAATCTATGGAAAATGCCTTTATGGAAGCTTATGATTATAGCATCGATTATTTCTACTATAGTAATAATAACGATATATTTTTGGAATAAAAGGAAAGGAAAAGATGTAAATACTAGAAAGCTGATATTCAATTTGGGAATTAGTTTTTTAGTATTGCTCGGTGGTATAATTGTATTGAATGGAGGAAAGAGATTCGTAAGGATACAGGTACCAATGGTAACAGGAATGGTTATAGCTGGACTTTGTATATTTAATGTTTTAATTGTTAAGACTAAACTTGGACAAGATTTTAGAACAGTAGGGCAAGATATGCACATAGCAAAAGTTTCGGGAATAAATGTAGATAAAATAAGAATTATAGCTGTAACTATATCTATATTACTTGCTGCTTGGGGTCAAATAATATTTCTTCAAAATATTGGGACTCTTAGTACATATGGAAGCCACGTTCAGATAGCTACATTTTCAATAGCTGCCATACTTATTGGTGGAGCTTCTGTTTCGAGAGCTACAATTGGGCAAGCATTGCTTGGAGTAGTTTTGTTCCATACATTATTTTATGTTTCACCAAAGGCTGGAAACAATCTTTTTGGTGCAGCACAGATTGGAGAATATTTTAGAGCCTTTGTTGCATATGGTGTAATAGGTATATCACTAGGACTTCATGCATGGAGGAAGGCAGTAGGTAAAAAATAAAAAAAGGTTGACAGTTTATTCTAATAATGATAAACTTATTGTTAGAAAAGGATATTGAATACTAAAATAAAGTAGGAACATTCGTTTCTCACCTTATGATTATGTCATTAAGGTTAATATGGCCTAAACGATTATATTGTATTTATTGTTTTAATGTTTATAATTATGGCTATAAGGCGAATGTTTTTACATTCGTCTTTTTGTTTGAGGGCATTTTCTAGGAAAATCTGACCCGAAGCGTGGGGACTGGATATCCCTAAGTTCTTTTATTTTATATTAATTATGCTTTTAAAATTATCAGGAGGTGGACAATTATTAAAAATAAGCATGAGATTAACGAATCTATAAGAGACCGTGAAGTGAGACTCATTGACTCTGATGGCAATCAAGTAGGAATAGTATCATCGAGGAAAGCACTTGAGATGGCAGCACAGCAAAAACTTGATTTAGTGAAAATAGCTCCAAAGGCTAAACCCCCAGTGTGTAAGATTATGGATTTCGGAAAATTCAAGTATGAACAGTCCAAGAAAGAAAAGGAAGCTAAGAAAAAACAAAAAATAATCAATGTTAAGGAAGTTAGATTAAGTCTTAATATAGAAGATCATGATTTAAATACAAAGGCTAATAGAGCAATAAAATTCCTTGAAAAAGGTGATAAAGTAAAGGTTTCTTTAAGATTTAAAGGAAGAGAGCTAGGACATACTCATTTAGGTGTAGATGTCTTAAATAGATTTTTTTCTATAGTATCTGAAGTAGGTTCTATGGAGAAAAAGCCTAAAATGGAAGGCAGAAGTATGATAATGATTTTGGCTCCAAAAAATTAATATTAAAATGCTGAAGGGAGGAATTTAAATGCCTAAAATGAAAACTCATAGAGGGGCTGCGAAAAGATTAAAAGTTACTGGTTCTGGAAAGATCAAGAGAGCTAAGGCTTATAAAAGTCATATATTAACAAAAAAATCTTCTAAAAGAAAAAGAAACTTACGTCAATCTGGATTAGTTTCTAAAGGCGACCTAAAAAGAATTAAAAAAGTTATTCCATATTTATAGATACTAGGATGAAAAGTAAGGGAGGTAGGACAAAATGGCAAGAGTTAAGAAAGCTCTAAATGCTAAGAAAAAGCATAAAAAAATATTGAAGCTTGCTAAAGGATATTATGGTGCAAAAAGTAAACTTTTTAGACCTGCTAATGAAGCAGTTATGAGGTCTTTAAGATATGCGTATATAGGACGCAAATTAAGAAAGAGAGATTTTAGAAAACTTTGGATATCTAGAATTAATGCTGCAGCAAGAATGAATGATATTTCATATAGCAGATTAATCAATGGATTAAAACTTGCTGGTGTTAGTATAAATAGAAAAATGCTTTCAGAAATGGCTATTCATGATCCAGAAGGATTTAAACAGCTTGTTGAAGTTGCAAAGTCAAAACTGAATGCATAAATATAAATTTAGAAAAGTAAAACTTAGGGGATATTATAATATGTCTTCTAAGTTTTACTTATACTTGTAGCTAAAACTCACATTTAAGCTATATGGGCAAGTGCTATATTCTTTTTGTTGTTTATACTTTTAAAAAACAGATCAAAGTGGTATAATAAGGGATATGAAAAAAAGCACCTAATATTAGCTTTTTTAAACATTAAAATATTGATGCAAATTATTTTCTCTTAAAACTTACTAGAAAGACCCTAGTACTTGCAACATGGAACTTGCAACTTAAAACGCATCGAAGACGCCTTTGTTCTCCCCTATTTAAATGCTAGTAGACTTTATGGGGATAATTAATACAAGGTATGAAATACATAAAAAAGGAAATAAGAAGATATAATATTTTGAGTATATCTCTAAATATAAATCAAAATATTCGATTGGGGTGATTACAATCGAACAGAATAATACTATAAATAATTATAGATTAAATCCTGCACAAATATTAGTTTTAGGATTTGCAAGCATAATTTTGCTTGGAGCTATATTGCTTAATTTGCCTATTGCTTCAAAAACTGGTGAAAGTGTAGGGTTTGTGAATTCTATTTTTACTGCTACTTCAGCAGTATGTGTAACAGGATTAGTAGTTGTAGATACTGGTACATATTGGACTATGTTTGGACAGATTGTTATTTTAATGCTAATCCAAATTGGTGGTTTAGGTTTTATGACTATGGCTACTTTGGTAGCCTTTGTTATCGGTAAGCGTATTTCTTTGCGTGAAAGGTTAATTATGCAAGAAGCTTTAAACCAATTCAATATTTCAGGGCTAGTAAGACTTACTAAACATATCTTATTTACCACGTTTATAATTGAAGGTATAGGAGCATTCTTTTTGTACTTAAAATTTATTCAAGAATACGAGGCTCCAAAGGCTATACTGTTCGGAATTTTCCACTCTGTATCTGCATTTTGTAACGCAGGTTTTGACTTGATTGGAGAAGGTAGAAGTTTAACTCCCTATGTTGATGATATTTTAGTCAATGTTATTATATGGCTTCTTATTGTCATTGGAGGTATGGGTTTTACTGTTATAATGGATTTACTTACCTTTAAAAAATTTAGTAGATTGACATTACATACTAAATTGGTTTTATCTATAACAGGAATTCTTATTTTAACAGGATTTGCCTTCAGTTTTATTGTAGAATTTAATAATCCTGATACTTTAGGAAATCTTAGCATAAAGGGAAAGCTTCTAGGAAGTATGTTTCAAGGGATAACTCCTAGAACTGCTGGATTTAATACTTTGCCTATGGATAAACTTAGAATGGCATCAAAGTTTTTTATAATAATCCTAATGTTTATTGGAGGTTCACCTAGTTCTACGGCTGGAGGTATAAAGACTACTACTGTTGGTGTCCTAATTTTATCTATTATTTCAATAATAAGAGGGAAAAATGATACAGAAGTTTTTAATAGAAGAATAGCTAAAGATGTAATAAATAGAGCATTGGCCATAGCAGTTATTGGTATGCTGTGGGTAGCGGTTGTAACTATGATTCTTTCTATTACGGAAGCGAATAAAGATTTTCTTGATATTTTTTTCGAGACAGTTTCTGCTTTCGGCACAGTTGGATTATCACTTGGCATTACTTCTAAGCTTAGTTTGATAGGAAAGCTCGTTATATCTCTTACTATGTTTGCTGGAAGAGTTGGCACTTTGACTATTGTATTTGCTTTAGGTAGAAAGCAGCAGAATAATAAGGGTTTAATAAGGTATCCTGAGGGGAAAGTTATGGTAGGTTAGAGGGGTGACTTTATGAAAAAACAATTTGTAATTATTGGTTGTGGAAGATTTGGTTCAAGTGTTGCCAAAACTTTATATAGTATGGGACATGAGGTTCTAGTAATAGATAGAAATGAAGAAATAATACAAGCTGTTGCTGAACAAGTTACCCATGCTGTTCAAGCTGACGCTACTGATGAAAACTCAATAAAATCTTTGGGTATAAGAAATTTTGATGTTGCTGTGGTTACTATTGGATCAAATATTCAGTCTTCTATATTAGTTACTTTGATGATTAAGGAACTTGGAGTAGAATATGTTGTAGCTAAAGCTCAAAATGAGCTACATGCAAAGGTATTGTATAAGATTGGAGCAGATAGGGTTGTATTTCCAGAAAGAGAAATGGGAGTTAGAGTTGCTCATAACCTAGTTTCCTCAAATATAATGGACTATATAGAACTTGCGCCAGATTATAGTATTGTTGAAATTGCTACTTTGCATGAATGGATAGGAAAAAGCTTAAGGGAGTTGGATATGAGATCAAGATATGGAATTAACGTTATGGCTATAAAACGTGGACCCAATATTGATATTTCACCCATGGCTACTGATTCCATTGAAGAAGGTGATGTTTTAGTTGTTATTGGACATAATGACGATATACAAAAAATTGAGAGAAGATAGGTGTGTTATAGTTGTATTTAGAGATAACATCCACGGCTAACAATAATATTAAGCATGTCAAAGCACTGCATAAAAAAAAGTATAGAGAAGCATATAATGAATTCTTGGTAGAAGGTTTAAGAATCATGGAATATGCTTTAGATAATAATGCAGAGTTTAATTGTGTATATTATAATAACGAAATAACTAATAGCCAAAGAGGTAATGAATTACTAAAAAGAATTTCTAGTAAGAATATAAATTTATACAAGGTTAATAATAAAATATTTAGACATATATCTACGACTGATAGTCCTCAGGGCATTTTAGGGGTTGTTAAAAGACAACATTATGACTTAAAAGAAATAATGAAAAAAGACAAATTTTTTCTTATAATTCTTGACAGGCTTCAAGACCCAGGAAATGTTGGTACTATTATCAGGACTTCAGATGCAGCTGGTGCTGATGGCATAATAGCCTTGAAGGGTACCGTAGATATTTACAACAGTAAGACCATTAGATCTACTATGGGATCGATTTTTACAATTCCAATTATTAATATAGACGATGTAGATGAATTAGTTAAAGTTTTAGAGTCAAATGGGGCAGATATTATAGCTACAACCTTAAAGGCTGATAAATATAACTTTGAGGTACAGTATGGAAATAAAAATGCTATTATTATAGGGAATGAAGCAAATGGCATTTCAGATAAGTTAATTAGGTATTCTAATATAAAAGTAAAAATACCTATAATTGGGAATGCTGAATCATTAAATGCATCCATAGCATCAGGAATAATTATATATGAATTAGTTAGGCAAAGTTATTTTCAGAAAATTTGATAATTTATCGAAATAACTACTTGTAAACCTTTTTTTACTGTGCTATAATTTAACCAAAGTAGACTAGTGAAAAGGGGTGCATCTATTATGCTTCATATGGCTCAATTCTTTTGGAAAATTTTTATGTTAACTGGAAATTTAGATGCGTATCTCTTATATAAGCAAATAATGGGTTGTTAAATTTATATTGAATCAGCTATGAAGGAGAAAAGTAGGATAAATGCTATTTACAGAGAGGAAATGCCATAGGCTGAGAGCGTTTCTATATACAGGTTTATCCGAAGTTCACTCTAGAGCTATAAGGCTGAAATTTAGTAGGCTTTATCGGATGACATCGTTATAATGTCCAAGAGAGGTTAGGTATATATATTTACCTTTTTCTATATTTTTTATAGGTATTAAAGGAGTAAATATATTCATAGCTTATCAAATAGGGTGGTACCGCGATTATAACCTTCGTCCCTAGTGGATGGAGGGTTTAATATTTTTTGAAGAATATAGAGTGACTATAATAAACTTTTAGTTTTATCTATCTAAAGAAAGGAGATTAACAATGAAGGAACAACTTTTACAGATTCTAGAAAAAGTTAAGAATGATATTGCTGCTGCTGAAGCCTTAAATCAATTAGAGCAAATTAGAGTAAAATACTTAGGTAAAAAGGGAGAGCTTACCCTTTTACTAAGAGAAATGGGTAAACTTTCAAAGGAAATGAGACCGATAATTGGTAAATTAGCAAATGAAGTAAGGGATTCCATAGAAAAAACCTTAGAAGAGAGTAAAGCAAAAATAAAGGAAAAAGAAAAAAAAGCTAGATTGGAAAGAGAAGTCATTGATGTTACCATATCTGGAAATTATAGAAAAATAGGACATAAGCATCCACTTACACAGGTATTAGATGAAATAAAAAGCATATTTATAGGTATGGGCTATAAAATAGCTGAAGGACCTGAGGTTGAAACTGTTTATTATAATTTCGATGCATTAAATGCTCCAAAGGATCATCCTTCTAGGGATCTTTCAGATACATTTTATATAAATAAGAACATTCTACTTAGAACTCAAACATCACCTGTACAAGTTAGAACCATGCAAAAGGCAAAGCCTCCAATAAGAATAATTTCACCTGGTAGATGCTTTCGTTCAGATGAAATAGATGCAACCCATTCCCCAATGTTTCATCAAGTAGAAGGTCTCGTTGTGGATGAAAATATTACTTTTGGAGACTTAAAAGGGACTTTAGATGCCTTTGCAAAACGACTTTTTGGAATAAATACTAAGACTAAGTTTAGACCCCATTACTTTCCATTCACTGAACCAAGCGGTGAGGTAGATGTGTCTTGCTTTAAATGTGGTGGTAATGGATGTAGAATGTGTAAAGGCAGTGGATGGATTGAAATATTAGGCTGTGGTATGGTGCATCCAAATGTATTGAAGGAATGTGGAATTGATCCAGAGGTTTATAGTGGCTTTGCATTTGGTATGGGACTAGATAGAATAACCATGCTTAAGTATGAAATTGAAGACATACGTCTTTTCTTTGAAAATGACATGAGATTTATAGATCAGTTTTAAGATAATTAATAATTATAGGGATTTAAGTAGAGTCTTTAATTTATAGCATTGGAAATATATATAATTAGCTGTTAAACAAGTAAGGAGGAAGAATATGTTAGTGCCTGTAAGTTGGTTAAAAGATTATGTTGATATAGATAATATCCCAGTAGAAGAATTGAATGAGAAATTAATATTATCAGGATCAAATACTGAGGGTGTTGTGAAGGTTATAGAAGAAGCAAAAAAAATAGTTATAGGAAAGATAATTGAAATTAAAAAGCATCCTAATGCTGATAAATTAATAATTCCTATGGTTGATATTGGTGATGAGATTATCCAAATAGTAACAGGGGCTGAAAATATTAAAGTAGGAGATTATGTTCCTGTTGCATTAGTTGGATCTAGACTGCCTAGAGGGATTAAGATAAAAAGAGGTAAGCTTAGAGGAGAAGTATCCAATGGTATGCTTTGTTCAGCAGAGGAATTAGGCTTTAATGATAACGTAATTCCAAAAGAAATGAGAGATGGAATACTTATACTTAAGGGAGAATATACTCTTGGTATGGAAATCCAGGAAGCTTTAGAACTCAATGACTATGTTATAGAATTTGAAATAACTCCTAATAGACCTGATTGTTTAAGCATGATAGGAATGGCTAGAGAAACCTCTGCTACCTTTAATCTATCTGTAAATTATCCTCAGATAAGCCTGAAGAATGAAACAGAGAATATAAAGGATTATGTATCTATAGAGGTTAAGGATTTTGACCTATGCAGAAGATATGCTGGTAGAGTTGTAAAGGATATTAAAATTGAGCAATCACCTAGTTGGCTTCAACTAAGGTTGATGAAAGCAGGGGTTAGACCTATTAATAATATTGTTGATATAACAAACTATGTTATGCTCGAGTACGGTCAGCCATTGCATGCCTTTGATTTAGACAAGCTAGAAGAAAAGAAAATAATTGTTAGGAGAGCTGCTGAAGATGAAAAAATAATAACTTTAGATGGTGTAGAAAGGAAACTAGACAAAGAGGTACTTGTTATTGCAGATGCTCAAAAACCCGTAGCTTTAGCTGGAATAATGGGAGGACAAGACTCTGAGATATCAGATAATACGAAGACTATATTTTTAGAATCTGCCAATTTTAACAGAAAAAATGTAAGAACTTCTTCAAGAAAATTAGGACTTAGAACAGAAGCTTCTTCAAGATTTGAGAAGGGCATAGATCCAAATATAGTTGAAATAGCTGTTGACAGGGCATGTCAACTAATTGAAGAGCTCGGTGCAGGCAAGATTATAAAGGATAAAATAGATATCTATAAGGATGAACTTAAGGAATGGACAATCAAGGTTAGACCAAATAGAATAAATAGGCTATTAGGAACTAAGCTGAGTATAGATGAAATAAGTGATATATTGAAAAGATTAGAGCTATTAGTAGAAAGACAAGGAGAAGAGCTTTTAGTTATCATTCCAACCTTTAGACAGGATTTAGTTAAGGAAATAGATATCGTAGAAGAAGTTGCAAGAATATATGGATATAATGTTATAGAATCAACACTTCCAAAGGGGTCAACCTGGGGAGCTAAGACCAATGCTCAAGAAGTTGAAGATTATACAAAAGATATATTAAATGCTTTAGGATTTAACGAAATAACTACATATTCCTTTGTTAGTCCAAAGAGTTTAAATCTGATAAATATTCCTGAAGATAGCTTTTTAAGAAGAAGTGTTGAACTGATTAATCCATTAGGTGAAGAATATAGTATGATGAGAACATCCCTAGTGCCTAATATGATGGATGTGTTATCTACTAACTATAAGAGAAAGGTACCAGAAGCTTTAGCCTTTGAATTAGGTAATATTTTCATTCCCCATAATATTCCTGTGAATTCACTGCCTATAGAGAAGAAAATGTTGACTTTAGGTATGTATGGAGATAAAGTTGATTTCTTCAGTTTAAAGGGTGCTGTTTGTGAGTTTTTAAATAGATTAGGTATCAAGGATTTAGGTTTTGAGCCAGAAAAGAACCATCCTTCATTCCACCCAGGTAGATGTGCTAGTATTGTTTATGGGAATCACATCCTAGGGACTTTAGGAGAAATTTATCCTGATGTATTAGAAAACTATGGGTTTGACAGTAGGGTGTATATTGCAGATATAGATTTCAATATTTTACTTCAAATAACAAGGCTGGATCGAATTTACAAACCTCTACCAAAATATCCTGCAATCTTTAGAGATATGGCAATTATTGTAGATGAAGAAATATACAATAAGGAAATTGAAGCTATTATTTTAGAAAATGGTGGCTCTATACTTGAGTCATGTACATTATTTGATATATATAGAGGACAGCAAATTTCTAAGGGACAAAAAAGTATGGCCTACGCTTTGACATTTAGGGCACAGGATAGAACTCTTACAGATGAGGAAGTAAATAAAGTATTTGATAATATTTTAAAACAGCTAAGGGATAAATTAAATGCTGAATTAAGATAGTATAAGTTAAGAAAGAAAAGTAAATACTAAATAGTCGTTACTGATTAGTTTAATATACTAAATTATCAATTATGATAGGAACTATTTCAATGAGTTGATTTAGGTATATAAGAAGTAACGACTATTTTTTTGGCTTCATAATATATTTCAGACTTATTAGACTTAAAATATGGTAAGATTAGTATATAGTCAGTATTGATTTTTCATTGTAAAATTTTACATTTTGATATTTATAGGAGGAAATTTTATTATTGTATAGAAATATTTATTTAAGTGATTTGTTAAGTCTAAAGGGGTTGTATAATATATGACAAATAAGAACAGGGTCATAGTAAAAATATTAGGACAAGAATATACAATGGTTAGTGATGAACCAAGGGAGTATATGCAAAAGGTAGCTAATTATGTTGATGATAAAATGGTAGAAATTGCTGAAAAAAATAAAAAATTTAGTACAGCTATGGTAGCGGTTTTAACTGCCCTAAATATTGGAGATGAATATTTTAAATTAGCTGATGATTACCACAAGATTAAGGGAGAACATGGAAAGCCTGTGGAGGAATTAGAGAAAGCCAAGGAGCTTCTATCGTTATCATCTATGAAAATGGAAAAAATGGAAAAGGAATACGAAGGTTTATTAGAAGAATATGAAGAGATGCAAGAGAATTTTAGAAAAATGGAAGCAAGCTACATGGAATTAAGGGAAGAAGTAAATAGACTTAGCTATGAGTGTAATATAAAAGATAATAAGCTTAAAAAAGCAGAAAAAATTAATGAGGACTTAAAAAATAAACTTATGCAAAGTGAAATTAAATTAGTACAAACAAAAAAAGAACTTCAAGAATTTATTGAAGCTTTTGATGAATAGCATAGATGTTCAAGTAAAACAGTTGATTTATGCACATCAAAAATCCTTAAAAGCTCTGGATATTTTGATATATATAAATTAAGTTTTACTATGGGAAATCTATATATCTAGACTATTAAAGAATAAATGAAATTTATCTTGAAAGTAGTGATATAATAATATTACTACTTTTTTGATGAGTAGAAATTTGATATCTTTAAATAAAGTTTTGTAAACAATAGGTAATAGCTATAACCTATAAAATAATTTTAGGAGTGATTCTGTGAAAAAAGTAGAACTCTTAGCTCCTGTCGGAAGCTTTGAAGCTTTAGTAGCGGCTGTGCAAAATGGTGCCGATGCAGTGTATTTAGGTGGTAAAAAATTTGGTGCAAGACAATATGCTAATAACTTCGATGAGGATACATTGATAGAGGCGGTAGAATATTGTCATATAAGAGGAGTAAAGGTCTATGTAACTATTAATACTCTGGTTTCAAATGATGAATTCGAGGAATTCATGAAGTATGTAGGGTTCCTATATGATATAGACGTTGATGCAGTAATTATTCAAGATTTAGGAGTCTTAAAGGCTATCAAAAGAAATTTTCCTGATTTTGAAATCCATGCCAGTACACAGATGACAATCCATAATCTTGAGGGAATTAAATTATTAAAGGATTTGGGAGTAAAGAGGACAGTTTTAGCTAGAGAAATGAAATTAAGGGATATAGAGTATATAAAAGAAAATAGCGATATGGAAATAGAAGTATTTATCCATGGTGCTTTATGTATTTGTTATTCGGGGCAATGTCTGATGAGCAGCCTGATAGGGGGAAGAAGCGGTAATAGAGGAAGATGTGCTCAGCCATGCAGACTTCCATATAAGTTATTAGATATCGAAACTAAAAAAGAGATACAAGCTTTTAATGGAGATTATATACTTAGCCCCAGAGACTTAAATACCATAGAGGATCTAGATAGATTGCTAAAGCTAGGAATCGAATCCTTAAAAATTGAAGGAAGAATGAAAAGGCCAGAATATGTTGCTACCGTTGTAAAGGCATATAGAAACGCCATTGATATGTATTATAGAGATGGTAGAATAAAAATTGATCATGAGACAAAAAAAGATTTACTACAAATATTCAATAGAAAATTTACCAAAGGTCATATTTTTAATGAAACAAATAGTCAGATAATGGGCTATGAAAAGCCTGGTAATAGAGGTGTAGAGATTGGTCATGTTATTGCATTTGATAAAGAGAAGCAAAGAGTTAAAATCAAGTTAAGTGGAGAAATAAATATTGGCGATGGCATTGAGATTAGAAATAGTAAAACTAAGGATAATGGTACAAAGGTTAGAAAAATATTTAAAGATAATAAAATTAAAGAAAGCGCCTTAAAAGGAGAGATAGTCGAAATAGAATTAAGGGGGCAAGTCCATAAGGGGGATAGAGTCTTTAAAACCTCTGATAGCAAGCTTCTTGAAAAAGCAGCAGAAAGCTACAGGAGGGAAAATAAAATAATTCCTATTTCTGCAGCTGTCAAGGGAAGGTTAGGAGAAGTATTAGAGCTTTATATTTGTGACGATAATGATAATTATGTTTCTGTTAAGGGAAAACAGAAGATTGAAAAAGCAATAAATAGACCTTTAAGTAAAGAAAGAATAATAAAACAATTAAAAAAATTAGGAAATACGCCTTATAGCATAGAAAAAGCTGAAATTGACATAGATGAAAATATATCAATACCAATAGGTGAAATAAACAGCATAAGACGTGAAGCAATTGATAATTTAAATGATATGAGAAAAAGGATTAATAATAGGAGAAAAACAAATATTGATATTAAAGTTATCGATGGCACTAATATTAAAGATAAAAAAACCAGTATTTCTTTAGCTGGGTATGTTAATAATCTAGAACAGCTAAAGGCTATATTGACTACTAAAATAGATATAATATACTATTCCAATATGTTGGATATTCATAGGGCATATGATATGTCCCATAAAAATAATAAGCTCCTTATACCGGCATTAAGCAGAATTACTAATAATGCTGAACTTGATGTTTTATATAATAAAAAAGAAATAATTAATAGAAATAAACATATCTTATTATCAAATCATGGTCAGCTTAATATGTTTAAGGATTATGATATAGATATACATGCTGATTTTTCCTTTAATATTTTTAACAGCTTAGCTGCTCAGCAAATGAGTGATTTGAATGTATCAACCATTACACTATCACCAGAGCTGAATTTTCAACAATTAAAGGATTTAATTTCTAAAGCTGAGATTGATTGTGAAATGATTGTTTATGGTCATCTACCAATGATGATAACCGAATATTGTCTCATAAATATATTAGCTGAAAAAAATGATAAAAAAGGCTGTGGTATATGTAAAAATAAAAAATATGGTTTAAAGGATAGATATGGATTGGTGTTCCCTTTGCAAACAGATACCAATTGCAGAACACAAATATTAAATTCAAAGAAACTGTTTTTAATTGAATACATGAAAGAAATTATTAATAGCAATGTTGGTATTATGAGATTACAGTTTACAAATGAAGATAAAAATGAAATAATAAGTATAGTAAAGGCTTATAATGAAACATTGGCTAGGATTCTAAAGGGTCAAAGGGGACTTACTAGTGAAGCTAAAGAATTAATTGATAGCTATAAGAATAAAGATGATTATACTAAAGGACATTTTTCCAGGGGAGTAATTTAGGAATATAAGGAGAATGAGTATGAATGAACGAACCATTAGGGTTTTAGAATATGAAAAAATAAAAAACAAGCTTAAAAAACAAGCAACTTCACAGTTGGGTAAAGAGCTTATAGAAAAACTAGAACCTATAAATGATTTTAATGAGGTACAGCAAAGATTGATGGAGACTTCTGAAGCTGTAAGTCTAGTTATTCAAAAGGGCAATATACCTATTGGTCCAATATATGATTTAAAAAGATATCTAAAGATTGCTGAAATTGGGTCATATCTATATCCAAAACAGCTTCTTGAGGTGGGTGATACACTTAGAACTGCCAGAGTTCTTAAAAATTTTATTAAATCTGAGGATTCCGATAAATTTTCACCCCTTCAAAGTCTGATATCCAATATTAGTACCTATAAGAATATTGAGAGTCGTATAGAAGAAGCTATTATAGGGGAGGATGAAATATCTGATAATGCAAGTCCAACTTTAAGGAATATCAGAAGACAGATAGAAAACAAAAACACTGCCATTAGAAATAAATTGAATTCAATTATTAATTCCTCAAGAACTCAAAAATTTTTGCAGGATGCAATAATTACAATAAGACAGGATAGGTTTGTAGTACCTGTAAAAGCAGAAAATAAAAAGGATGTTCCTGGACTTGTTCATGACCAATCCGCCAGTGGTGCAACACTTTTCATCGAACCTATGGCTATAGTTGAAATGAATAATGAGTTGAAGGAGCTTAAGTTAAAGGAAAAAGCAGAAATTGAAAGAATCCTTAGAGAAATTTCTGGACAAATTGGAGAAGTAACAGGAAATATAAAGATTAATCAAGAAATCCTAGCAAATATAGACTTTATTTTTGCAAAGGCAAAACTATCACTTTCTATGAAGGGGATTGAGCCTAAGTTAAATAATCGTGGCTATATCAGAATAAAAAAGGGGAGACATCCACTAATCGACCCCAATGAAGTTGTACCTACTGATCTGTGGATAGGAGACAAATTTGACACGCTACTTATAACTGGACCTAACACTGGTGGGAAAACTGTAACTCTAAAAACCGTTGGACTTATGGTGCTTATGACTCAATCAGGTTTGCATGTGCCAGCAGATTATGGAACTGAAATTTCCATATTTAATCAAGTATATGCAGATATAGGTGATGAACAAAGCATTGAGCAGAGTCTTAGTACATTTTCATCCCATATGACAAATATTGTTGAGATATTAAAAAATGTCACAAATAGTGATTTGGTGATATTGGATGAATTGGGATCAGGCACAGATCCTACCGAAGGAGCTGCTCTTGCTATGTCTATATTAACTCATCTTTATAATAAAGGTGTAAAGACAATAGCTACTACCCACTATAGTGAATTAAAGCAATTTGCACTTTCGAATGAAGGTATAGAAAATGCATGTGTGGAATTTGACGTTGAAACCTTAAGTCCCACATATAGGCTTCTTATTGGAATACCTGGCAAGTCCAATGCTTTAGAAATATCAAGAAGACTTGGTCTAAGTGAAGATATAATAAATAAATCTAAGGAATTTATAACCAATGAAGACATTGAATTTGAAAAAATAATTTCAACTATTGAAAGTAATAGAAAAACTGCTGAACAGGAAAGAGACGAAGCAATTAGACTAAGATTAGAAGTTCAAAGACTTAAGGAAAATTATGAAAAGAAATACGAAAAATTGCAGCAGCAAAAGGATAGAGAAATCAGAAAAGCTAAGGAAGAAGCAAGAAAAATATTGAAGGAAGCAAAAAGAGAAGCAGACGAAATAGTTAAAGAGCTAAGAAATATATCCAAGGATGTTGGGAAAGAAAGAAATAAGAGAATAGAAGAGCTTAGAAAAAAGATGAAGTCAAATATGGAAGACCTTCATGAACCTGTATTTTTTGATGAAGATATGTCCTTTTCGGAGCCACCAAAGAATTTAAATATTGGTGATTCTGTCAAAGTTCTAAATCTTAATCAAGAAGGAACTGTTTTGACTAAACCTAATCAAAATGGTGATTTAAATGTTCAGGTTGGAATAATGAAAATTAATGTAAATATATCTAACCTAAGGCTGATAAATGAGGGAAAAGAAAGCTCTAAAAAAACCAATATAGGGTCTATAATGAAAACAAAGACGCAAAATATAAAAAAAGAAATAGACTTAAGGGGTCAAACATTGGAGGAAGCATCGATTAATCTAGACAAGTATTTAGATGATGCTTATTTAGCAAAGCTGGAAAGTGTCACTATTATTCATGGAAAAGGTACTGGTGCATTGAGAAAGGGAATAAAGGATTTTCTTAGGAGACATGCCCATGTTAAAGCCTTTAGAGAAGGAATATATGGGGAGGGTGGATCAGGAGTAACCATCGTAGAATTAAAGTGATAGCTTATGAGGTGATATATGTGATTTTAATTAGTGCATGTTTACTCGGCTTGAATTGTAGATACAATGGAGGCAATAACTTAGACAAAGAGCTTATGAAATACCTAAAGGATAAAGAATATGTTATAGCCTGTCCTGAACAACTTGGAGGATTACCTACTCCTCGAAACCCTAGTGAAATAGTTTTTGGAGATGGAAAGGAAGTTTTGGATGGAAAATCCAGAGTGAAGGATAATAAAGGACAGGACGTAACTATGTCATTTATTAAAGGTGCTAGAGAAACCCTCAAAATAGCTAAGCTTTACAATGTAAAGACTGCTATATTAAAGGAGAAAAGCCCATCCTGTGGTAATGTTGCTATTTATGATGGAAGTTTTTGCGGCAAGCTTAAAGAGGGTAGTGGGATTACAGCTGAGCTGCTTAAGCAAAATGGCATCTTGGTTTTTAATGAAAATAATTATAAAGAAAATATTTAGTGGAGATTTTAATTAAGGGGGAAAACAAATGAAAAGAATAGTAAGTTGTTTACTTATAGGAGTTTTAATTTTAGGTATGCTATCTGCATGTAAAAAGAAGGACGAAGCGGAAGAAGTAAGTCTTGAGCAAACTCCTTTAGAAAATCAAGCTGAAGAAGTAGAAGCTAATAATGATTTTAATGCAGAAGAAGAGCTTCCAGAAGAGGTCGAGTATATCTTATATTTAAGATATAAGGACAAGCCCTTTTTATATGATGAATATTTTACTGTTAATATAAATGATGATAATTTCAAAGATAAATCCATAGAAGAATTTGTTATTCAGCAGCTTATGGACTATAAAAAAGAAGGGGAATTCATTACCCCTGTTCCAGAAGGAACTAAATTATTATCCATAAAAAGAGAAGGGAAGAATGTTATAGTTAATCTTTCTAAGGAGTTCAAAGAAAAGAAAATGTCTACCACTGATGCTAAGCTAACAACTGGTGGAATAATAAATTCACTCGTGGCACTGCCAGGTAATGAAACTGTACAAATCATGGTGGAAGGTGAAATTCTAGAAAACTTCAATGGAGTGAAGCTTTCTGAGCCATTATATTTCATAGAGGGATTGTTTCCAGATAAATAGCATCCAAAAAGTAGCCATTTTTAAAGGCTATTTTTTTGGATTGCATCTAAAATTTCTTTGGCTTCCACAAATTTAGGATTTATTTCTACTGCTTTCTGAAAATGATATATAGCCTTTTTAGTATTACCCTCAGATAAATATATATGGCCTAGATAATAGTAAAAAACTTCGACAGTATTATTTCTTGAAAGACCAATGATGAATTGTTCCTTTGCTTTAATGATTTTATTTTGTTTTAAATATTCTTCACCTTTATAAAGGTTGTATTCCCAATCATTTTGATTGAGACTAATACCTGTTATTAGTGATATACATATTAATAAGATAGTCAATATTTTAGCTGGTATTTTCTTAGGAGAAAGAAATTTTTCAACTCTAATACCGACGGACCAACTAACGATAAATCCTCCGATTAGACCACAAATATGGGCCCAGTTGTCTATATTTGGAAAAATGATTCCAAATAATAGGTTTATTCCTATGACCGTTAATAGATTCTTAAGAAAGGCGATGTTAAATACATCGGGTTTACTTATATAAAGATAAATATAGGCTCCAAACAAGCCAAAAATAGCTCCAGATGCACCTACGGCAACTGATTTCGTAAAGATAAAGCTGCCAATACTACCAAATATTCCAGCTGTTAAATAGATTATGATAAACTTATACTTTCCGTATATAAGCTCTATATTTTTACCTAATATATTTAGAGCATACATGTTAAATAGAAGGTGAGTAAGATCTGAATGTAAAAATATAGGAGTAATTAATCTATAATACTGCCCTGAGGCAACCATTGGATTATATTTGGCTCCAAATCTTATTAAAGTGTAGATGTTAAAATTAAAGGATTTATCTACAAAAAACATAAGGATACAGATTAAAGCATTAATTAATATAATAATGTGAGTCAAGTATAATTTCTTAATTTTAATCATAAATTAAATAAATACCTCCATTTAAAAAGGATATAATAATTTTAACAAATAAATCAAAGAAATAAAAGAAATAAAAGAAATAAAAAGGTAACCTTTGATAATTAATTGAGCTTAGTGTAAAATTATTGTAGGAAAAAAATAAAAAGAGAATAGCTTCTTATGTTAAGATGGAAGTGTATAAGCAACACATCAAAACATATGAAAGGAGCTATTCTCATGAATAATATTATACAGGAAATTATGACAAAAATCATTAAAGATAACAATAAAAATATGGAAAAACTATTTACAGAGCATAAGGACATTTCAAGATATATTTTAGATACTAAGAAAATGCTTGATGAAATAGGAATAGCTATAGTAGAAGAAGCATTGAAGATATGTGATGAAATTATAAAAGAATCTTCTAATAGGAAAAAGAATTGGTATGT
>NZ_FRAG01000078.1 GCF_900142245.1 Paramaledivibacter caminithermalis DSM 15212 | reverse complement strand
TATATTAAATCTGGAAGAAAGACTACTTTTAGAATGAGTAGTAGTTATCCTTATAAAGACAAATTTCAAATAATTATGAAAAACATTGATAATATTACTTTTGCATAATTTATAAAATCAAATTTGAAAACCTTAAAGCAATAACCAAGGGATTAGTCTGCTCTTTTTTAGGTTACAACATAAGATTTTGAGTTGGTATCTTATTAAAATTATAATCTTTGGTTCTATTGTTAATGAAACCAGAACTTCAGATATAAGATTTTACCTTTTAACATTAATTTTCATCATAATTCATTGAGTTATGAATAATTCAGGATATATATTGTATTCTTTGTCATCTTCACTTATAATCTTCAAAAGTGATGATTTATATTGCGTATCTAAGCCATACTCAGGGTTTCCATATTTATTGATTAATGCTATTGCTGCTCCATTTTTCTGAGAAAAATTATTTAGAGTTGTATATAATTTTTCTTTGTCCATTGAGGAAGCTTCTAATACATTAGTTATAGCTTTAATTTCTTTTTCTAGCATACTAATTTTAATATCCTTATAGAATCTAGTTATAAGAGTATTTTGAAAAAAAATCTGAATAAAAACTAACAACATACATAAAACAGTTGTAATAATAAATAGCCTTAGTACAATACTTTTTCTTCTCATTAATTCACCTCAAATTTATATCCTACTCCAAAAACTGTACATATAACATATGCCCTATCCTTTAGATGCTTTCTTAGCTTCTTTATATGATTGTCTACAACTCTTATGTCTCCAAAATAATCATATCCCCATATGGATCTCAAAATTGTTTCCCTAGACAAAACCCTGCCTTCATTCTCCATAAGATATACTAGTATATCGAATTCCTTAGGGGTTATCTTTATTATATCCTCATCTACTTTAAGCTCCCTTGAAAGTTTATTAATACTTATTCCTTCCTTATAAATGGTACTTTTATCTTCAATTACTGTACCATTTGCTCTATCAATCAGCATTTTAGCCCTTGCGACCAACACTTGAGGATTAAATGGCTTTGTTACATATTCATCAGCCTTTAAATCGAATCCAAGCAGCATATCATCATCATCACTTCTTGCGGTTAAAATTATTATTGGCACATCAGAGATTTTTCTAATTCTTTTACAAACAGACCATCCATCTAATTCTGGTAGCATTATATCTAGTATGATAAGATCTATATCTTCAGCTTCAAAAATCCTCAGACCTTCTTTTCCATCTCCAGCTTCTAATACCTTGAATTCCTCTTTATTAAAATAGTCACGTATTATTCTACGAATTTTATCTTGATCCTCAATCACTAAAACTCTTTTATGCATTGAACTAAACTCCTTTATTAAGTTTTACTATGCAAATCCTATAGATATTCCAGTTAAACAGTTAATTTATACACATCAAAACTCCTTAAAAACTCTGGATATTTTGAGATGTATAAATTCAATTTAACTTTGGGAAATCTATATACTTAATCATTATAAAATAAATTTATGTCTTTTTTGTGTCCTTTTTATACAAAAAGAACATAAAAACAATATAAATTGTACCCAAAAAATACATAACTATTGTGTATCATAAATATCGTAGGGTGAGGGACATACAAAATATAATTTTTCAGAATTAATTGCTTATAAGCAATGCCCTACATAATGAATATACTGATTCCAGTGCAAAAAGTCAAAAATTGATTTTTTATGCAAGGCAATTATTTGAACTTGCATAATTGTAGGGATTTTTAATGCTTAATTGTGATTTTTTACAAGTATACAGGTAAAGAATTTCAAAAAAATCCTCAAAAAAACTTTTTGCACCAGAATCATATACTAAAATAAAACAGGAGGTATTAGAAATGAACAAAAAACAAGTATTGGTATTATCACTATCTGCATTAATTTCCCTTGGAGGTTTTGCAAACGGAGGTATTGCATTAGCAGAAGAAGCTAAAAGTCAAGATCTAGAAGTTGTAGAATGTGTATTTAATAACCTCAGCTTTGAAGATTTTATTAAAGGTATGCCTGCTAAGAATATTCCTAAGGATGACATGAAAAAGCTTGAAAGTCTATATGAGCAAAGCATTAAGCTTGAAAAGGATAACAAGCTTGATAAGGCTGATAAAAAATGGGATGAGTTTTATAAAATATTAGACAAGTACTTCGATGAAAATGCTATAATGATAAACCTTGAAGACCTCAGCTTTTAAGATTTTATTAAAGGTATGCCTACTAAGAATATTCCTAAGGATGACATGAAAAAGCTTGAAAGCCTATATGAGCAAAGCATTAAGCTTGAAAAGGATAACAAGCTTGATAAGGCTGATAAAAAATGGGATGAGTTTTATAAAATATTAGACAAGTACTTCGATGAAAATGCTATAATGATAAACCTTGAAGACCTCAGCTTTTAAGATTTTATTAAAGGTATGCCTACTAAGAATATTCCTAAGGATGACATGAAAAAGCTTGAAAGCCTATATGAGCAAAGCATTAAGCTTGAAAAGGATAACAAGCTTGATAAGGCTGATAAAAAATGGGATGAGTTTTATAAAATATTAGACAAGTACTTCGATGAAAATGCTATAATGATAAACCTTGAAGACCTCAGCTTTTAAGATTTTATGATAGATAAATATTTAGATGCAGAAGATAAAAACAGTCTATGAGGGCCATCTTCATGTGAAGATATATCTTGGTAAGATATATAAGTTTAAAAAATAGCAATGCGAAAAAAGCTATACTCTAATGAATTTCAATCTCCTTTCTGGCAAAATTTTAAATAATACAATGCCAGAAGGGAGATTTCTTATAGATATAAAAATTCCCTATTTAATATACGAGATAAAATTATCATAATATATCGTAAAACAACTGTTATGCCAATACTTACTACCATCAATGGGTAAGCTGTCAATCCTACTCTGTTATAAAATAAAATCATTATTAAAAGTATTATACTTAAAGCCATAGTAGCTTTAATATATTTCTTCATTCTATCAATAATATAAATTCTTTTTAAAATAATAATCACAGCACAACTTCCTATTCCTGCTATTAGGAACCACTTATAAAGATTTAATAAGTTTGAGCTTAAAATTGTATTTTCTAAAAGCCCTTTTCTAAACACCAAATCCCTATAAACTCCCATGCTTTTTTTAGAAGCTGCTTCTAATCCTAAGCTTAAGATAATCAGTATACAAGATATTATAGTAAATATCTTTTGTATAATTGGTAAATATAGTTTATTATATCTCTTTTCCATTTTGATCTCCTTCATAGATTATAAGAGACAACTTCTAAGAAGGAAGTTGTCTCTTATAACTGTTATTATTTAAGCTCTCCCGAATCCACTGGATTAGATTCATCCATACTCCACTCATACCAACCGCCATCATATACTGCAATATTCTCCCATCCCATTAGATAGGCATCAAAAAAGGCTTCACTAGCTCTCCATCCTGTGCCACAGAAGAATGCTACTCTTTTATCAGGAGTTATCCCAAATTCCTTCCAATTCTTAGTTATTTCTTTATAATTTCGCATAGTTCCATTTATATTACGATAGTCCTCCATATGATATGGATCAGAGCCTGCGTGACCCCAAACTGCACCCTTTATGCGTCCTTTTGGCTTTATATAGGAATAACCGCTAGTTTTCCCTAAATATTCTGCCCAGCTTCTTATACTAACAAGCTCCTCATTATCCTTAGCTAATATTTCCTTTGCTTCCTTTGTATCAATAATATATTCAGGATGGGCAGGAACTTGTACTCCAAAACTCTCAACAGGCACTGGTTCGTTGGTTTGAGTCTCAACTTCGTATCCTGCTGATTTCCAAGCATTAAATCCACCGTTCAATAATCTTACATCTTCTACACCGCAGTACATAAAAATTGATGCTGCACGGGCTGCTGCAGTGCTATCAGCTCCATACACTATCACTGTAGTGTCATGAGTAACACCATACTTTAAAAGCATTTTTTCTAAATCTTTATCAGATTTACGATTCCATAAAGGTTCTTCCTCTATTTCATTAGTATCTAAATGAATAGCACCAGGTATATGTCCTGCATTATAATCCTTAGGTTCTCCCCAGCTTACTTCAAATATCTTATATACATTACCATTGTAATTTTCTGGATTTTTCCCACCTATTAAATCTTTAATCCAAGCTGCACTAACTAATTTATCATAGTTTTTAAGCCTTTCCATTGGTAAACTATCATCAGCCGCCCATTCCTTCATACCATTTTCATAAATTAAAACATTTTCATAACCTAAATCTTTAAGAATTTCAGCCATTGCTATACTCTCTTTCCCATTGCTATCATAAACAACAATAGTCTTCTCTGGAACAATCCCCTTACCACTTAATGCAGTTTTTAATTCATTATTTTTTAATTCCTTTATCCACTTGTAAGGGAAATCTACAGCTCCTTTAATGTGACCGCCTCTCGCTTCCCCTTCAGTCCTCCATCCAATATATGCAGCTTCGCTACGAGTATCTACTACTATATACTTATCATTTTCTAATTCTTTTACTAACTCTTTCTTAGTAATAACCGCCTTTTTTGCTTGTTCATTGTTCTGAGCTAGGTCTTTCTTAGTTTGTTCTGATTTTTGTGTATTATTTTGGCATGCTGTAAAAATGCTTATGCAAAGTACTACCATCAAAATCAAACTAAAGTATCCCTTGTTTTTTTTCATTATTTTTCCTCCTTAGTATGTGTTTTACAAGTATTTCACTGGGTTTAAGCTGCATTTCTCTATTATTTTATAGGAGGAATCTGTGATATTCAAATAGGAATATTTTATAATTGCCTATTAAACTATAAGATATTTCTATACTCTGTCTGCTTCTATTCCTAGTCTAAGTGCATTATCTTTCAAAATTTCAATAACACATTTTGACTTTAACCTATCGCATTGATCTTTATCCCAAGAATTTGGATATCTCCTTTTCATTCATGTAAATCTTGATACTAATTACCATTTATCAAATCAATCCATTTTATCTATAAAAATCACTCAAATGAAATATTAAAATCCCTAAAGTATTACAAAATAATAAAATTCTATTTACTGTTACAAATGGTTAAATTATACTACATCTAATAAAAAAAGCCTATTATCTTTAAAAAAGACAACAGACTCTCTTTATTAGTTATACTTATTGTTTAATTGCTCTAATTTATTATATTAAAGATTTGGCTCTTTTCTTAAGGCTTTTACTAAAGCTATCATACCAAACAACATTATAAAAGCAAATGGAAATGCTGCCGCTATAGATGCAGTTTGAAGCATACCAAGGGCTTTATCACTGGCTAACATTAGGGTTAATGCTAGTCCTGATTGAATAATACCCCAAATAACTTTTCTCCTGGTAGATGGGTTTAATTCTCCATTAGATGACATCATACCAAGAACAAAAGTTGCCGAATCTGCAGATGTAACAAAAAATGTAGTAAGTAAAACAACAGTAACTAATGAAATAGCGCTTCCCATTGGATACTTATCCATAACTACAAAATATGCAGTAGAAGTTGATTTAATAGCTTCCTTAGCCACATCTAATCCTTGGTTTATACCCATTGTGCCGAATACAGCAAACCATATAAAAGAAGCTAATGTTGGTGCTAATAAAACTCCAGCAACGAATTCTTTAATAGTTCTACCTTTTGAAATACGAGCTATAAAGGTTCCAACAAATGGTGCCCAAGCTATCCACCATGCCCAGTAGAATATAGTCCACCATCCATACCATTCATTATTACCAAATGGATCTATCTGAAAGCTTTCTCTAACAAAGGTACTTAAATAGAGGCCTAAACTATTCGTAAAAGTATTTATTATCATTATTGTGGGTCCGATGATTAATCCTAACACTATAAGAATTCCACATAATGAAACATTTGCATTGGATAACCATTTTATCCCCTTATCTAAACCAGTAACTGCTGAAATCATAAATAACACGGTTATAATTGTTATTACAACTATTCTTATAATATTTGTCTCTGGAACTCCGAAAAGATAATTTAATCCACTTGTAGTTTGCAAAGTTGCCATACCTAATGATGTAGCAACACCAGCAACAGTGGCAAATACAGCTAAAATATCTATTAGCTTTCCAATGGGACCATTAACCCTTTCCTCACCAATCAATGGTATGAATATACTACTAATAAGTCCTGGTTTATTTTTTCTAAACTGCATATATGCAAGTGCTAATGCTAAAACACTATAATTTGCCCATGGATGTAAACCCCAATGGAAAAAGGACTTTTTTATGGCAAAGTCAGCAGCTGCTGCTGTTCCACCTTCCATTCCTAGAGGATTGACAAAATGATTCAATGGCTCTGCAACTCCCCAGAAAACCAGTCCTACGCCCATACCTGCACTAAAAAGCATGGCAAACCATGAAATCAATGAATATTCAGGCTGTGAGTCATCTGCTCCCAGCTTTATCTTTCCATATTTACTAAATGCAATCCAAATTGAAAATACAACAAAGGAAAACATAGTAAGAAAATAGAACCACCCAAAATTACCAACTAAGAAATTAAATACACCATTAGCTGCCAATTCGAATTGTGTTGGAAGAAAAAGTCCTGTAACAATAATTGCAAATACTACCAATAAAGATATATAAAAAACTTTATTATCTTTTTTCTGCATAGATGCGCCCCCTATCAAATTATTTTATAACGACTTTAGGAAAAACCTCGTCCCATAGGGACGTGGTTTATATTTAGTTAAATCTTAACTTTAAAAACTGTTTGCTCTTTTATATCTGTCTCTAGAGCATCCAAAGCTACGCCAACTCTATGATATCTAAGCTTCCATTGTTGTTCCTTTGAAGTATTTGGATCTCCTAAAGGATATGGAATAGATATTGTTGGTACCATTCTGTTTGACCCAACAGTTTTTGCTACTGGTATTAAGTTTGCCATTTGTACTACTGTAATTCCTGCCTTTTCAATTTCTTTTACTATCGTTGCACCGCAACGTGTACAGGTACCTCATGTAGATGTTAGTATAACTGCATCTACTCCAGCTGACTTCATGTCTTCAACCATTTCTCTACCCATTCTTGCCGCTTCACCTTGCGTAGTTCCTGTACCTACTGTTGTATAGAAATAGTCATGTACTGATCCAATTCTTCCTTCCTTTTCATATGTCCTTAAAGCATCTAATGGTACTATTACATCAGGATTTGCATCAGCAGCTGCTGGATCAAAACCTGCATGAATAGTTTTATATACTCCACCTGGAAGATGGTCTAGATTAGATATATTATATTTACCCCATCTTGTAGCTGAAGCTGACTGGATTCTATCGGGATTGTCCACAGGTACTATACCACCTGTTGTTGCTAAAGCAATCTTTGCCTTACTTAAATCTTTAATAGCAGATGCTATAGGTACTAAATCTAGTTCAGGTATAGGTAATTCACTAACAAATTCTTCACCATTAATCTTTTTAAGAAGCATATCTATAACTCTATCTGTAGCTGGTACTGGAGGGTTAAGCCATTTTTGATGTCTTATTCCTCTTCCATAGTAACCTTCTTCTGCTGCTGATAAAAGTTCTTCTCCATTTAATAACTTCTTAGCAAAGTCAGCCATTGCCTTAGTATCTTTCCTCATGGCAGCAGCACTTTTCCCACCCTTGAATATATACATTTCTTTACTAAACATTTCAACCCCAGGGTTTTCATCGTTCATAGAAGTTATTACAGGCACTCCAAATTTTTCCTTTACCGCCTTACATATATGTCCACAGGCTGCTCCATATCTCCCTGCTCTAAAGGCTGGTCCTGCAAAAAATATATCAAACTCTAAATCATTTAAAAATCCTAAGATAGTTTCAACAGCTTCATCTTTTCTTGAACCCATGAAATTATCTCCACATATTATTGTGTGAGTAACTTTAACATCATCGCCTAAGGCTTTGTCAAGTGCCATGGCTGGTCCAACTAAACCTTCTCTAATTTCTGGAGCATAATCCGCTACATCTTCTCCACCAATTTGTCCAAAAAATTGGTTTAAATATAGAATCGCTTTTTTCATCTCCTTAGCCACCTCCTTAATATTCAACCATTGTCTTAGTAGACCAACCTGCAACTTGGTCTCCACAGAACATAGCATTGTTTTCCATGATTATTGAGCCATCTTCTTTAACTGATGGTCCTAATATTTCATCGTCAGCCCATCCTCCAGATAAACCGTCTCTTGCTAAAGCTTGTAACTCACCTATTACTGTTTCCATTGGTGGAAGCTTTATAAGCTCAGATACATTACCACATGATACGATTGCATTAGCCTTTGGATCTAATGTTACTAGGGGTTGTGATGCTCCATCTCTTCCAGTACACTCATTTGTAAGCCCTACAGTCTTAATTCCTGCATCTTCTAATGCTACTATACATGCTATGAAGTCAGCATCTGGGTTTCCATATCCTTCTTCTGCTACTATTGCACTATCTGCACCTAGAGACTTTGCTATTTGTGCTACAAATTGAGCTGCTCTTTCTTTCTGCTCCAATGCAACATTTAGGTTAGACATAATCACACCTAAGAAGTTAATTGTTTTTCCATGCTCCTTATATAGTCTTTTGATCATAGGATAATTTTGAAAATCATATGTTGACCATTTCGATGAGCAAGGCATAAATGACCCTGAAATCATTGCTCCATCTAAAACCTCATTTGGATGCATAAAGGTTGGCACCATATGGTTACAATCCCATCCATAAACTAAATCATTATATCCCATTTCCTCCATTTGAGACTGTGGTTGTAAAACAAGTACAGTACTTGGTAAATCATTTATTTCTTTAGAACGCTTTGTTATAGGTTCTAATTCATATGTTTCTATTTCTTCTGGTTCAAGCTCAGCCACACAGCTTCCTATATATTCTGCTAAACGCATTCCTGCCCATCTTAAGGCATGATTTTTCTTTTGCTGTTCATGTTTTTCAAATTCCTCGTCTGTATCCCCAACTAAAACAATATTTTTTAATTGTGAGAAGTATGTGTATTTAGCACCTTCTCCACTCATATCTATTAAACCATCTTGGAAGCCTCCCCAATGCTTTCCAACTACCAACACACTACAATCCTTAAGTGCAAGAGTTCTTCCATTCCCTGACTGCATAAGCTCTCCCGTTACTCCAGGAAATACTGGTCCTCCTCCTACCCTATGTCTTGGTTCAATAGCCTCCTTTACTGGCACTAATCTTACTTTGTCACCTGGTTTTACTATAACCAAATCTGCTTCAATAATGTGCTCATCTTCTTTAACTACTGCTAAGGCTTCTTCCTTATTAATAGTTAAGACTCCATTCTCATAGGCAGTTTTGTCTCCAAAAACAATGTCTTTCACATAAAAATTGCCAATTTCTAATTTCATTTTTTACACTCCTTTCATTCCTTAATATTATTTCTAGAAAAATAACTTATATATAGATTTCCAATAGTAAAACTTAATTTATACATATCAAAATATCCAGAGTTTTTAAGGAGTTTTGATGTATATAAATTAACTGTTTTACTGGAATATCTATAAGGAAGATAAGGAAAAAACGTTATCCTTGTCTTGTCTTAGATATTGTTATTTTTCTAACTAATATAATTATATCATAACCATGATTATATTGTAAATTCGTTTAGTAAATATTCGTGATTTAAATTACAATTTTTTTTATATAAATTTCTTAACTTTCTTTACTACATTTTGTACTGTAGAATTCTTTAAATGTATTGTGGGATTTCCTCAATTATTAAGCTTTATAATTAATAGAATTACATTACTTTAACTTCTTGTGCTAGTTAATTAAATTTTTTGTTTATAAAATACCTTAGAGAGTTTTAATATTTCATTTGAATGATTTTTATAAACCTGTTTTCACCTTCAAAACAATATAAAAAAACAGATTTATTACATGAGCGAAAAGGAAATATTAAAACTCTAGTGATAGAAACTAGCACAATAGGTTACTTTAAATCCATCTAAGTCAGAATTATTCAATTTTTTTAATTATAAAATTTAATTATAGATTATATAGTTGTATGTGGTATAATACTTATAAAATTAAAATATTTTTAGTTGGTGAATTAAAATGTACAAAAAAGAAATTCAGAAAAGGCGCATGATGAGTTATTTTATTGAAGCAGTAAATCAAATTATTGAAAACGAAGGATTTGAAGCTATTACTATTAGGAAAGTATCAGATATCGCTGGATATAATAGTGCTACACTATATAATTATTTTGAAAATCTTGATCATTTAGTTTTCTTTGCTTCTATGAAATATTTAAGAGAATACGTTCTTAGCTTACCACATTATTTAAAAGATGCAAAAACCCCTATCGATAAATATTTTTCCATTTGGAAGTGTTTTTGTTATCACTCCTTTAAAAAACCTAAAATTTACTATACAATTTTCTTTGATAAATTTAGTAATTCTCTAAACGATGATATAAAGGAATACTATTCAATTTTCCCTGAAGAACTGGGTCATCAATCCGATGACTTGCTTCCCATGCTCCTAGGACAAAATATTTATGATAGGAACAGATCAATACTTAAATCTTGTATATCAGAATTTTTAATAAAAGAAGAGGATTTAGAAGAAATTAACGAAATGAATCTCCTGATTTATAATGGAATGCTTTCAAGAATTTTAAATGGACAGGTAGATTATAGTACAGAAGAAGCCGTAAATAGAACATTATCTTATATGAAACAAACAATTAAATCCTATACAAATCTTAAAATTAAATAAAATAAAAAACATAAGGAGATACAATCTTATCCTTATGTTTTTTCATTTTTAAAAAAAAATGGCATTATACCCAGCCATCAAGGACAAGGTTTCATGCCTAAGTCGTTATAAAATCATAAAATAATTTTAGTTGGGCGCATATTAATTATATCATAAGCATATTTGTTTTTCAATCAAGTTTATATTTTAATCATGATTATTTTTTGCTAAAATATAGAGAAGCAATAAGCAGCCTAATACTGCAATTGCTTCTCTGTCATTAACCTGAGAGTTTCTTTCAGAATGCACAATTTAAAACTTAAGAATACACAATCTTTCTTTATAATACAATTATGATTTATAAAATACCTTTAGATAACTGAAATTGCCCCTTCGGTGCCTTTATAATACCTTTGTAATTATTAAGGCTTTCCAGAGTACTGTCCAGATATGGTCCTTTAGCCTGAGAACTTCACTATAACTTATTTAATCATAGCTTATACCTTCGGCGGTCCATCCCCAATATAGATTGACTCTCTCCCAAACCCTTCATCCAGTAAAATCATTATTAACTTTTTAAAGCACATGAATCTTCTAATATTATACATATCTTTCATGAAATTTTCAACTTGTTTTTTTACAATAATATCTATATTAGCAGTCACTGCCTGCTTTAGCAACAAATCCTGCCTTTGAAAGAATTTCGGTAGCAGTGCTTAACTTTTCTTCGTTTACAAGTACTATAGGACCTGTACATCCCATGCCGCTTTCCGCATAGATTTTTTCCTTCCATAATGCCTTTACAGCATCTTCTAGATCCATTATATCTATACCAGAGATTTGTCCTGTTACTACTTCCTTTGGAGGAGCTGTAACTTTTTGTGCTTCATTGTCAGCTTTTTTGGTATCCTTTGCAAGCCCTGCAAGTATTTCCTTTAATCCAGCCTTATTGGCTTTTTCAAATTCCTTCTTGGCTATTTCCTTT
>NZ_FRAG01000039.1 GCF_900142245.1 Paramaledivibacter caminithermalis DSM 15212 | reverse complement strand
AAGAAAAGAAAAAATACACAGATATAGAGCTGAAAGAAAAGTTAAGAAGAGAATATAAAATAGATGAAGTTAATACTCTTAATAGAGTTGATAGAGATAAGATAATATCAGATATAAGAAAATCAACAGGAGCAAGTATAAGGCAATTAAGTAGGGTATTGGGAGTGTGGCGAGGAATTATTGAAAAAGCTATAAAGACATGACAAACGAAACGTCCCTATGACATAAAGACATGACAAACGAAACGTCCCTATGACATAATTTTAAAAAGATTTTGGAATGGATTTACAGGAAAAAATACGAAAATAAGAGCTGACATTGACAGAAATTTAACTAAAGCACAGTATGCATCTCAGCAAATGATTCAAAAGCTTGCAGAACAAAACTTATTGGCATTTGATATTATAACAGCAGTGAATAATAAACTAAATACATTGGTAATAGAAATGGATGAAGAAATAAATAAAATTTACAAGGCAATGATTGTATTTTTTAAACATACTAGATCAGATTTAATTCAAATGGAATCAAGAATAGAAAAGTTAGAAAGAAATGTTGCGCTTCATGATTGGAATATAACTGTTGAATATCGAATGTATAATGGAGTAGAATATTGTGATCTTCATGATATTGAAAAAATAGCATGTATAGCTAATGATTTTTTCATCTGACAAAAGGATATTGGAGTACATCAGATCTAATGCTTTTAAAATCTACTCTTTCAGATATTGGTTTGCCTGTTAAATCAAAGATTTCATCAGAAGATTTTTATGAATACTTAATTGATAAACCAAGTTTGATAGAGAGATTACTAGAAGGCATTTCATTAGACGGAATGGTTAATGTTGAGGGATATCAAGCCCCTTTATTAAAGGGTGTTGAAAAGTTGACAAAGTTACAGAGGGAAGAAAAGTATGTTTTAGATACAGTATTATACCAATTAGAATCAGAAAATTTGGGATATAATAAAAGAGATATTCAAATTAACATGGTTCATCATTATTTAAAAAATACTGCATTTATGAGAACCGATGCTAAAATTAATATGTTCGATTTTGTGGTAGAATTGTTAACTAATTTGAGTATGATAAATACTTCAACTTCTCTTCAAGAAGTAGCAGTAACAAAAGAAGTTATTGAAGAAGATTTGAATGATAGTGAGAGCATAGATTTAGCAAATATATCAAGAGATGATCTTAAAAGTTTGTTAAAAGGAAAAGACCCAGAGAAATATATTACATGTGAAGTATGTCAATCTAAAATCAAAGTAAGAAATATGCTTAGGCATTATGATAAGAATAGTATAAAAAGAATAGTAATGGAGGCTCGTGAAATAAAAAGAAAATTCAACATGAATAAGAACATAGAGACAGTGCTTCATTTTCCAAATATTACAGCAACATCCGAAGGACCAATAGGTTTTCAAGTTATTATTGGGAAAAATAATTTAGGAAAGATTGAATTGCTAGACAGCACAGTATTTTAATTTAGCAATAGAATTACGAAGAAACGGGGTCAGCGAACAACTTTTAAACCCTGACCCCAAAATATGAGGAGGTACATATGTCTGAAAAAAAAAGCAAATATGTATATGCTGTAAGAAAAGGTGAAAAAACTGGAATTTTTAATAGTTGGGCAGAGTGTGAAAAACAAGTAAAAGGATATTCAGGAGCTGAGTTTAAAAAATTTAAGACAGAAAAAGAAGCATTAGAATACATAAACAATTGTAATGATAATAATAATGAAAAAGATGTTTTTAGTGTTGATGAGTTCAACAAATTAAATAGTGAAGTGATTGCTTATGTTGATGGAAGTTACGATAGCAAAACCCATCAATATGGATCAGGAGTTGTTATTCTATATAAAGAAGAAAAAATAACTATCAGTAAATTAGGTGACAATAAAGATTTGGCTGATATGAGGAATGTGGCAGGGGAAATCAAAGGTGCAGAAATAGCCATGGAATTTGCTTTAAAGGAAAAGGCTTCTAGCTTGACAATATATCATGACTATGAAGGTATTGAAAAATGGTGCAGTGGCTCTTGGAAGGCCAGAAAAGCTGGAACTATGAAGTATAAAGAATACTATGATGAAGTATCTGATAAAGTAAAAATAAAGTTTGTAAAAGTAAAAGCTCATTCAGGTGATAAATATAATGAAGAAGCTGATCAATTGGCAAAAAAAGCATTAGGCTTGGTCTAATAGACCGATAGTTCTTTGGAGATTAAACTACAATGCTAACTTAATAAAGGAGAAAAAGATATGGAAGTTCAAATATTTGTAAATGGAAAAAAAGAACCTTTGATTTATAAAGGTGATAGAATAGATATACTAGATTTTGAAATAGATAGTATAAAATATAAGCAAATAAGATATTTCAATTTAAAAAAAGGAATAAGTAAAAGTGAATTTGTCCAAGAAAATCTTATAAAAAAGATAGTGGAAAAATAAGAAGACAAGACTAATTAAAGATAGGTTTTAAGCTATTTATAGAATTTACATAGTAAAACTTAATTTATACATGTACAAATACGCAACGTTTCTGGGCGTTTTGGATATGTATAAATTAAAGTCTTTACTTAAATTCCTATATAATCTGATGGGGTACCCCTGTATTCAATACGATTAAAATAAGGGTCCATGGAATAAAAGTGTATAAATATTGGTGAGCTATCTAACATGGGATAATTTTGGAAAAGAGCTCTATCTCCATATCTTATGGCTTCTAGTGCTAATGGTAATTCTTTAACAAAAATTCTATTGCGTAATGCTGTCATGGATAAGCCATGTTGTCCATCAACATAAACATATGCAAAAAGAATATACTTATTATTATCATAATTCCATTTAGCTAACAACTCATCTCTTATAGGTCCGATCTTATCATAGGCATATTCTAATCCTATTGTTAAAAAAAGCTCACCTGTGATATCAGAATGAGTCAATGTATAATGTCGGTCGATAATTGGACTTATAGGAGTTACTCCAAAGCGAAACTCAACATTTAATTTTTCAGGCTTCAATCTCTTCATAAAATACCTCCATTCAAATATATTAGTTCTATCCTTTATAATATACATTTGAGTGAATTTTGGTGAAGAATATGAAGTCCTAACCTGCATTAAATACATATCTAATGAAGATTTATTAAAATATATTATTGTATTATGTGCATTGAAATTATAAAGTCAAAAAATATTAAAATAGGGGAGACTTTAAAAATGAAATATATGATAAAGCAAAAAATATTTAGTTTAAGAACAGGGTTTAATATAAAAAATGAATTTGAAGAGGATATATATTCCGTTAAGGGAGAAGTTTTTTCACTGGGAAAAAAATTAAGGTTATATGATATTGAAGGTAAAGAATTAGTTTATATTGAGCAAGAACTTTTTAATTTTTTGCCAGTATACAAAATATATATTGATGGTAAAATAATAGCTAAAATAAAGAAAAAATTTACATTGTTTAGAACGGAATTATCTATTGAAAGTAATGGAAAAGAATATACTTTAGAAGGAGATTTTTTAGCTCATGAGTATAGAATTCTTTCACAAGACAGAGTGATAGCAAATATTAGTAAAGAATGGTTTTCATTTGGTGATACATATGGTGTTGAGATATCTGATGCTGAAAGTCACCCATTTATACTAGCTCTCGTAATAGTTCTAGATCAAGCTTGTCATGAAGGAAGATAAATAAAGACGACTTTGTAGCCGCCCTTATTTTTTCTTTTTTAACATGATATTATATCCTAGCTCGGTCTTGCCCTTTGTTTCTAATTCTTTTTCAAAGGTATTAAAGGATTTATTTAGTCGATCCTTTGCATTTCTCATCCAATCGGCACCCATCCACAGCTGCAAAGTATCTATGGCCTCATAGAGAGCTAGTTCTGCTTCACTTTCTTCAATAATGAAATTTTTAATATTACTATTTTCTTTAATAATTAATTCATACGACATATTATCACCCACTAATATTGTTTGCATTTTAATGTTTTTTAATATCTTGGAAAATATGGTTTATAAAAATATAATTATGCAACATTCATTATAACAAATCTAAGAATGAAAATAAATAAAAAGTATTCAATTATTTTAGTAAAGGTTGTATAATAGAATAGGTTAAATAAAAAGTTGCACAGTATATTGTGCATTTTTTTGTTTGGATATATGTATAAATTAAGTTTTACTATGGGAAATCTACATAGATATTCCAGTAAAACAATTAATTTATACACATCAAAAATCCTCAAAAACTCTGGATATTTTGATATGTATAAATTAAGTTTTACTATGGGAAATCTATATTTTTAAAAAAATAGTAAAAATATTAAAAAATATGTTTTGAAATGATGGGAGATAGGGATGAAAAAGTTCAAGAAATATTTATTGTTCACATTAGCTATTGCTTTCTTAAGTGAAATATATTTTTATCCTTTTTCAAGCAGCTTGAGATTTTCTGTAGGTGTTATAGCTTTAAGCTTATTCCTTCTTATGAGAGAAGAGATTTCTGAACTAAAGCTATCTTTTTTATGTGGATCAGCAGTTTTTATAATTAGAAATATTCTAGCTATGTTTTTTAAAACAATGGCTGTTAAAGAGGCTGTAATACTGAATTTTCCTGCAATGCTTTATTATATGTCCTATGGTTTATTGGCATTTAGTACAAAGGTTAGAAAGGACAAGGAGAATCTTGTAAAAACCATATTCTTACTAACAATAATTGATTCCTCTAGCAATGTTTTAGAGGCACTTGTAAGAAATAATGTATCATTTAATATTATACAAATCATTTTTCTTGTAGGGATTATAAGGAGCTTTATAGCATATTTTATATATTGGTTTTACAAGAAGCAAGAGTTATTTATACTTGCCAGAGAACATCAAAAAAGATATAGTCAACTTAATAAATTAGTTTCAGATATTCAAGCAGAAATGTTTTACTTGAAAAAATCCATGAAGGATATAGAAAGGGTTATGAGTAAAAGCTATAGTTTATATGAGACCTATAAGGATAATGAAGAACTACAGGAAGAGACACTGAATATTTCAAGGGAAGTTCACGAAATAAAGAAAGATTACTATAGAGTAATAAGGGGCTTTGAAGCTTTTTTAAAGGATTTTGAAAATGATGATACAATGAGACTTTCTGATATTTTTGCAATTATTAGAGATAATACAATTAGATATCTTAAGGAAAATAATAAAGAAATCAAAATTTCCTTTAACTATGCTGATAATTTTATATTAAAAACTTATTATTCTTTATTTTCTATGCTTAACAATCTAATTATAAATAGTATAGATGCTAGTGATGATGGAGATACAATCAAAATAGTTCAATTAAGTGATGAAGAAAATATTTACTTTAAAGTTATTGATACAGGAGAAGGTATAGATAAAGAGCTCCTTCCCTATATTTATAATCCAGGTTTTACAACTAAATACGATGTAATAACTGGAAAACCATCTACTGGTATAGGGCTTTCTCATATAAAAAATATTATTGAAGATTTAGAGGGAAATATTGAAATAAAGTCACGTCCAAATATTGGCACCACAGTTGAATTAGCAATACCAAAAAAATCATTGATTGGGTGATGAATATGGATAAGACATTTTTAATAATAGATGATGATGTAAATATTAGAAAGATGCTTGGATTTTTGATAAGAAAAAATAATCTAGGCAAATTAGTAGGTGAGTTAGATAGCGGAGAACACGGAGCAGAGGAAATCGTTTTTTATAATCCTGATATTGTACTTATAGATTTGCTTTTGCCAGTTAAAGATGGCATAGAGATAATAAAATCTGCTAAATCACAAGGCTATAAAGGAAAGTTCATCATGATTTCACAGGTTGAAGATGATGAGATGATTTCTAAGGCCTATGAGAGTGGAATATTGTTTTTCATTAGTAAACCAATAAATAATATTGAAGCTATTAATGTTATTAAAGGAGTTTGTCGTAATATTGATTTGGAAAAGTCAGTTGCATTAATAAAAAATACAGTATTAAATATAGGTGTAATAAAGGGTGATAGTTCTGCAAGAAAAAGTAGTTTAGATGAAGAAATTTCTAATATACTTACGGATATAGGTATTATTGGAATGACGGGTAGCAATGAACTGAGGGATATAATACTTAAAATAATAGACATAAAAAGAAGAAATCCAGCTGCTAATTATCATTTGCAAAAAATATATGAAGAAATTGCAAAAGAAAGAAGTTTAGAAATAAATGAACCCATAAACAAGAGAACTATAGAAAAAAGAATAAGAAGAGTTATTCAAAAATCACTTCAAACTATTGCAGAATTAGGACATGATGATTACTATAATATTAAATTTTCTGAGTACAGTACCATATTATTTGATTTTAAACAAGTGAAACAAGAAATGAGACATATAGAGAATCCAAAGGAAGAGCATGGTAAGATATCTATAAAAAAATTTATTGAAGGCATAATCTCAAAGTTGAATTATCAGAAAAATGATATGTGATGATCTGTAAAAATGAAATATTAGAAAAATGAAAAAAATATCGTGGTATTCTGTCGGAAGAGGGGAGATAATGTCGTGCATCCATATAATAATTATAGTATGCAATTATTACATAAAATTATTATATGGAGGTATGTTAAATGGTATTAAATTTAAATGTAGTACAAACTCTTGCATTAGCAGTTTTAGTTTTGCTTTTAGGGCAAGGGATTAAGAAAAAAGTAAATTTTTTTGAAAAATTTTGTATTCCAGCACCAGTAATTGGGGGACTTATATTTGCAATTTTTATTTTAATATCTAAGCAAACGGGTATGCTAACCCTTGAAATGGATATGACCCTTAAAAGCTTATTTATGACAGCATTTTTTACAACAGTTGGATTTACAGCAAGCTTTAAACTTCTTAAAAAAGGTGGTTTACAGGTTATAGTATTCCTAATATTTGCAATAATTTTAGTAATTTTACAAGATATTGTTGGTATAAGTTTAGCAAAGGTTTTCAAAATCAATCCACTTATAGGACTTAGTACAGGTTCTGTTCCTATGACTGGAGGACATGGAACTTCAGGTGCATTTGCTCCTATATTTGAAAAAGCAGGAGCAGTAGGTGCAACTACCGTTGCTATGGCATCGGCTACCTTTGGATTAATAATGGGTAGTATGATTGGAGGTCCTCTAGGAAAACGATTGATTGAAAAAAATAATCTTTTAGTAAAACAAGAAAAAACAGACGATATAGCTTTAGCTGAGGTAGCAATTACAGAAGTAGGTTTTAAAAGTGAATTAAACTCAAATAGTTTTATGGCAGGGGCTTCTCAAATTATTATAGCTATGGGATTAGGGACTTTATTATCAATAATCCTTGAAAAGACAGGGTTGACTTTCCCACCATACATTGGAGCAATGTTTGCAGCTGCAATCATTAGAAATATATCAGATTTCACAGGTGCTTACAAAGTATATGGACAAGAGATTGACATTATTGGAAATACTTCACTATCTATATTCCTTGCAATGGCACTAATGGGATTAAAGCTATGGCAATTAGCTGATTTAGCAGGCCCACTTATTGTAATGCTATTGGCTCAAGCATTTCTTATGGGATTATTTGCTTACTTTGTAACATTCAATGTAATGGGTCGAGACTATGAAGCTGCCGTTATGGCATGTGGACACTGTGGATTTGGTATGGGAGCTACACCGAATGCAATGGCTAACATGAATGCTATTTCAGAGAAATTTGGACCTTCACCAAGAGCATTCTTCATACTGCCATTGATAGGAAGTTTGTTTATTGATTTCTTTAATGCAGGAATAATTACTTATTTTATGAATTTATTTGTAAAATAGATAGCTTAGTAAGGAAGATATAAAAAAATTACTTAGTTATAATTATAGTTGGAACTTAATGAATTTATTTGAAATGTCAATAACCAAAATTAACTATATAAAAAGTCGTCGACCTCCAATAATGCAAAAACCTTGGGAGGTCGACGACTTTTTAGTTTTTGAAAATATATAGTAATTTCAATAATTATAAGATTTTATACGAAAAAGAAGGATATTTTTGATTTATGTAGAAAAAATATAAATACAGCATTTTCAATGGATAAATGGGTTTATAGATTACCTATGAGGAATTGAAACATACTAAATGCAAAATTTACAGCTCCTAATGATTTTCCGTTTATAGATTACCTATGAGGAATTGAAACTATGCTACTGTCATCACATCGGTGTGAAGTATTGCATGGTTTATAGATTACCTATGAGGAATTGAAACCCGGGTTGCCCTCCTTTTTTACGTTTCTTTTTATTAGGTTTATAGATTACCTATGAGGAATTGAAACCCTTGATGAACATATTCTCTACCTGGAAAATGAGGACGTTTATAGATTACCTATGAGGAATTGAAACCCTTCTACGCTCTGTCTCTTACTTTCTTTCATATTGTGGTTTATAGATTACCTATGAGGAATTGAAACTGGGTACTCATGTAGTTTTGGCAACCCGCAATTATTGTTTATAGATTACCTATGAGGAATTGAAACCAGGGAAAAGGTAGACATATTGTTGTAGGTAAAGGTGCAGGGTTTATAGATTACCTATGAGGAATTGAAACGATATAGTGAACAATGAAAATAATAAACCAGATGTTTAGTTTATAGATTACCTATGAGGAATTGAAAGTATTTAAAAAAGAAGGATAGCTACTCCTTCTTTTTTTGTTATGGGGATTACCTATGGTAAATGAGAGTATCAATTTAACTTTTCAAATGTGACATCTTCTTCTTTTTGGATATTATAGATAATTAACATCTATTAAACCTTGTTCTAGTCAATTTTTTGTAGATGTGCTATAAATACAACAATTGCAAAAATAATTGAAATTTTCAGAAAATTATATTGACATTTTTCATATTTGGTGGTAAATTTATAGTATAAAAATAGAGTGAGCGCTCGCTCTATTAAATTGTTATAAAACTCGGTAAAAACCTTATTAGACTATTTTCAATATACTGAGTTAGAAGGGGGAGTAAAGTTGAAGGATGCTTTGACAATGTCGAATATCAACCTTTATGCTGTTTTGCGAAATCTTGAGGATTTATGTGCGCTTGATAAGGAAATGGCAGCTTTGATTAAAGGTAAAAGCATTGGATTACAATTTGTTGTAAAAGGGGGACCACGGGCATTAATTAGCTTTGAAGATGGAAAATGTACTTTCACTAGGGGGACAGGAAAAAATAATATAAAGCTATATTTTAAATCACCAGAGCACTTTAATGATATGATTTTAGGAAAAGCTAATCCAATTCCACTAAAGGGTTTTACAAAAATAAATTTCCTTAAAAATCAATTTTCCCAGCTAACAGACAAACTTACCTATTATCTCAAACCTACTGAAGTACTTCTAAAAAAATCCAATTATTTAAAGATGAATACGATATTTACAATATATACAGCAATATTTGCCCTTGCGGAAATCGGTAATAATGATAAAATAGGCAAACTAAATGCTGGTAGGATTCCCAATGGTACGATACAGCTATCTGTAAAGAATGGTCCAACAGTGAATATAACTGTAAAGGATGGAATTTTAGAAGCTAAAAAGGGACTGGTAAATTCTCCAAGGGCTTCAATGACATTTAATAGCATTGAGACAGCAAATGCAATGTTAAATGGTAGGATAGATCCTTACAGCTGTATTTCAAGTGGGAGGCTTGAAATGAAAGGATATATTCCTATGATTGATAATTTCAATAAACTGTTAGTACAGGTGTCAAATTATCTAAATTAAAGAAGGGGGAAAAAAGTGAAAACTTATAATTATAAAAGGAATAGAGAGTTGTTTCAAAAGGCTCTCAAGGTTATACCTACAGGTATTTATGGGCATCTTGGTCCTACTTCAAGTTGTTTTATACCAGTAGATGCATACCCGTGCTTTGCTTCGAGAGCAAAGGGGGCATATATATGGGATGTAGACGGAAATAGATTTATTGATTATATGTGTGCCTATGGTCCCAATATTCTTGGATATAACGATGAAGACGTAGAAGCTGCTGTAGAAAAGCAAATGAAGCTTGGGAATTGTACAACAACTCCCTTTGCGATTATGATTGACATGGCGGAATTATTGGTAGATACTGTTGAAATGGCTGACTGGGCATTTTTTGCTAAAAATGGAGGAGATGTAACTAATTTTGCACTTATGGTTGCAAAGGCTGCAACGGGTAGAAAAAAGACCATATTGGTTAAGGGTGGGTATCATGGAGTTGCACCTTGGACTCAAAAATTAGGATATCCAGGTATTGTAGAAGAAGACGTAGCAAACAACATTTATGTAGAATGGAACAATTATGATCAGGTAGAAAAAATCGTAAGAGAAAATCCGGGAGAGATAGCGTGTTTTATGGCAACTCCTTATCATCATCCTATATTTATGGATAATGAGTTGCCTAAGAAAGATTATTGGCAAAAAATAAGGAAGCTTTGTACTGATAATGGTATAGTATTGGCAATAGATGATGTGAGATGTGGATTTCGCTTGGATTTAAAGGGTTCAGACCATTATTTTGGTTTTAAAGCCGATTTAATGTGTTTCTGTAAAGCCCTTGGTAATGGTTGGAATTTCTCAGCTTTATGTGGAATCGATGCTCTCAAAGATGCTGTTTCATCGGTAATGTATACAGGAAGCTACTGGCTATCGGCAGTACCCTTTGCAGCAGGAATCGCATGTATCAATAAACTCAAAAAAATCAATGCTCCTAAGATCATGAAATCTCAAGGGAAAAAGCTGACAGATGGATTAGTTGATATTGGAAAAAGACATGGCTTTAATCTAATAGTTACTGGCGAACCATCCATGTGGTATATGAGAATAGCCAACGATGATTCATTGATGTTACATCAAGAGTGGGTAGCTGAATGTGTTAAAAGAGGAGTATTTTTTACAAACCATCACAATTTGTTTATGAATTGTGCCATGACCGATGAAGATATAGAGTTTACCCATGAAGTAGCAGATGAGGCTTTCAAAGTTGTAAAGGCTCGGAATAAAGAATTGTTTTAGGAAAGGGGATTGACATGACATTAAATTCTCAAGAATTAATAAAACTTGAAAAGAAAGCTCATGAACTTAGAAATCTGTGTGTTGATACGGTTGTTTGGGCTGGAAGTGGGCATATTGGTGGCTCATTAAGTTCAATGGATATTTTGACTATTTTATATTATAAATATTTAAATATTGATCCTAAGAATCCCAAATGGGATGATAGGGACAGATTTATCTTAAGCAAAGGACATATAGGTGTAGGATTAGCACCAGTGCTTGCTGATAAGGGATATTTTGATAAAGAACTTTTAAAGGATTTTAATCATACTGGATCAAATTTTGGTGTACACCTTGATTGCCATAAAGTTCCAGGGGTTGATGCATCAACTGGTTCCCTTGGGCATGGTCTATCTATAGCACTGGGTATAAGTATTGCAGCAAGGCAACTTAAAAAATCATTTACTACATATTGCCTACTAGGAGATGGTGAGTGTAACGAAGGTTCGGTATGGGAAGCTGCAATGGCAATAGCTCATTATAATATCACTAATCTAGTAACAATAGTAGATAGAAATCAGTGCATGATAGATGGACGTACTGAAGATGTGATGGCTCTTGAACCCTTTGCTGATAAATGGAAAGCATTTGGGTTTATAGTAAAGGAAGTCAACGGACATGATTTTAATGAACTTTCTGAGGCAATTGAATTTGCCATTGATGAAGAAGATAAACCAGTAGTAATTATAGCCAATACAATAAAGGGTTGTGGAATTAATTTTATGGAGGATGACTATAAGTGGCATTATGGAGGACTTGATTCTGAAAAGGTTAGATTAAGCAAAGAAAGTCTTCAGAAATATTTTGAAAAAAGAGTTAAAGGAGTGTAAAAATGGCTGGATTAACATATACAATGCTTGATGCTGCACATCTTTCTACAGGTGAGATATATGGAAAGGTTTTATGTGATTTAGGAGAAAAGCATCCTGAGATAGTTGGGCTTTCTGCTGATTTAGCAAAGTCAACTAAAATTGGACTTTTTGCTAAAAAGTTTCCTGAGAGATTTTTTAATGCTGGTATTGCTGAGCAAAACATGGTTAGTATGGCTGCTGGTATGGCAAGTGCTGGACTTGTACCCTTTGTATCTACCTTTGCTATTTTCATAGCCATGAGGGCTTTGGATCAAGTTCATACCGATATTTGCTATCAAAACCTAAATGTTAAAATTATAGCAACCCATGCTGGGCTTTCCTTTGGTCAAGGAGGGTCAACACATCAATGCACAGAAGATCTTTCAATAATGAGGTCAATGGCTAATTGCAAGGTTATAGTTCCAGCCGATGGAATGGAAACAGCCAATGCAGTTCAGGCTGCCTATGAAACTCCAGGTCCAATTTATATCCGAATTAATCGTGGCTTTGATCAACAGGTTTATAAAGACACAGATTATGACTTCCAAATTGGCAAAGCAGTTGAGCTTGCTGATGGAACAGATTTAACTATAATAGCCTGTGGTTCCTGTGTTCATCAAGCAGTGGAGGCTTCAAAAATATTGGATTCAGTTGATGGGATAAAGGCAAGGGTTTTAGATATGCATACAATAAAGCCAATTGATGAAGAAGCTATATTAAAAGCAGTCCATGAAACCCGTAGAATTATCACAGTAGAAGATCATAATGTTATTGGAGGGTTAGGAAGTGCTGTTGCAGAGGTTGTTGCAAAAAGTGGCAAGGCGTGTGCATTTGAAATACTAGGAATTCCAGATACTTTCTCAATAATTGGGCTTCATGAAGATCTTATGTCCCACTACAAAATTGACACTAATGGTATTTTAGAAAAAGTTCGTGAGCTTATGGGCAGAGATTTTGAAGATGATGAAGATTGGGAAGACGAGGTGTAGATATGATTACTCAAGAAGATATATTTGCAAATAAAATTTTTTTGAACTCGGTACTTCCTTTAGTTAAGGTAGTGATTGAAAGCAAAGAGAATATAAAAAAGAAATTTAAAGGGATAAATGCAATTGTACAAATAAGTGCTAAAAATACAAATGAAAAGGTTGGTATTCATTTTTTGATAGATGATGGAGAATGGACTGTTGTTAAAGGAGTTACAGAAGGTCCAACCATTGAACTTGAATTTAAAAGTATTCCAGAGTTCAATGCCTTTTTTTCAGGAAAAAGCAAGAAGCTGCCTAAAATAAAGGGCTGGTACAATGTAAAGCTTCTTATAAATACTCTAAAGGCTTTAACTACAATGGGAAATCTTTTAAAGCTAACTAGTCCACCAGATGATGAGGAGGAAAAAGAACTTTTTGTAAAATTATATTTCTATCTTTTATCTTCTGGAATTAGCCAACTCAATAAAGCTGGGCATCCAGATGTTTCAAAGTGGGCTAAAAAAAGTCCAGAGAGAGTATATGCTTGGGTTGTCGATGGCAAACCAGAGATATCAGCTTATATAAAGGTAAAATCTGGAAAGACAAAGGCTGTTAGAGGTATATATAAGCGGTCAAAACCCTTTTTTACTATGCGTTTTGATTCTGTAGATAGTGCTTTAGGAATATTGCTTGAAAGAGATGATATGATTGAATCAACAACTAAGGGTAAATTGATAATGGAAGGCGGACCAGAGTATGGAACCCAGCTCGGAGAGTTTATGATTTTAGTGGGAAGTTATGCAAAATAATCTATCCAATGAGGTGTTTATATGAAAATACGTTCAGTAAGTCATGTTGGCCTTACTGTATCAGATTTCGAAAAATCCGTAAAATGGTATTATGAGATGTTTGGTTTCAAATTAATAAGTGAAAAAATTATTAACAAAGAACAGGCAGAGGAATTATATGAATTGTATAGATTAAAAAATACTGCTGTAAGATTAGGCTTTTTGAGATCACCAAAGGGGGGAATAATTGAAATATTTGAGTTTTCATCTTGTCTCCCATCTAAACATCCTGTATGGAATAGACCAGGACCTACTCATATTGCTTTAGATGTTAAAAATTTAAAAGGATGGTATAATACTTTAAAAAATAAAGGGGTTGAATTTTTTTCAGAACCACAAACAACCAGCGGCAGTGATTGGGTTTTTCTTAAAGATCCAGATGGAAACCTTATTGAACTAATTGATTTAAAGTATAATTATCGTATAGTAAAATGGCTTGGAGGTATTGTAGGAAAATTAATGGCAAATGGTAAATTCAAAAAATATTATTCGGAGGATGATAATGCAAAAACAAAGCAAGAGCATTGTAAAGCAGATAGTTAATCATACGGGTGATTGGTTTAATGATTCTGCAAGGCTTGATAAAGGTAAAATGACATCTGAGCTTTATCCCTATAAAAAGCTTTTTGAGCCTATATATATAAATAGACTTAAAATAAAAAATAGAATCGTTATGGGACCTATGGGAAATATATCTATGGCAGATGAAACTGGAAAACCTAGCCAAAAAATGATAAAGTATTTTATAGAAAGGGCAAAGGGTGGAGTAGGATTAATAACAAGTGGTATGGTTCCTGTAAATTATGATATTGATCCTTCCTATGGAGATTTAGATGCCAAAGGTATATTTCCTAGAATTGATAAGCATAGAACAGTTATTTCAGGGTGGAGAGCTATTGCTGAAGGATGTCATGCCTATGGAACGAGGTTTTTTATTCAGCTTGCTCCAGGAATGGGGAAGGTAGGAAACCCAGAATGTTTAATCAAAAAGAAGAAGTTACCTGTTTCAGCATCATGGAATCCAAACTGGTATATTACACAAATACCTTGTAGGCCCTTAACAAATAGGGAATGTAGAAAAATCATCAAATGTATAGGTCAGGTAGCCCTTGATGCAAAGGAAATAGGCATTGATGGAGTTTATTTACATGGTCATTCGGGGTATCTTATTGAACAAATGACTGACCCTGCTTATAATAGAAGGAAGTTAGGACGTTATTCAAAATGGCAAAATTTCGGACTGGATATTGTAAAAGAAATTAGAAAACGCTGTGGAAATTCTTATCCTATTCATTATAGAATAGACCTATCCCTTGCTTTAATGGAAACATATGGCGATAAGATGAATAAAGATAAAACATTGAAGAAATTTAAAAATGGTAGAACTGCTGAAATGACATTAAATTATATGGAAAATCTTGTCAAAGCAGGGGTTGATGTTTTTGATGTTGATTTAGGAGGATATGAAAACTGGTGGATGCCCCATCCTCCTAATGGTATGCCTCCTGGGGTATACCTTGAGGTTGCAGAACTTGTAAAGGAATACTTTAGAACTAAAAACATAAAATCAAATGCTGGGTATCCAGTTCCCGTTATTGCAGTTGGCAAATTAGGTTTTCCCGATTTGGCAGAAGAAGCTCTTCGTAAGAATAAATGTGATATGGTGATGCTTGCAAGACCACTACTCGCAGATCCTTTTTGGCCTAAAAAGGTTTATTCTGGCAGGGTAAAGGACATAATCCCATGTATTGGAGACCATGAAGGTTGTTTAGGTCAGCTTGCAATAGGCGGTCATCCCCATTGTGCAGTAAATCCACGTACAGCCTTTGAGGATGTGTATCAGGATGATATGAAACCAGCATATAAGATAAAGAAAATTGCAGTAGTGGGTGCTGGACCTGCTGGAGTAGTAACTGCCTGTACTGCAGCAAAGAGAGGTCATGAAGTAATCCTTTATGATAATAAAAGTAAAGCTGGGGGAATGCTTATTTATGGCTCGGTTCCCAAAATCAAATACGAGCTTTCTAACTATATTGACTACCTGAATAATGAAATAGAAAAGACTTCTAGGGAATATAAGCTTACAACTATGTTTGAAACACAAGTAAATGAAGAGTTATTGAGATTAGGTAAATTTGATGCAATCGTAACATGTACAGGAGGGAAGCCTTTGATTCCTCCAATAGAGGGAGCCAACCTGAAGCATGTTATCAAAGGAATTGATTTATTAAAAAATCCATATATTGCAGAAGATGCTAATAATATAGTGGTTGTTGGGGGCTCAGATGTTGGATGTGAAATAGCTTATATGTTAAGCTATGAAATGAGTAAAAAGGTTACAGTAATCGAAATGGATAAACATTTTATGAAAAAAACCTGTACATCAAACAGGGGATATATGATTCATCATTTAGAAAGGAAGGGAGTAAAGCTAATAAATTGTGCTATGCTTAAGAAAATTTCCAAGGATTCAGTTGAAATTTTGCAAAACCTTTCTAAGACAGTACCAGACCCATATGTGACATGGACACCTGTGTTGCCAGATAGTATAAAAAATCCATTTAGTAAACCAATTGAAAAAGAATATAAGAGTATTAAGTTAAATGCTGATTTAGTAATCATGTGTACGGGGGCAAGGGCGGATGATAGTTTGTTTGAAAAATGCACTCAAAATCACACTGCACCTGAAGTATATAATATTGGAGATTCCTTTTCAGGAGGCAGGGTTCTTGAAGCTGTAAAGGCTGGATATGCAATAGGAAATACAATCTAGATAAAGGAGAAGCACAAAAAACCTTTAATTTTCAACTTACAAAAACAATGAGTTATTAAGCGTATTCATAACATGGAGGGCAAGATGAGAGAAATGGCTAAAAATCAAGAGACAACTGAGATGAATGGAAAATTTCATAAAAAAACTTTTGAAAAAATATCAGAGGAGCGAAGAAAAAAGATATTTGATGTGGCTATATCAGAATTTGCCGCAAATGGATATAATGGAACAAATATAAATGTAATAGTAAAAAAAGCAGGAATAAGCATAGGCTCCATGTACAGTTATTTTGCTTCTAAAGAAGATTTATTCTTAACTATAGTTGATAGAGCATATCAAATATTAGAGAACGCATTAAAAGAAGTAAATATTGAGGATGGAGATATATTTGGTATGTTTGAACAGCTCCTTAGAATAGCCCATAACTATGCTACAACCTATCCAGAAATGAATCAAATTTATCTTGATATTACAACACAAGGGCTATCTAGTCTATCCAATAGACTTTCCCATAAACTAGAAGAAATAACAGCTAAAATGTATTGGGATGTTATTAAAAAGGCAAAGAAAAGAGGATTTATTGATTCAAATATAGATGAGCATATATTATCATTTTGTTTAGATAATCTTATAACAATGTATCAGTTTTCATTTACTTCTGATTATTATAAGGAGAGATTAAAGATATTCTTAGGTGATGACATAGCAAATGATAATGAAAGAGTTATTCTAGGAATCGTTGAATTAATAAAAAAGGCAATATCAGTTTGATATTTAAATGTGAATATAGAAATTTGAATATTGGGAAAGGAAGAGGGGGATTTGAGTACTAAATATGGAGGTTATGCGGGAAAGGTATTGTTGATTGATTTGACAACAAAGGAGATTGATGAATATCCTTGGAGTGATGAAGATAGGGAATTGTTTTTAGGTGGAAAAATAATGGCAGCAAAAATATTATACGATAATGTACCAACCCATATTAAGCCTTTTTCACCAGAAAATATAATTGCTATTACAACGGGTCCTTTAACTGGCACAGGTGCCCCATCATCTAGTAGATTTAATATTTCATCTTTGTCGCCATTAACAGGCTTGTTAGCTTCATCAAATTGTGGCGGGGACTTTGGATTATATTTGAAAAAAGCTGGATATGATGCACTGCTTATTAAAGGAAAGAGCAAATATAAGGTTTGGATAGAAATAGTGGAAGAAAATATCACCTTTCATGATGCTGATGGCTTATGGGGAAAAGATACTATAGAGGTTCAAGAGATGTTACCTGAAAGGACTGGAAAAATTGTAATAGGTCCAGCTGGAGAAAATTTAGTTAAATATGCAGGTGTTTTTAGTGGTGAACGTACAGCAGGACGTGCAGGTATTGGAGCCATAATGGGATATAAAAATCTTAAGGCAGTTGTAGTAAAGGGAAACAAAAACATTGAACCTAAAAATGACATCAAACCTTATTACAAAAAATGGATTGAAGATTTGAGAAAGCATCCTATTACAGGAAAGCAGCTTCCAAAGCTTGGTACAGCAGGGCTTGTGAGTATTATGAATTTTAAGAAGGTTTTGGCAACACGTAATTTCAAATACGGTCAGTATAAAGATTTTGAAAGAATATCAGGGGAAGAGCTGGCGTTAAAGCATTTGATAAAAAACATAGGTTGTATTACTTGTCCTATACGCTGCGGTAGACAGGTAGAGCTAGATGGAAAAAAGGTGAAGGGTCCAGAACTAGAAACATTAGGGCTTTTAGGAGCAAATATTGAAAATAAAAGTATTGAAAAAATACTTAGATGGAATTATGAACTTGATAAGTTAGGAATGGATACTATTAGTGCTGCTGGTACTATAGCCTTTGCAATGGAGCTTAATGAGAAGGGATATTGGAGTAACGGGTTAGAATTTGGTAAAAACCACAATCTATCCAATGTTTTCAGTGATATAGCTTATAGAAGGGGCATAGGTAATGAATTGGCTGAGGGAGTGAAGCACTTATCAGAAAAGTATGGAGGAAAGGAATTTGCAATTCATTCAAAGGGCATGGAACTATCGGCATATGAGCCAAGGGGAGCAGTAGGGCAAGGCTTAGGATATGCTGTAGCTAATCGAGGAGGATGTCATCTCAATTCAGGATATTTGGTATTATTTGAAGCTTTAAGTCTGTCAATTGATCCCTATACAGTTAGATCAAAGGCTGAACTGGGCATTATGCTTCAAAACATATTTGAGGTAGTTTCCGCCACAGGTAGTTGTATATTTACATTATATAGCCTTATTCCAGCATTTTTAATTAATAAACCCAATAGTAAACTGGCAATGTTAGTGAACAAAATTATAACTTTTCCTGGTGCAGGTAAATTAATAAATATTATTAATAGGTCATATGAAGGGGTTATTCCTATAAATATACCTATGATTCCACATATAAAGGCTATATCCCTTGCTACTGGAATGAAAATGAATTTTGGTAAGTTTAAAGCCATAGGTGAGAGGGGATTTAATCTTGAGAGGATATTTAATATTAGAAGAGGTTTAACAAGTGAAGATGATAGTTTACCCAAACGACTTACTGAAGAACCTCAAGATTTGAAAAATCCAAAATCTAGGGTACCTCTTAACGAATTAAAAAGAAAATACTATATAAGTAGAGGCTGGAATTTAGATGGGATTCCAAAGGAAAAAACTTTAAGAAGTCTGAGGATAGGGAGAAATTAAATGATTAATGTAAAATTCTTTGGTTTAATAAGATTATCAATAAAAACAAATGATATAGATATTGAAGCCAATACAGTGAATGAAGCTTTAAAAAAGATAAGTCAACAATACGAAGTAGAATTAAATGCTTTGAGAAATTCTATTATCTTAGTTAATGATAAGAATATTATACATTTAAAAATGTTGAAAACTAGACTATATGATGGCGATGAAATTAAAATTTTATCGGCAGGTGGTGGAGGTTAATATTACAGTAACAAAATTCAACTTAGAATGAGTAAGTAATTCTTTCTTTTATTATCAAAAAATAATAAAAGGCTATTAATGTAAAGTAATAGAAAAGATTATTTTTAAAAGCACTACAAAATGTAGTTAGATTAATGACAAACCCACGATGAAAAATCGTGGGTTTGTCATTAATTTGAAATAAATTATAGATTTGCTATATTCATTTTTAAGGTGTTGTTTTTAGTGTATTTATAAGGCTATTTGGCGACTGGGAAGAGTTTCCCCTCTTTGACTTTAGCATAAAAAAGAATTATACATAAAAGCTAATATATAAAAAAAAACTATTTGATTTATATTATATATTGACATAAAATGACAAGGGAATAATCTGAAGAGAGGTGTCTATATGGAATGTAAAAATAGACTAATAATTTTAGCCCATTGCTTTTTAAATGAAAAATCTAAGGTGAAAAAATATTGCATTGATCATGATGCCAATATAGAAGAAGTGCTTAAAATATTACTTGATAATGAAATTGGAATGATTCAATTACCATGTCCAGAGATTACATGCTATGGACTAAGAAGATGGGGACATGTAAAGGAACAATTTTGCACACCTAATTATAGAAAACACTGCAGAAAAATATTTGAAATATATCTAGAACAGATTCAGGAATATATAAAAAATGATTATGAAATTATTGCTATTGTTGGAATAGAAGGAAGTCCAAGTTGTGGGGTAAATAAAACATGTAGTGGAGAGTGGGGAGGAGAGATTAGCAGTAATTCTAACTTAAATAAAATACTTAGCACTATTCGAGAAATAGAAGATAAAGGCGTTTTTATAGAGGAAATTGGTAAGATGATGAAAGAAAATGGCATTAATGTTCCCTTCATAGATTTTAACAAGAATGATATAAAAGGATTTATAGAAAAGCTAAAGGCTATTTTATGATATTAAAAAGGATGTGCTTTACTTGAATAATAGAAATACCTTCAAAAGTTTCATAAAAGGTATATTGTATATATTACCTGCACTTGTAATATTAGGAGTTTTTCGTATATATCCTATTTTAAAGTCTTTGGATATGAGTTTTTATACAAAATACAATTATTTTAAGGATGTAGTATATGAAAGAGGTTTTGATAACTTTATATACATATTTAATGATGAGGAATTTATTGTGGCTATTAAAAATACATTTACTTTTGTATTAGGAGTTGTACCTTTATCAATAAGTATTTCTCTTTTTATAGCAATAATATTAAATAGCCAAATAAAATTTCAGTCATTTTTTAGAGGGATATACTTTATTCCATTTGTTACTTCTATTGTTGCTATATCGGCGGTATGGAGATGGATATATAATTCTGAATTTGGGATACTAAATTATTTTTTAGGACTATTTGGGATAGACCCTATCAAATGGCTTCTTGATCCAAACTGGGCCATGATAAGTTTAATAATATTAAGTATTTGGAAAGGATTAGGATATAACATAGTAATTCTTTTGGCAGGACTTCAAAATATAGATAAGCAGTATTATTTAGCAGCTAAAGTGGATGGAGCATCAAAAGCACAGATTTTTTTCTATATAACATTGCCATTACTATCACCTACGATTTTTTTTGTGTCTATAATGTCTATGATTAACTCATTTAAAGTTTTTGATGAAGTATATGTTTTGTTTGATAAAATACCTGGACCGATGGGTAGATGTCTTACAATGGTATATTACATATATGATAAATTTGCCAATGAATATGTATATGGAATAGCATCGGCAGCAGTGTATATATTGTTTATGATAGTATTGTTTTTTACAATCATACAATTATATATAGGAAATAAAAAAGTATATTATAACTAAGGAGTAACACCATGAAAATTAATTATTTAAAAGCTATAGCATATGTAATTTTAATAATTGGAGGAATAATTACAATATTACCATTTTTATGGATGTTAAGTACGTCATTTAAAACGGCAGAGCAAGTCTATGTTATGCCTCCTAAATTAATTCCATCGAATATTATGTTTAAAAATTACATTGAGGTGTTAGAAAGAATCCCTTTTACAATTTATTTTCTAAACAGTATTTTTGTATCTATAACCCTTACTATTTTAACTCTTATTACATCAATATTCTCAGCATTTGCATTTTCAAAGCTTAGGTTCTGGGGAAGAGATACTATATTTTCCATATTTTTAGCAACAATGATGGTACCTGGAGAAGTTCTTATTATACCAAACTATGTGACACTTTCACACTTAGGATGGATTAATACTCATTTAGCTCTTATAGTCCCATGGATAGTTAGCGTATTTGCTATATTTTTGTTAAGGCAGTTTTTTTTAGGTATCCCTGATGAACTCTATTATGCTGCAAAGGTTGATGGATGTAGTGATTTTATGTATATATGGAGTATAATGGTTCCGCTAGCTAAGCCAGCGCTTATTACAATTGCTATGCTTAAAATGATTTATAGTTGGAATGAGTTCTTGTGGCCACTTATAGTAACAAATACTCCAAAGATGAGGACTTTACCAGTTGGATTAGCTGTTTTTACAACTGAAGCTGGGTCACACTATCATCTTCTTATGGCGGCGGCTACAATGATTATACTTCCGATGATAATTTTATATATTATCCTTCAAAAATATATAATTGAAGGTGTTTCAAGAAGTGGACTCAAAGGATAGAAGGGAGAAAGTGAAAAATGAAAAAGATTATTACTTTAATGTTAATTGTTATTATGGTAGTTAGTTTAGTAGCTTGTAGCAATGATGGAGTAGCAGATACTACTGAAGCTAAACAAGATAGTAGTATTGCTACAGAAATTACAAAGCCAGTTGAAATTGAATTTTGGCATGCTATGAGTGGAGGAAATGAAGAAGCACTAAGAGAGATAGTGGATGACTTCAATAAACAAAATGATAAAATCAATGTAAAGATGATTTATCAAGGACATTATAAGGAGTTATTTCAAAAGCTTACAGGCGCTGCTAAAGCAGGACAATTACCAGTATTAACACAAATTTTCCCAAATAGAATGACAGCATATATAATGAATGATTTAGCTGAGGATTTAACACCCTATATAAATAATGAAAAGGTAGGATTTACAGAAGAAGATTTAAAAGACATACCAACAGTATTTAAAAAAGGAATATGGGATGGGAAATTTTACACTTTACCGTGTAATAAGAGTGTATATTTATTATTCTATAATAAAGATATATTAGACAAATACGATGTAGAGGTTCCAACAACATGGGAGGAATTAAGGGTTGCAGCAGAAAAGCTTACTCAAGATACTGATGGAGACGGAAAAAATGATATAGTGGGTATTGGATTTAATAAGTCCTTAGGAATAGACTTTAGTTTCTGGGTAGAGCAAGCTGGTGGGCATTTAATATCAGAAGATGAAAAAAACATTACTTTTAATTCTGAAGCAGGTATAGAAGCATTTGATTTTGTATCTGAAATGATTAAAGATGGGGTAGCAAAGATTGCAGGAGAAGAAAAATATGCGTATATTCCATTTGCTAGGGGAGAAGTGGCAATGATGTTCTCTTCAACATCTAAAATTCCTTATCTAAAAGAAGCAATTGGAGAAAATAAAATTAACTGGAGAGCAGCAGTTCTTCCAAAAGGGAAAAGACAAGCAGCATTATTCTCGGGAACAGACATGGCAATGTTTAATACACACTCACCCGAAGAAAAATTAGCAGGATGGGAATTTATGAAGTATTTTATGAGTAAAGATGTTACTACAAAATGGGGTATGATTTCAGGATATTTACCAGTAAGATATTCGGCTTTAGAATCAGAAGAATTCCAAAAATATATAAAAGAAAACCCTGTAAAAGGCGAAGCTTTAAAACAATTTGACTATGGTTTTAGAGATCCTAAGATTTTAAATGGATATGCAATCCATAAAAATATGCAAAAAGCTTTGGAGGCAGTTATATTAGGAGAGAAGACAAGTAAAGAAGCTTTAGATGAAGCTAAGAAAAAAACAAGAAAGGAATTAGATGAAGCTATGAAAAGCTTTGGCAAATAAGAATTAACTCTATAAAAAGGACAAATCTTGAAAAGGGATGAGTCCTTTTTATTTTTTCTATACCTATCTAAATTTAGAATAGATAGGGAAGGATCGACATTAAAGAGGTTATCAGTAGCTGTTTAAAACATTAAAAGAAAAATTAAAATTATTGCCAGTAAAATTTTAGAATCAAGAATTAAGGTTTTTTAGACCTAAAATGATGACCTTGAAACTTGGAACATGGAAATTATAACTAAAATGCGTTGATATATGCCTTTGTCCATATTTAAAATAATGATATAATAAATAAGATATATTTGATGCTATTGAAATGGAGTGGAATATTATGACCAAGATATCTATTCTAATACATGGATACAATAAGAATAAGAAGGATATGTATACTCTTGCCCAAAATTTAGAAAAGCTTAATCATAAATGTATTTTAGTAGATTTGCCTTTAACTTATAAGGATATAGAATACGCTTATTCTATATTTGAAAAAGATATAAAGAATATTTTAGCTGAATTAAGCTTAAATGAAAAAATCAACCTTATTGGACATAGTACAGGTGGATTAATAATCAGAAAGTATTTATTGAATACAGGGCATATTGATAGAATAGATAATTGTGTTTTGATAGCTACACCTAATAATGGAAGTGAACTTGCGGATATGGCATCGAAATATTTCAATATCTTTACAAATATTTATAAAACTTTAAGGGCATTGAGAACTGAATATGTCAAGAAGATAGAGTTTGTTAAAAGTGACAAAGTCAGAGTGGGTGCAATAGCAGGAAACAAGAATAATCTTTTAATGGGTAGGTTCTTAAAAGAAGAAAATGATGGTAGAATTAATGTAAGCTCTGTATATTACGAAGGTTTAAATGATTTTATAGTACTGCCATATGGGCATAAAGAAATACACTATAAATGGGAAACAGCAAGTTTAGTGAATAATTTTATAGAAACAGGAAATTTTATGGAGGAAGAATATTGAAATGAATATACAGCTTCCAAAAGGAGTTAAAAGGATATTAGATAAATTGCTTTTTAATGGATACGAAGGATATATAGTTGGGGGATGTGTAAGGGATAGCATTATGGGTAAAATTCCCAATGATTGGGATATTTGCACAAGTGCTAAACCCGAGGTCATGATGAATATTTTTAGAGAGTTTAAAGTAATACCTACTGGATTAAAACATGGAACATTGACAATAGTTATAAATAATCAACATTTTGAGGTAACTACCTACAGAATTGATAAAGAATATGTTGACGGAAGGCATCCAAATAAAGTTGAATTTACTAATAGCTTAAAGGAAGACTTGAATCGTAGAGATTTTACTATTAATGCCATGGCTTATAATAATAAAGAGGGATTAATAGATTATTATGACGGCTTATCGGATATACATAATAAAACAATTAGATGTGTAGGAAATGCCTTTGATAGATTTAATGAAGACTACCTCAGAATGTTAAGGGCTGTGAGATTTTCAGCACAATTAGAATATAGGTTGCGTATTGAAACATTTAAAGCTATAAAGAAGTTGTCAAAAAACATCATTCATATCAGTAAAGAAAGAATCAGAGATGAAGTAAATAAAATCTTATTATCACAAAAACCGTCTAAAGGTATTCAGTTATTAGAGGAGACTAGATTATTAGAATATATTATTCCTGAACTTCAAGAATGTGTTGGATTTGAACAAAAAAAACCCCATCATGATGAGGATGTATTTTATCATACCATGAGGGTATTAGATAATACAGAGAAAGATTTAATCCTAAGGCTTGCAGCATTGCTTCATGATATAGCCAAACCACAATGTTTTTCAATTGATAGAGAAAATACAGGACATTTCTATAGACACCATATGAAGGGCATGGAATTAGCTGAAAAGATACTAAAAAGACTTAAATATGATAATAATACAATAAAGACTGTAAAACAATTAATTAAGGAACATATGTTAAAATATGAAATAACCACCCCAAGGGCAATAAAAAGATTGATCAATAGAGTAGGTAAGGAAAACATAGATAGATTATTTAAGCTACAAATAGCAGATATCAAAGGTAGTAAAGCTCCCTATAAATTTGATAACATAAATAAGGCAAAATTAGTTTGTGATAAAATATTAAATGAAAAACAACCACTAACTTTAAAGGATTTAGATATCGATGGTAATGATTTGAAAGCTTTGGGGGTATCACAGGGTAAAGATATAGGGCGTATTTTAAATAAACTGTTAGATAGGGTTTTAGATAATCCTGAGCTAAATAAGAAGGAAATATTAGCAGATGAAGTTAGGAAGCTCTTAAAGGAGTGAAAATAGTGTTTTTCAAGAAGAAAAAGAACTTTGATATGGAGAAGACTGAAGCTAAAGAAGAATTGATAGATGTATTGGAAATAAAAGATAAGGATAAAAATAAATTGAATAATGTTCCAGATGAAATAATTGCAAAGGCTATTAAGAATTTATTGTCGAAAGATTAAGTTGCGTTGTGTTATTTTTCTATCACGGGGGTTTTAATATTTCTTTTTCCCTAATGTAATAATGCAACAGAACTGTTTTTTTATAGGAAATAGAAAATTCATCCCTAGCTTGGCTAGTTAAATTTACTATTAAAATAAAAATAAAAATTTCTGCAGCAAAGGTTTCAATTTGAATTTACTTACAATGAAGCCTTTGTTTTTTTATTATATAGAAATCCAAACATTTTTTGGAAGAAATTGCAGGTGGATTCTAAAAAATAATGGATTAAGTTTTTTGAAAAACTAAGCAGAAAGCCCCAAATGCTTGCCACCTAGAACTTATAACTTGCAACTAAAGGCATTAGCAGATTTGTAGCTTATATATTTTCATTGAAATTAAAAAAAATGGGGGTTTTTGCCACCAGCTTGGGTTTTATTATAAACATAAAAAACTCAAAAAAGGAAAAGAACCCTTTGGGTTCAAAAAAGTATGCGTATTAAATATATTATATTATAATTTTACCTTAAGCGACAATGGATGTCAATATTTTTATATATATTGAAAAGAATGTCGAAATTTATATACGAAAGTAAAGCTAGAAAAATATAATTTCCATAAATTTGAATAAATAATTGTAAAATGGCTAGAATACTAGATAGCTTATAATATCACTTAATAGTACTAAGAGGACTAAACATATAAATTTCAGTATGAAAGGAGAAATTTATTGTGTTTTATAGGAAAAAGAAAAATAGGAGTAGAATAGTAGTATTAGTGTGTGCTATTCTTCTTTTTGCCAGCTTTACCTATGGATATATATCTAATAATAAACCATTAAATAAGCCCCAGAATATTATCCAATCAACTGAAGAAAATAATATAAACAAAAAATATCCAATAGATAATAAAGAAGGTGGAGGTAATAAAAAGATAAAGAAAGAAGGTATTAATGAATATAGTAAAAACAATGAAAGTAATGTTAATGATTGCTTAAAAGAAGTAAATGAAAATTCAAAAATTGTTTTTAATACCTATTATTCTAAAACTGGTAAAATGGATACTAAACAAATTGATATACCAATTACTATTGTAGGAGCAAGTTTAGATGAATTTAAGTCATATATAAAAACTAATTACAGTGATTGGAAAATAAATAGTATTTCTACCAAATCTGCTTCTCTTTTTAAAGAAGTTGATGGATATAATCCAGATTATTTTATAGTTCAAAATAAAAACGGATATATTACAGTTTATAAGATCAATAAAGCTGGTGAGAAAGAATTATATGAAGAAACCGATATATCGATATCAACCTTAAGTGAGATGGATAAAAAGAAACTAAACGAAGGAATAATTGCTAAGGATGAAGAAGAATTATATAGAATAATAGAGGATTATAGTAGTTAGGTGTACTTACTTAGTACATCTTTTTTTATTAGTAGGTTGTTGAATAACTATTTTTACCAAAAGTAAAATGCTATATTTTAGCTATCAAAAGTATTTTTTTATAAAAATACTTCAAATTTTATAATGTAGAGAATTAGCCGAATTATCAATTTTCAAATTTAGTTATTCAACAACCTATATTAGGATAAAAATTAAAATATAAAGAAGGATTAACAGTATTTATATCGAATATATGTTTGTATAAAAAATATTGTAATGGAGGATTTATATAATGATTATTTTAGGAATTGACCCAGGAATTGCAATACTTGGCTATGGTATAGTAGAATATAATGGGAACTCCTTTAAGACTTTGGATTATGGTGCTATACTTACTGATGCCAAAGATGCTACAGCCCTTAGGTTAAAAAAGATTTATGATGAATTGGAAGAAATATTATGCTTATATAAACCAGATGCAGTTGCAATTGAGGAATTGTTTTTTAATAAAAATGCTAAGACAGCCATAGTTGTGGGGCAGGCTAGAGGAGTAGCAATTCTAGCTGCTGCAAATAAAGATATAGATATTTTTGAATATACTCCTCTTCAGGTAAAACAGGGAGTGGTTGGCTATGGTAGAGCAGAGAAGAAGCAGATACAGATGATGGTAAAAACCTTTTTAAATCTAAAGGCTATACCAAAACCAGACGATGTAGCCGATGCCCTTGCTGTTGCCATCTGCCATGCCCATACTGGTAGAATGGGTAACATTTTTAAATTGTAAATGATAAATGCGTTATTTTAAAAACTAATTTTAATTAACTTATTGTGATAATTTTTATTGCGGGAGTTTTAAAAACAGAACTATATTTAATGAGGTGAGAAAATGATAGATTATATTAAAGGAAAAATAAATTATGTCGGAGAAGATTATGTTGTAGTAGAGAACAATTATATAGGTTATAAAATATATACATCTGCTTATACGATTTCGGACTTGAATGGAAAAAGAGAAGATGCTATAGTATATACTCAGATGATTGTAAGGGAAGATGATATTAGACTTTGCGGATTTAGTTCTAGAGCAGAGCTTAAGGTATTTGATTTACTTAGGACTGTTAAGGGTGTAGGTACTAAGGTTGCCTTAGGGATTTTATCATCAATACCATATATTCAATTGATAAATGTTTTAATGGTTGGTGACGTAACTAGCTTAACCCGTGCTCCAGGAATAGGTAAGAAAACTGCACAAAGGATTATTCTAGAACTTAAAGATAAAGTTAATAAAGCCGATGAATTTGGTAATTTAGAAGATGTTGATTTTGACAATAAAATAAATATAGGGTCTGATAATGATGAAGTTATTGAAGCTCTTGTATCATTAGGGTATAGTAGAATTGAAGCAAAGAAAGTTCTGGGAAAAATAGACAATAGTCTACCAATTGAGGAGATGATAAAGAAAGCGTTAAAGCTGTTAGTTAAATAGGAAGGATGATGGATTAAAATGAGTAGTGGACTAGATGATAATAGAATAGTAACTCCAACTCTAAAGGAAGATGATAGTGAAGTTGAAGGCAGCTTAAGACCCAAAAGCTTGAAGGAATATATAGGACAAGATAAGGTGAAGGATAAGCTGAAAATATTTATAGATGCTGCAAAGATGAGGGGTGAAGCCCTAGATCACGTACTTTTATATGGACCTCCTGGACTTGGAAAAACAACCTTATCTAATATTATAGCCAATGAAATGGGTGTTAACATAAGAATTACTTCGGGACCAGCAATCGAAAGACCTGGAGATTTAGCAGCTATCCTTACAAATCTGATGGAAAATGATGTTCTATTTATCGATGAAATACACAGGCTTAGTCGTAGTGTTGAAGAAGTGCTTTATCCTTCTATGGAGGATTATGCTTTGGATATTATTATTGGTAAGGGACCAAGTGCAAGGTCTGTAAGGATAGAATTGCCTAAGTTTACTTTAATCGGAGCTACAACGAGGGCTGGGATGCTTACATCTCCCCTTAGGGATAGATTTGGCGTGATTTGTAAATTAGACTTATATGATAATAAGGATTTAAAAACAATTGTGAAAAGATCTGCAAAGCTCCTTGATGTACCCATAAACGATCAAGCTGCTTTAGAAATAGCTAAAAGAAGCAGAGGTACACCTAGAATCGTTAATAGATTATTAAAGAGAGTGAGGGATTTTGCTCAAGTAATTGGAGATGGTAAGATAACCTTAGATATAGCAAAAAATGCTTTAAAAATGTTAGAAGTAGATGATCTTGGATTGGATGGAGTTGATAGGAAGATATTAATAACAATGATTGAAAAATTTGATGGAGGACCTGTTGGATTAGATACTTTGGCGGCTTCAACAGGTGAAGAAAAAAATACAGTAGAAGATGTTATTGAACCGTTTTTGCTACAATTAGGTTTTATAAAAAGAACTCCAAGGGGACGGATAGTAACCCAAAATGCCTATGAGCATTTAGGGCTAGAGTATTATCAAAAAGATGGGGATGTGAAGCTATGGAATCTTTTGGAAGATTAATTATTACTTTTGGGATTATTATTATTGTAATAGGATTAATAATAACCTTTGGCAGTAAAATAGGGTTTGGACGGCTGCCAGGAGATATTTTTATAAAAAAAGGCAATATAACCTTTTATTTTCCTATATTAACATGTATCATAATCAGTATTCTTTTAACTGTGATAGGTAATTTATTTTTTAGGAGATAATTATTAATCATACAACCATTTTTTATTAAGGGGAGTCGAAATGAAGAAGAGAATATATATTATATATGGTTTGATATTTTTTCTTGTTTTAAGTACTAATGTTTCGTGGGCATTTAATAAAAACAGTATACCGAGCATGATTAGGATTGGACTTAAGTATGGAGATACTTCTGTATCACAGGTAAATCTTAAATCAACAAGTGGATTTGAATTTGGATATTATGATGGTAATCAATTTTATTCCGTATTTAATCTTATGGATGAATTTGATATTGTTTTAAAAAAGGATGAATATTACAAAATACAAATAGGAAGTACATTTTCAAATAAAGAGGATATGGAGAACTTGTTAGAATCCTTGGGAGACATACCTTGTTATCCAGTTCTTGACAATGGATGGAAGGTATGGACGGGATTATTTGAATCAAAGGAGGAAGCTGAAGAATTTATAATAAACAATGGAAGTTTTTATGATAAAAAAGTAGAAGTTGTAAATCCTAATAGTGGAAGCGTAGTGGTTCAAGATAAAACAGGAATAGTAATTTTTATGTACAATTGTTCCAAAAGGGAGTATAATTTTAGACCATTTCTTGATAAAGATGGAAACGATATAATATCTCTTGATGGCAAAAGATATCGTGGGGAATTTATTATAAGGCGATTTAAAGATAGCGATATGACGGTTATTAATTATTTAAGTTTGGAATCATATCTCTATGGAGTTCTTCCAAAGGAAATGTCGGGAGATTGGCCAATGGAGGCATTAAAGGCTCAAGCTGTTGCAGCACGTAGCTATGCTATCTCATCTATACATAAGCATGAAGAATTTGGTTTTAATTTATGTAGTACTACTAATTGTCAAGTTTATGGAGGCTATGATGCTGAGAGGCCCAGAAGTAATAGGGCAGTTGATGAAACTTTTGGTGAGGTGTTAACCTATGATGGTAAAATAATAAGTCCTTTCTACCATTCTAGTAGTGGAGGCTATACAGAAGATAGTGAAAATGTATGGAGTATTGAACTACCCTATATTAGAGCTGTAAAGGATGATTTTTCATTAGGAGCTCCAAACTGCTATTGGACAAAGAGCTATACTGCACAAGAAATAAAAGATATATTGAACTCTGCTGGTTTGGTAATAGGAGATATAAAAGAAATACATACAGAAGGCTATACAGAAGGTGGTAGGATATTGAGCTTAAAGATAAGTGATGGAACTAGGGAAATTGATTTAGCAAAGGCAAAAACAAGATCCATATTTGGACCTAAGGTTATAAAAAGCATGAATTTCAGTATTAGCACAGATGTAGATTATTATGTCATATCGGCTGATATGGAGAATATTATAAGGAGACCAATGAGTAGTATGATTATATTATCAGCCGATAGGTCCGAAAAAACATCATCAGATAAAAAATATAGAATATTTGATGGTGATGATTATATTACATCCTCTGGAGTTCCTACTAAATATATATTTAATGGTACAGGATATGGACATGGTTTAGGTATGAGTCAATGGGGAGCAAAAAAAATGGCTGAACTAGGTTATACATATGAGGATATACTTAAGCACTATTATACTGGAATAATGATAGAATAGGAGTTATGATAATGAAGACTAGTGATTTTTATTTTGATTTACCAGAGGAATTAATCGCTCAGGTTCCTTTAAAAGAAAGAGACAAATCAAGATTAATGGTACTCAATAAAGAAAATGGTGAAATAAGGCATAGAAACTTTACAGATATTTTAGATTATCTAAGACAAGGAGATTGTTTAGTATTAAATGATACAAGAGTAATACCTGCAAGACTTTTTGGCGTAAAGGATACGGGAGCTAATGTAGAGTTTTTGCTTTTAAAGAGAATAGATAAAAACAGGTGGCAAACTCTAGTTAAACCTGGAAAAAGAGCTAAGCTTGGCTCAAGATTTGTCTTTGGTAATAATGATGAGTTAACTGGAGAAATTGTTGATTTAGCTGAAGAAGGAACTAGGATAATAGAATTTAAATATGAAGGTATTTTTGAAGAGGTATTAGATGAATTGGGTAATATGCCTTTACCTCCCTATATTACTGAAAAACTAGAGGATAAAGAAAGATATCAGACAGTATATTCAAAAAATACGGGATCTGCCGCTGCACCTACAGCTGGACTTCATTTTACTGAGACTTTATTAAATAAGATAAGGGATAGGGGTGTGAAGATCGCATATATAACTTTGCATGTTGGTCTGGGAACATTTAGACCTGTAAAAACTGAAAATATACTTGAGCATAAAATGCATTCGGAGTTTTATATGGTTAGCAAAGATGCAGCTGAGCTTATAAATGCAACAAAAGTGAGTGGGGGAAAGATAATTTCTGTTGGTACCACTGCAACAAGGACATTGGAAACTGTTGGTACAAATGATGGACTGATAAGAGAGGGCAATGGTTGGACAGATATATTTATATATCCAGGATATGAATTTAAGGTAATCGATGGATTGCTTACGAATTTTCATTTGCCCGAGTCTACGCTAATAATGCTTGTAAGCTCTCTTGCTGGTAGAGAAAATGTATTAAAAGCTTATAACGAAGCTGTAAAAGAAAGATATAGATTTTTTAGCTTCGGAGATGCAATGTTGGTGATATAGGAGGTATATAGATGGCTATAAAATATGAATTAATAAAAGAATGCAAACAAACTGGTGCTAGGCTAGGAAAAATACATACCCCTCATGGGACAATAGAAACTCCCATCTTCATGCCTGTAGGTACACAAGCTACTGTTAAGTCTATGACGCCAGAAGAATTAAAGGAGATAGAATCTCAAATAATATTAAGTAATACATATCATTTATATCTTAGACCTGGGCATGATTTAGTGGAGAAGGCAGGAGGTCTTCACAAATTCATGAACTGGGATAGACCCATACTTACCGATAGCGGAGGTTTTCAAGTTTTTAGCTTAGGAGACCTGCGAAAAATTTCTGAAGAAGGGGTGGAATTCAGATCACATATAGACGGTTCAAAACATTTTATTAGTCCAGAAAAAGCAATAGAAATACAAAATTCATTAGGGTCAGACATAATCATGGCCTTTGATGAATGTGCCCCTTATCCAGCAGATAGAGAATATGTAAAAAATTCTTTAGAAAGAACAACTAGGTGGGCTAAAAGGTGTAAAAAGGCCCATAAGAATACAGATACTCAAGGATTGTTTGGAATTATTCAAGGCGGTATATATAAGGATATGAGAGAACAAAGTGCAAAGGAAATTACAGAACTTGATTTTCCAGGGTATGCGGTTGGTGGATTAAGTGTTGGAGAACCAAAGCCTTTAATGTATGAAGTTCTTGAATATACAACACCTCTAATGCCCAAAAACAAACCAAGATATTTAATGGGGGTTGGAAGCCCCGACTGCTTGATAGAAGGAGTGATTAGGGGAATAGATATGTTTGATTGTGTTTTGCCTACCAGAATAGCTAGAAATGGCACAGCTATGACAAGTCAAGGAAGAGTAACAATAAAGCAAGCTAGGTTTTATGATGATTTCACTCCCCTTGATCCTGAATGTGATTGCTATACCTGTAGAAATTATACTAAGGCATATTTAAGACATCTATTTAAAGCAAATGAAATATTGTCAGCCAGACTGTTTTCATATCATAATCTATACTTTTTACTTAAGCTTATGAAAAATATAAGGGAAGCAATAAAAAACGATAATTTACTAGATTATAGAAAAGAGTTTTTTGAAAAATATGGCTATGAACTGTAATGAATAAAAACATTAATAAATTTCCATGTATTATAAAAAAATAAAGGAAAATCAAATTTTATGTTGAATATTATAAGTTGGTACTTGTTATTATATTAAAAGGAGGAGAGTTATTGTGCAACAATATTCAGGTTTAATAATGATGATTGTATTTTTTGGTATATTTTATTTCTTGTTGATTAGACCTCAACAAAAAAAGAATAAACAGATCCAAAAGATGAGAAGTGAATTAAAGGTTGGTGATAATATTATAACCATAGGTGGGATACATGGTAAAATATTAAATATTAAAGATGAGATTGTAACTCTAGAGGTCGGAGCTGATAAGGTTAAATTACAAATTTCTAAATGGGCTGTAGGAAGCGTAAAGAATAAATCTAATGAATAATAGCTTAAAGAGGATGGTTTTAAACCATCCTCTTTAAGTTCTAAACATGACAAAGGGACGTTTCCTTTGTCATACACAAGATACTTTAGGAATATTGGAGTCAAAGGTGACGATTTTTTTGACCCTTTTTTTGTGTTCTGGGTATGTGTAGTAATTAGGTAATAACTAAAAAACAATAATAA
>NZ_FRAG01000151.1 GCF_900142245.1 Paramaledivibacter caminithermalis DSM 15212 | reverse complement strand
TATGAAAAGGCAGTAGATAACACAATAGATTTAGTTAAGTGCTTAATGGAAAAGTATGATATCCCTTTAGATAGAGTTGTAAGACATTATGATGCCAGCAGAAAGATATGCCCAAGAAGCATGAGTGAAAATAACTGGGAGAAATGGTGGGAGTTTAAAGAGAGATTAAGTGAAAAAACAAAGGATGAACTAAATAAAGATTTAAAAGTTTTAACTAAAGTAGGAGTAATTAACTCGCCAGATTATTGGCTAGAAAATGCAGTCAAAGGAAAAACAGTCAAAGGTGAATATGTTGCTATATTAATTGAAAGAATAGCAAAATTTATTATTGAGAAAGAAGGTAGATAGAATGACTACAGAAACACTTGAGTATGTAATGAGTAGAGCATTATTAAAGGAACTTTTGAAAAAGAAATTAATAAATGAAGAGGAATTTAAAGAAATTGATAGATTAAATAAAAATATCTTTAATAAATAGGGTTTTGTATATGAGCCCCTATATTTTTTTTGTCTTTTTCTACATGTTCCCACACCGTAAATTACTTGCTTTGAGTGGGGTGTAGAGGTAACATACTACTACCTTAAAGAAAGGAGGCTAAGCATTTGAAAAAAGTAAGGACCATTCCAGCAAAAAATTATAAAGTGCATGACACTTCATTTAACAAATCAAAGCTTAAAGTATGCGCCTACTGCAGAGTCAGTACAGGAAGTAGTAAACAATCTGAGTCCTTTGAAACACAAACCACATACTATGAAAGATATATTAAAGACAATCCAAAATGGGAGTTTGCAGGCATATATGCTGATAAAGGAATTTCAGGTACAACTGCTGCCAAAAGAGTAGAGTTTAATAGGATGATTAAAGATTGTGAGAAAGGGAAAATTGATTTAATTATCACTAAATCCATCTCGAGATTTGCAAGAAACACAGCTGATTGTCTAGAAGTAGTAAGAACCCTAAAAGATCTTAATGTAGGAGTTTATTTTGAAAGAGAAAATATTAATACAATGGGTGCTGAAAGTGAGTTAATACTCAGCGTATTAAGTTCTATTGCTCAAGATGAGTCGAGGAATATGTCGGAAAACATTAAATGGGCAGTTCAGAAAAGATTTAAAGAAGGC
>NZ_FRAG01000051.1:25702-28118 GCF_900142245.1 Paramaledivibacter caminithermalis DSM 15212 | reverse complement strand
ATCAAGAGATAAGAAATTATTTTCTCTTGAAGGTTTATATAAAATAGTAAAAATTTAATTATTGTATTCAAAATCTTTGCCACCTTTCTTTTTGTTTTGGGAATTTTGCTAAGTGTAACTAATAAAATTATACCCGTTTTTAAGGGGGTGGCAAGGTTTTGATATAAATTTTAAGTAAAATCAATGGGTTAAGTTGAAGATTATGTTTAAATCTTTGACAATACCATCTTATAAAAGAAGGGAAGAAAATGAATCAAATATCTAAAAAAACTATTGATGTTAATATATTTGATAATGAAATTAGTAATACAATGTGGAGTACAATCAATTTTAATCTAGACAATCCAATATGTGGTATTATGGAAAGTGAAAATGAAAAATTGCTATATAAATATGATAGTGTAGGTTTATGGGTAAATTGTATTTTGGGTCTATATGATATTAAAAACATTGATATAGAAATTTAAGTAAAGACTTTAATTTATACATGTCCAAAATGCCCAGAAACATTGCATATTTGCACATGTATAAATTAAGTTTTACTATGTAAATTCTATATAATTAATAATTTTATAATTGAATTATTTAAAGAAAACATTACCGTAAATAAGATTACTACATGTGTTTTTGGTTTTGATCAGGTGGGACTAGAAGTATTAGAATTATGTGATTTTATAATTGAAGTTACTTTGAGACAGCATATTTCTTATAATGGTAAGATGAATGATTTAATAATTATGTCAAAATTCAAATAAAAAGATAAGTAATGATAATTCATTAGATCAACTGATTAGTTAATTATGAAGATGTAGGAAGGGATAGTGTAAGATGATTAAAGTTAATCAAATAAGTAAAGAATTGCTTGGCAATAAAATACTAAAAGATATAACAATGGAATTTAAGTGTGGCAATATCTACTCAATAGTTGGGCCAAATGGAGCAGGTAAAACTACTCTTATTAGTATTTTATCTAATCTAATGGTTCCAGATTCAGGAAATATTATACATTCTAAGAATGATAAGAATATTTTTCTATTGCTTTCGGGAGAAAGAAATTTGTATTATAAAAATACTGTGAAAGATAATATCAAGTATTTCGGTACATTAAGAGGATGTACTAAGAAGACTATTGATAACAACATAAAATCTTTTTCAGAAAAATTTCCAGATATAAAAAATATTTTGAACAAAAAAGTTGAAAATTTATCATTTGGGCAGAAGAGAATTGTTGCAACTTATATTTCATTAGTCTCAGGTAGTGATTGTGTAATCTTAGATGAAGTATCTGAGGGGCTAGATCTCGAAACCAAAGTACGGATTAGAAATATGTTAAGTGAAGCTAAAACCAGTAAAATAATAATTCTAATATCTCATGACTTTGAATTTATTGAAAAATGTACGGACTATGTTTATTATATTAAAAATGGTATATTAGTATTTGAAACAGACAATGTAAAGGATATTAGACAAGATTATAAAAATCTTAACCTTATATCAAACAGGAGTGTTTAGAAATAAAATCATAAATCTTTTATTATATAAGGAGAATAATTATGATGACACTTAGAATTATTTTTGAAGAATTAAGAATTAACGTTTTAGAAACTTTGAGTTATAAATTTGGTATAATATCTGATTTGTTTGTATATGGGGGACTACAAATTTTTTTGTTTTTCTCAAATACAGGTTCCTCACTATCAAATTCATATGTCTACAATAATAGCAAAGAACTTTTATTATTAGGGTATATTACATGGATACTTTCGTGTGCATGTATATCAAATATTGGTGGCGAAATCAAACGTGAAATGATGATTGGTACTTTTTATCAAAAAATAAATGCGTTTATACCAATACATTTATTATATATTGGAAAGTTATTAGCTTCATTAACTATGCAAATGATTACAATAATTGGAGTCTATGCCATTTCAGTAATTTTATTTAATGTTAAATTGCATCTAAATATATATATAATTTTATTAATTTTTTTATGCATGATAGGTATGTATGGTGTGGGATTAATTATAGGAGGTTTTGCTGTATATTATAAACAAATAAATAGTATTGTATTCATAATTCAAATGTTGTTATTATTTGTATCTGATGTATTAACAAAAAAACAAAATTTAGGCTATGTTTTCAAAATTATTCCGTTGACCTATTGTAATGATTTAATCAGAAAGGTTTTGTCTAGTTCCTATGTTGGTTTATATGATGTTATTGTATATATTTTGATTTGTAGTTTTAATTTTTTTGTAGGTATTGTCTTTTTGAATTTTATGATTAAACAAGCTAAAAAAAGAGGAAATCTCTTGCAATTTTAATTTCCATGTGCCAGGTTTAAATCCCCCGACTTTCAGTCGGGTAGCTTTAGCAAACAGCGAAGCTGCATGATAGTGGTATAATAGTGTTG
>NZ_FRAG01000051.1:0-23742 GCF_900142245.1 Paramaledivibacter caminithermalis DSM 15212 | reverse complement strand
ACGGGGTTTTATAGGTTTTAGTTCTTTACCATTAGTTTTAAAATAATCATCTAGAAGCTTTTTGTAGTCGAACCTTTGAGGCTTTTCAAAAATCGGTTTTTGATCTACTTGTAGCTTACGATATTTCTTATTTATAGGAGTATCCTTTTTAGGAATTTTATAATCTTTACCAAGAATTATCATCAAGAGATAAGAAATTATTTTCTCTTGAAGGTTTATATAAAATAGTAAAAATTTAATTATTGTGTTCAAAATCTTTGCCACCTTTCTTTTTGTCTTGGGAATTTTGCTAAGTGTAACTAATAAAATTATACCCGTTTTTAAGGGGGCAAGGTTTTGATATAAATTTTAAGTAAAATCAATGGGTTAAGTTGAAGATTATGTTTAAATCTTTGACAATACCCAAAACAGGGTCAGGGTTGAAAAGTTGAATTAATGTTTATTTTAATTCAACTTTTCAACCCTGACCCCATTGTCCCATAGAATTTACAATTCTTCTATAAAGATTTTCCCATAACGTGTTCTTCCCATACTAAATTTGCTAAATCCAAACATACCATATTCAAAATAAGTATCCTCATCAATATATTCTATTATTTTTTCACCATTTATTTTAAAAACAAACTTATTTTTTTCTGCTATTACTTCAAATTCATAATTTTTATCTAGCTCCCAATTATAATCTATTGTAGCAAGTCGTTTTAATCCATGATCATTTTTTATTAATGAAACTTGATTTTCTCCATCAAATCCAACATGGTAGCCCATCATAGCACCCTTCACACGAAAGGCTAAATTATGGCTAAGACCATATTGAGGATTAATGTTTGCTACAATATGGATGTCCCTTGAATAATAATTACCCGTATAGGCCTCTGCAGAATCTACGCACATACCATGCATCATTCCATCTTCTAGAGTCCATGCACCTTTGTTATGGGAAAATGGAGTAACACAGCCAAATTCTATACTTTCATTTTTAAAGTCTATGGAATATTTTGCTTTGCCTTCTACCTTGAATTCATCTATTATGATTCTTCCTAGATTTTTATTCTTTTGTCTAGTAAAGCTTTCTACTATTATTCCTATCTCATCAATGGCATGACCCTTTGTATCTGGAACAGTAAACTCAATATCATGCCACTTAACATTCTCAAGCATCTGATAGCCTGACTGTATATCTTCCTTTGTAACAGTATCACGTACATATGTAGCAATTCCTATATCATCACCATTCCATTTATCAAGATAAACCTTCATGCTAACTTTTTGTCCTGGATAAACTAGAGGTGAAAATACAGGGCTGTATCTTTCATCATCAAAGTCTTCTCTTCTATAATAGGGTTTATAGTATATTTTAGCTGATTTTCCTCTATAAACTCTATTAAATAGAACTTGTAGAGCACCCTTTCCACTGTAGGTTATTTCATCAGTATGTGATATTGTAAATAGACCTTCATCTGATGATCTGAAACCATGGGTTGAACCTGGTAAATCGAAATCAAAATATATCTGCTCATTATTTAAATGTAAACATTCTGGCTCTTCTTCTTTAGCTAATCTATAGCCCAAAACAGCAAGCTCCTTTGAAAAGGTTGGAATATCAATTATATTAAGATATCCAGAAATACTGGAAGCAACAACAGCATCGTTTATAGGCTTTCTATATATATCTTTAATACCTTTAAGTCCTTGTGCAACACCAACAATTGTACCTACATTACCAGCATTGCAATCTGTATCCCAGCCACACATAGTAGCTATCTCAACTGTACGAGAAAGATCCCCTTCTCCATAAAGTAATGATAGAATACATACTCCTGCATTAGGAATAATATGACATACTCCAGGATATCGGTCATATCCCCAATTTTCAGTAAGATAGTCTCTACATTTTCTAAAATCACCGGCATTGTTATTATAAAAATCTATTACAGACTTGATGATTCTAGCATATTCACACTCATGAGGGATAACCCCTAAACCAGAATTAATAATTTCCATTACATCTTCTGTTTCAAAGGCTTTAGATATACATGCTGCTATAAACCTAGCACCATAAATACCATTTTTATCATGGGATACGCTGGCAGCCTTCCCAGCATATTCTGCAGCCTTTTCAATATTGAGAGGCCAAACTAATCCCCATGAGTCAATAAATATCTGTCCTCCAATTTGTTCGGCAAGAATTATTCCATTAAGATCTATTGATCCCGATTTCGGTGCTTTTATTCCTTTTTTTAGGTTTAGATATGCTGTATGCTCGGTGCTTACACCATATCCACCCCACCAAAACATACCTTTATTCTCACGTGCATAATTAAGCCATGTTTTCCCAACATCATCTGGTTCAAGCTCACGATCTTTAGCATAATCAATGAGGGCTCGAATAAAAAATACTGGTCCATTTATATCGTCATCTGCTGCAAAGTTTTTATAATCCTTTATATAGGAAGTTATATCTCCATATGTGGACTTGATTTTTTCATAGGTCCATATGGTTGGTTCAACAGGAGCACCAAGCCTTACTCCAATAATCTTCCCTAATATCCCAGAATATACCTTTTCAAGATAATCATTTGGTATAGTCCCCATCAGCAAGCCCTCCTATCTAAATCATGCTATTAATATGCTTTTCCATTTCTTTTCTGAGGTTCATATCCTTCTTAATAATATTAATTGCAGTCTTAGCAAATTTATCAGCATTTTCAATTAGATTACTTTTGTTAGCTTCTTCTAATATTGATATATCATTTTTGTCTAATATACTGCTGCCATACATTGCTCCTAATATAGCCCCTATCATAACTCCTATGGAATCTGTATCCCTTCCTGAATTTACTCCATCGATTATGGTCTCATAAAAGTCTCCTTCATGTATTACACAATATCCAAGTGCAATGGGCAGCTCCTCAATACTAAATAGTCTACTTGGAGTATAATGATTACTTGGAATACCAACCTTTTCTATACTTCTGGAGACATCGTCACCCATTGGAGAATATTTCTTAATAGCTTTATGAAATTCCCTTACTATCAATTCTTTATTGTCTTTATGCTTTTTTAACTTATTAGCGACTTCATAGATATCTTTTATAGCCATACGAGTACCATCCTTGGCAAAGCATAGGGCTGTCTCAACTACTTCATCTATCGTTACATCTGGAACAAAGGCTTTGGCAACGCAAGCTGCCAAAACTCCTGCTGCTTCTAGACCATAGCTCCATTGATGACCTATTGCAAATAAAATGGCTTCATCGTATGCTCCCTTTGGATTGCAAGCATTAACGATACCTATTGGTGATATATACATGGCTGCCCCGCAGTTAACCATATTCCCAATACCGCCTTCTCTAGGATTACAATTGGCAAGGGTATGTCTCATGAAAATGTATTTTTCAGGATAGAACAAGCGATCCATTATTAGTGCTTCTTTATCGAATTCAGGTATATATCTTTTTCTAAAGGCAATCTCCTTTACGAATTCATCTGCCATATCATATGAATCTATATGCCTTTGAAGGTTATTATAGACGTTCATCAAAGCCAAGGTCATCAGGGTATCATCGGTTATTATTCCATTACCCCTTATTTTATTTAGTCTTTCCTCTGGAGGCCAATCAGCCTTCCACCATTTAGTATTTAAGCCTTCAACCCTCCCGTATTTTGCCTTTATTTCATCATATGAAAGCTTTTCTATTGTTGCCCCCAAGGCATCTCCATATGCTGTTGCAATTACTACTCCTTTTACCCTTTCTTCAAAGCTTATATTACCCATGCTATCCTCCTGAATATTATTTTAGCAATTTATTTGCAAACTCTGTAATTTCCTTTCCGCCTGCTTCATACCACTGCTTTACGAATGTATCAAACTCTTCAATAGATTTTTTACCAGTAATTATATCCGCTGAGTATTCCTTGTAAAGATTCGTCATAGCATCCCAGCTTGCAACGAATCCTTCAGGAATCATGAAATTAGTATCCTCAACATAGTACTTTTCTGCCTTTTTCATAGAATCCACTGCTGGCTCAGATAATAATGGAGTGGCAATTTTTTTGGTTGGCTCCCAAGAATGTACTTCAAAGAATTTCGCAAACCATTCTTGTGATTTCTCAGTTAGATGTATCTTGCCATCCTTAACTTCATAGTGCTCACCTTCAAAGCCTAATCTATCTAGCATTTGTCCTTCATCACTTGCTAAAAACTCAATAACCTTAAAGGCTAATTCTTTATTTGGTGATAATGCTGATATAGCAATACCTCTACTCTCTTTAGTTACATCAATAGGTAAGTATCCTTGACCTTTACCCTTAGCAGGTGGAAGTACAGTTAAGCTAGCCTCTTGCCCATTAGCTTTTTTCATTTTTCCATCATATATATCTATTACTTTGCCTGTTGAACCAATAATCAACCCAACTGTATTATCATAAAATGCTTTTTCCTTTGTATCCCATTTTTTAGTCAGATATTCAGGATCTAAAATGCCTTCTTTATATAACTTATGGTAAAAAGCTAGCTTCTCTTTTTCAAACTCACTTACTTTACCATAAACATACTTACCTTCTGAATCCTTAACCCAAGCTCCTGTTATACCAAAGGCTTGATTAAAAATAGAATCTAACTCGATTATATTCCCAGAAACAGTAAGTCCGTACTTAGGCATACCATCTCCACTGAAATCTTTTTCTTTTAATTCCTTTAAGAATTTATAGTAGTTATCTATTGTTGGATTATCAAGTAATGCTTTTCCTGTTTTACTTGCCTCAAACCAATCACTTCTTACAACAGGTGCTTTAGTTTTTATAGGCTTTAACCATATTAAATATGGATAGTTTTCCATTCTCTTCTTATTGTGTGGTAGCATTGCTTTTTGTATTATTTCAGATTTTTCTATGTATGGTGTCAAATCTTCTAATATACCTTGTTCAGCAATTTGTTTGTCTCCACCTTGGAAATATATAATATCTGGAATGTCTTCCCCAAGCAATAGCAAGTTTAGCTTTTCTGCATAATTTCCTGATGGTGTTTCCACAATTTCAAATTTAACATTGATATCCTTCTTTGCAAGGGCTTTTTCTAACTCTTCTATATATTTTACATCTCCTGGATTTGAAGGGGATAAATCCTTCATTACAATTCTTAATTTTACAGGTTCCCCATCTTTTGTTTCATTGTTATTCTCACTTGAATTTTCTGTATTGCTGGTATTACCACTTGCCGATGATGCATCCTCCTGTTTGGCTTTACCACATCCAATTAATGAAAACATTAAAGTGATAATCAATAACAAAGCTAAGATTTTTTTCATTTTAAAGTCCTCCTTAAAATATTTAATATTTCACTCCACCGTCAAAAGTACCTTTTGTAAAATACTTTAATATGAGAGGGTAGAGTAATAATACAGGAATCATTGCAATAATAATGGTTCCTGCTTGAAGAGCATTATAATTGAGCTGTGCAGCATCACTAAATGATAATAGCTTCTCTGCTCCTAGCATTGATGAAGTATCATCTAGGACAACAAATTGTCTCAGCATCACCTGCAATGGCCATTTCGATGTACTATTTAAATAAATTGAAGCTCTAAAATATTCATTCCAATGGAATACTGTATAAAATAATCCTACAGTTGCTATTGCAGGCTTTGCTAATGGCAGCATTATTTTAAATAGAATTGTGGCATGTGAAGCTCCATCGATTTTTGCTGCTTCTATTAAGGATTCTGGTACCTCTTCAAAAAATCTCATAAGAATTATCAAGTAGTAAACATTAACTGCCTTATACAAAATAACAGAGAAATAGCTATCTATCAGCCCTAACCTTTTAATGTTTAGATATTCTGGTACCAAGCCTGGTTCAAAAACCATTATAACTATAAGCATAGATATTAAAAATTTTCGTCCAATCAATCCTTTTCTTGTTAGTACATAAGCCGATATACTTGTCAATAAAATATTAATAGTAGTGGCAGTAATTGTTATGAATATACTATTAAAAATACTTCTCATAACTTGAGGGTTTGACATTAATACTCTATAATTAATTAATGAAAAGCCCTTTGGAATAATAGTCATTCCTTTAACTTCATTTATTCTACTAGGATCTGATAATGATAATGCCAAAATATTCAATATTGGTATCAGCATCGTTAAAGTAACTATAAATAATACTCCTAAAATTACTGTGTAGAATAATTTTTCACCTATTCTTTTATTCATAGGAAACCTCCTATATTACCATATTCCTTTGCCAGTTAATTTCTTCGATATCATATGTGTAGAAGAAATTAGTATAATACCTATCACACCTTTAAATAAGCTTGCCGCTGTAGCATAGGCATATTGACCATTTGCTAAACCAACACGGTATACATATGTATCTAATATATCTACAACACTAATGACAGAATCATTCATCATATTGTAAACTTGATCGAATCCAGCATTCATAAAAAAGCCTAAATTCAATATAAATACAGTAACTATTGTTGCCCTCAGCTCAGGTAGTGTAATATGAATGGTCTGCTGCCATCTATTTGCTCCTTCAACCATGGCCGCCTCGTATAACGAATAACTTATCTTGGTTATGGCTGCTAAATAAATAATAGAATCCCAACCTGCACTCCTCCACATCTCAGAAAAAACAAGAACCCATCTTATGTGCTTTTTACTTGTCATATAGTCTACAGGCGTTCCATTAAAAGCTTCAATTATTTGATTTACAGCTCCTGTGCTTGTAGATAATAAAGATATCCATATCCCAGCAATAACTACCCATGAAAGAAAATGGGGTAAATATACTACTGACTGTACATATTTTCTATACTTACTTGACCTGATCTCATTTATTAATAGGGACAATACTATTGGTATAGGAAAACAAATAAGTATTTTCATAGTACTGATAATAACTGTATTTTTAAGAACCTTGAAAAAAGCTGGAGATTTAAATAAAGTATTAAAATGCTTAAATCCAACAAAAACGTTATCACCAATAATCCTATAATCCTCAAATGCCAACTTCATACCAATGAGGGGAAAGTAATGAAAGAGGATAAAATATAGAATACAGGGTGCAATTAGTAAATATAAAATCCAGTCTTCTTTCAGTTTATTAATTATTCTTTTAGGATTTCTCTTCTTAGGACTTAAAAGGTTTTGCATCTAGCTGTCCTCCCTTTATTTGCTGAAACACTTATATAGAGATATGTAACTATAAAATATAAAGTGTTTTGATGAAAAAATTAAAGCTCATATCTATAGCTTATTAATTACCTCATTAAGACTTGGCATTCCTGTTTGAGCTCCTAATTTAGTAACAGATATTCCAGCGGCTACATTTGCAAAAAGAATTGCTTGCTCAAGTTCATAATCATTTGCCAAAGCATAGGCCAATGCTCCATTAAAGGTATCTCCAGCTCCAGTTGTATCTACCACCTTGACATTTATGCTATCTACTCTAATTACATTATTTCCATCGTTAAATACAACTCCCTTATCCCCTTGTGTAATCAATAGCTTATTTGGATATCTTTTAAGTAATTCTTCAATATCTTCATCTGTATCAAAAACTATTTTATATTCATGCTCATTTGGAGTTATATATGACGCATTATCTATTAACTCCTTTGACAGCTTCATTGCTGGTGCAGGATTTAATATCACGGGGATTTTTCTTTCAAAGCATAATTTTGCTACGTATTCAACAGTTTCAATAGGTATTTCAAGCTGCAATAAAACAATAGCAGCATCCATGAAAACATTTTCCATAGACTTAATAAGCTTAGGCGTCAGCATAGAATTTGTTCCTGGTATGACAACTATGCTGTTTTCTCCTTGTGCTAAATTAATAACTGCAGTTCCAGTAGATACATCTGGAATCCTTATTATATTATCTAAAACGACTCCTTCTTTTTTGAGTGAATCATATAAGAATTGACCATTAGCATCATTACCAATGCATCCCACCATATCAACCTTTGCTCCCAGTCTTGATATAGCCACTGCTTGATTAGCACCCTTTCCTCCAGGTACCATAAAGAAATCCTCTCCTAACACTGTCTCTCCTGGTCCTGGTCTTTTGCTTGATACTGCTACTAAGTCAGCATTTATGCTCCCGACAACAACTATTTTAGACTTCATTCCTTTCACCTACTTTATCTAAATTTATAATAATGCCTTAACAAAATTCTTGTGTTTTTCTACGGAATTAATATTTCCATAAGAGGAGCATGCTGCTGTGCTCCATATACATCCCTGTCTCCAATGGTTCCCGATGATATATCCCTTAAGAAAGTTATTTTTATCCCTAAGGCTTGATCAAAAAATATTAAGCCTGTGATACTGGTTTTAGGAATATTATAAAGTTTAGATATAATTTCTTTTGTTAAAACTCCAGAGTTCTTAACTCTTTCATATTTACTCTTTTCATCAAATAGTATGTCAAGGGTTATTTTAAAGGGTCCTGAGTTTTTACTTCTTATTACTTTAGCAAGTTCATATAAGGTATTCTCCATTGCTATCCTCCTAGGTACTCAATTCTAAATAGCTCTAATCCATCCTTTACTTCGATTAAATGGTATACAGAAAATTCATAAACCGCACCAAATTCAACATCGCTTGGTGCAAATGGAAACGCTAAATTTCCAGCAGTAGATTTTCTTCCTTCATATGGGTAATGTAATAATGTTGAACGAAGGGCTGCACATATTGTATTTGCTAACTCTTGATCCTTAGCCAAGACCTCCATAAGCAAACCTATTTCATATCCCCTAAATCTTTCTGGCTCCTTTTCACCCATTACTCCGTTCTTTCCATAATTATAGAAATTTATTTTATAATCTGATTTTGGTATTTCTTTAAAATATGCTTCTACTTGCTTTAAAATATCCTCTTCTATCTTGTCGATTTTCTCTATCATAAGAGGATCTCTAATCCCTGCTATCACAAAGGTTCTAAAGGCTACCTTCCTAGCACCCTCCATTTTTATGTAATAGGGATCGGTATAATCTATTTCACTTCCCGAAACCCTTACAACTCCATTTTCATATTGGTCAAAGGAGCATTTTGACAAATCCAAACGAATACCAGGTCCAAGAAGTATATAGGGATGATCCTTTTCATAAAAGGTATGGGCTGCTACACTAATTGGAGAACATTTCCTCTCTTTATTTAAAGGCTTAACTAAAAAATCATTTTCCCTAAGAATACCTAAAATACAGTCCTTTGTTGTTCCAGGCTCAGCAGATAATGCCCCACATTCCAATATTTTTCCTAAATGATAGGAAAGTGCAGGTTTAAAGCCATTGTATATGCCAACTGCTGCAAAGGGCGCAGGATCGTATGCTCTTCCGCAAATAATTATCTTAACTCCTCTTTTTAACACTTCTAAAATAGGCTCTACCCCCATTTGTCCAACTATACCATTGGTATCATCTATAATCTCTTCAGTTAATTTGCTGGTATTATCAAGGGGAATTATTATATTATTCTTTAATCCTTCCTTGACTCTTTGTTTTGGTATATCTGACCAAATAACCGCAATTTCTTCCTCTATGTCATTTTCTTGTAATATTTCTTTGACAATTTTCAATGTCCACTCTACATGGGGTTTAGCTCCAGCTCCACCAGCCGACCCTATTATTATAGGAATATCCTTTTTTATGCCATAGATAAGCATTGGTTCTAAATCTTTCTTCACAGCCATTCTACTAACTATACCTATTCCTGCACCTAACTTATGAGGGCCCGCATCGGTTGACCCTGCATCAACAACTATTGCATGAGGCTCTTGCTTTATTCCCTCAAGAAAGGATTCCATTGGATATCCATATCCTAGAATTCCACATGGAGATAATATTCTACATTCTAACAATTTTATCAACTCCAAATTTAATTATCAAAATCTATTTTCAAGCTGTTTACAGACTGCTTTACCTTGCCTAAATGATAGCTCATGCAAGCTTGTGCTTTTTCGATATCCCTTTCCTTTATAGCCTTTAGAATATCTGTATGCTCTTTCATAAGCTGTTTTCTACGATCTTCACTTTTTAATGTTTTGTTGGCTAAATCATGGATCATGTCGTAATATACATACATGAAATTAGTTAATATAGTATTTTTCGTAAGTGAAGCAATCTTTTGATGGAAAGCTTGATCGGCCACAATATTAAAATCATCTACATCCTGAACTAAACTTTGTTCAATTTCCTCTAGCTCTTCATCGCTGCTTCTCTTGATAACTAATTCAACTATCTTTCTTTCTAATGTTTCCCTCACCTCTAGAAGGTCTAAATACGATGCTTTTTGAAATGCTTCTAATATGGAATCTTGAAAATCCTTTTTCTCAAAAAATTCCCTAATATATGTTCCGTCCTTTGGTTTTCTACTAACATATCCCTTACTTTGTAAAATCGTAAGGGCTTCTCTGAGTATTCCTCTACTAATACCTAATTGCTTAGCAAACTCAGTTTCTGATGGTAGTTTATCTCCTGGTTTTAATTCTCCACGCTCTATTAAATTTAAAATCTGATTTACAACTTTATCCGATAGCCTTTCAGATTGTACTTTTTTAAAAGCCATAGCTTTTCACCTCATAGTATAATGGTTTAATTGTTTAACAATATAACTAATAATAGTTTACCATATACTTTATTTTTTAACAAGATTTTTAAGGAAAAGATTACTAGATTATTTATCAGATGTTAAAAATGAAAAGATTCGATGAAATTATTTATGTTCAAACACCTGCTGGACAGTTTAAGTAGGATAAAGGCGTCTTCAGTGCATTTTAGTTCAATGTTCTAATCTACAAGTTTTAAGGTTATTTTTTAGTTCTAAAAACCTTAATTTCTGCTTTTAAAATTTTGCTTCCAATAGTTTGTATCTACTCTTTATCACTTGAATTTATTTAGATTAAAACATGCAATTTCTTTCAAAAAAAATTTGAGTTTATTAGTAAAAATAAACTCATTTGAAATGTAATCATTTTCTTGTAAATCAAAGGCAATGATTATTTGTCAAAATGTCATGGAAATAGAAAATTTCACATAATAATACTGTCTCTTTTCTCCTTTATCATGACACAATTATAATTTTACATAAGTTTTTAAAGGAGTTTATATATATTGCTATGATTTCTCCGCCCTTAAAAATAACTATCATCAAGCTTTTCTAAATCTAATTTAGAAGCAGCTGCTTTATCAATTACAAATATTACATCTGGATGAAGCTGTAAAACTGAAGCTGGTAATTTAGGTGTTATTTTACCATATATAGCTTCCTCTATTGCTTCTGCCTTTTCTTTTCCACTGGCTAAGAGAATTACTTTTTTAGCATGCATTATAGTCTTTATTCCCATGCTTATTGCCTTAGTAGGTACTTTTTCTATGGAATTAAAAAACCTTGAATTATCTTCTATGGTCTGTTTATCTAGCTTAACCATGTGGGTAAGTGCTTCAAATCTTATATCTGGTTCATTAAATCCTATATGCCCATTCCTCCCTATCCCTAAAACTTGTAAATCTATACCTCCACAATTCCGTATACTTTTCTCATAGTCTAAACACTCTTTTTCTATATCTTTAGCCATTCCATTAGGAATATTAACTCGCTTTATATCAATATTTATATGTTTAAATAAATTCTCATACATGTAGTAAAAATAACTTTGTTGATTTTTTCTATCTAGTCCATAGTACTCATCTAAGTTAAATGTTGTAACTTTTTGAAAATCTATAAGCCCATCATTATAGGATTTTATTAACTGTTTATACATACCTAATGGTGTTGAACCCGTGGCTAAACCTAAAACACTATTAGGTTTTAAGATCAGTTGACTTGACACAATATGGGCAGCTTTTCTACTCATATCTTCATAATTATCTATACAAATAATCCTCATATATTATTGCCCCATTCATATTTTTGATTAGACTTTTAGCTACACTATACATATTTATAATAAATTTTGATAATATCAGTGAATCATTCCATTATGCAAAATCTTCTGTGCCATAACTATTCCTCCATCTACAGGTTCCTTATCTACAGTAATAAAAGATATTTTATCTTGTGAGCCTATCTTGTCAGTTAATTTAATTTTAAATCTTTCCATAACCACTTGATTTTTCATTACCCCACCAGACATTACTATATTAATATCTGTGTTATTTAAGCTTAGCCCCTTGTAAACTGAATATGTATACTGAGCTAAGTAATAGGCTGCTTCATCTAAAATTTTTAAAGGCAAGCTTTCTTCCCTTTTTCCTCCTTCTATTACCAATCTGGCAAGAGAAGCTATTTCTGGATAATTATTTTTTCTTCCTGTTAAAAATACTGGTAATGCTTTAAATTTGTCAATATTATAGTAGGATAATATTCTACTAAATATTGGATGATATGAATAACAACCATCACAATATAGTACTGTATATTTTAAAATCTCTTTTCCAATCCAAAACCCTGAGCCTAAATCACTAAAATCATAGCTCCATCCACCTATTCTAATTTTTTTTCCTTCTGAGTTTATGCCTAATACAATAGATCCCGTCCCAGCAATAACGATTATTCCTGGAATATCTGAAGCTGCATATAATGCCAATTCTGAGTCATTACACAAATAAAAATTCTCCTTTACTCCTGCTTTCATTATAACTCTAGCTAAAATCTCATAATCTTTATCACAATCTATTCCTGATAGACCAAATACTGAATATTTTATCTTATCAAAGGTAATATCCATATTTCTCTGGATTTTTCCAAGTCCAAGCTCTAAATTTTTCTGTGCTTCTTTAATCCCTACTGATTTAAAACTTGTGCTTCCTGTATAAAAATAGACCTTATTTTTCTTTTCTACATCAGCTATACAAAAAGCAGTTTTACTACCACCACCATCAACTGCTAGAATATAATCCACCATTTATGCCCCCTTATATTACTAGTAAATAATTTAGCTCTGCTCTTGTCTTTATATAAATAAAGGTGTCTGACAACATGTTTTACTTCTAAGTTCCATAGTACAAATTTCAAGGTCATTCTTTTAGGTTTAAAAAGCTTTAATTTATAATTTTAAAAATTCACTAGTGATAATTTCCATTTATTCTCTATTACTTGAACCTATTAAATTAAAATATACAATTTCTTATAGACAAGTTTGAGTTTCTATATAATAACAAAATTCGGTTCTAATCTTAATTTTTTTGAATAAAGATAGACTCTGAGATTTCCTTTAATTTCTGAGGGGGAATAGGATTCTCAGAATCTACTTAAATATTAATTTAACTTATTGTGCTAGCTACTATCGCAGAAATTTTAATATTTCCTAGCTTATGAATTTTTTTTACGAGATACTATATCAACCCATACTGCCACCAATAATACAAGACCTCTAACTATTAATCTTTGTGTTGTACCTACATCTAATAGAAGCATCCCATTGTTTAGGGTCGCCATAACTAAAGCCCCAATAATTGCTCCAATTATTGTTCCTTCTCCTCCTAGGGTACTAGTACCACCAATAATTGCTGAAGCAATAACATCCAGCTCCATTCCATGTCCTGCCGATGCTGCCGCAGAACCCACCCTAGCAGTATATAATATACCACCTATGGAACCCAATACTCCAGATGATATAAATATCCACAATGTTCTTTTCCTAATATTTATTCCCGATAGTTTTGCCGCTTCTTTATTACCACCAATGGCGTATACATGTCGTCCAAATGTAGTTTTTGTTGTTAAAAATGTATATAAACTTGCTATTATCATAAGTATTATTATGGAATATGGTATACCAAGATATAGTGCCATGATAAAAAATATAGTTGATATTAATATTAGAATCAATACCACTTTTAGAATAAATAATGATTTTGGAAGAACATCAAAGTTATAATTCTTCCTCTCTTTTCTTTTTCTAAATTCCATAAATAGATATCCTACAGCTACCAGTACAAGGATTATAACAGTGGTATCATGGGGAACTAAATCCTTTGCCGAATTTTCAAGAAATAATGTTGGTATATAATCTTGACCAATTCTATTAAATGCACTACTTGTAGCTATAGTTTCACCCTTGGTTACTCCAAGTAATAATCCATTAAAAACCATCATTCCTGACAAAGTAACAATAAAGGCTGGTACATCTCTATATGCCACCCAATATCCCTGCCATACACCTATCAATGCTCCTATAGCAATAGTAATAAATATTGATGGTATGATTCCTAGCCCAAAATGGGACTGCAATATAGCAACTATAGCTCCAGTCAATCCTACAACAGCACCAATAGACAAGTCAATATGTCCTGCAACAATAACTAAAACAACACCACAGGATAATACAGCTATATGAGATGTTTGTAAAAATAGTGTTGATAAGTTTCTTGGAGTCAAAAACACATCACTTAAAAGTGAAAAAATAAGCATTATTCCTATCAATGCTATAAACATCGTATATTGTCTTACATTATTTTTAAATGAGAGCTTTATTATTTCAACTGCATTTTGCTCATTCTTAGTTTTTACCCTATCTGTCACAGCTTTCTCCTCCCTTGATTTAGCATAAAAAACTTAAGTCTTTAAGACCCTTAGTAAGTCATTACTATGTTAAATGTTCTGAAATAAAATCTAAATCTTCACCACCAGTTGCATAATACATAACTTTTTCTTGATCTGCTTCTTTCCAATCAAGCTCAGCAGTAATTTTCCCTTCATGCATCACCATTATTCTGTCACTCATGCCTAATATCTCTGGTAATTCCGAGGAAATCATTATTATACTAACTCCCTTGTCTACTAGGTCATTCATTATATTATAGATCTCATATTTGGCACCTACATCTATCCCCCTTGTTGGTTCATCTAATATTAATACCTTGGGTGCTGCCATAAGCCATTTAGATATAACCACCTTTTGTTGATTACCTCCACTCAAATTCCTTACCTTCTGTTCTATAGACGGTGTTCTTATATTTAAGGCATCTACATAATGATTCGAGATCTTTATTTCTTCATTCTCATTTATCCCTCTAAAATCCGATATTATATCTAAACTAGCAAGGGTTATATTTTCCTTTATATCCATCATAAGTACTAGCCCATTTTTTTTACGATCCTCTGATAAATAGCATAAACCGTTTTGTATTGAATCCCTTGGTCCCTTTATAGTTGTTTTCTTCCCATCAATAAGTATCTGTCCAGATTTTTTTATTCCATATGCTCCAAATAAACTCATAGCTAGCTCTGTTCTTCCAGAACCCATCAATCCTGCAATGCCAAGTATTTCACCTTTTCTGGCCCTAAAGCTTACATTGTCTATCACTTTCCTATCAGGAATTTCTGGATTATATACTGTAAAGTTTTTAACTTCTAAGACAGTTTCCTTTGGATTATGTTCTTTTCTTGGGAAAAGCTGTGTTAGTTCTCTCCCAACCATTCCCGTTATTATTTTGTCTTCCGTAACACTCTCATCATTCTCATAGGTATCTATAGTTTTTCCATCCCTTAAAATAGTTATGGTGTCAGCAATACTTTTTACTTCCTTAAGCTTATGGGAAATATATATACAACTTATTCCCCTTTCCTTTAATCCTTTAATTATTTTAAGTAAATTTTCACTATCATCTTCATTAAGAGCTGCTGTTGGTTCATCTAGTATCAATATTTTTATATCCTTTGAAAGTGCTTTTGCAATTTCCACTAATTGCTGCTTCCCAATTCCTAGGTTAGCAATTTTTGTATCAGGACTTTCGGTTAAACCTACTTCTTTTAGCAGCCTCTTTGTGCAATCCATGGCTTTATTCCAATCTATTATTCCCGCCTTATTAAACTCATTTCCCAAATATATGTTCTCACAAATATTCATTTGTTTAACAAGGGTCAACTCTTGATATATTATGCCTATACCCGCATTTTCACTATCCTTTGTTCTTGTAAATTTTTGTTTCTGCTCATTTATAATGATTTTACCTTCATATGTGCCATATGGATATACCCCACTTAGTATTTTCATAAGCGTTGATTTACCAGCTCCATTTTCTCCAACAAGTCCGTGTATTTCTCCCTTTTTAACTTTAAAATCTACACCATCTAAGGCTCTAACACCAGGAAATTCCTTCACTATATCCTGCATCTTTAATATATATTCACTCATAAAAGCCTTGCCCCTTTCTTAAAGAGAGAGGAATAACTTTTTCAGCTATTCCTCAAACAAGTTATTAGATAGATACCATTATTTCAAATCATCTGCTGAGATATATCCACTATCAACTAATACTTCCTGTAAATTATTCTTATCCACTACCTTTGCATCTACTAATATAGAAGGTACTGAAATTGTACCATTATCAGTTTCGCCATTAACCACAGGTTTTTCTCCCTTTGCTAATTTAATAGCAGCCTCTACAGCAGCTTTTCCTAATTCTCTTGTATCATTAAAGATTGTCATTGATTGTGTACCTTCGAGTATTCTTTTAGCAGCAGCTTTTTCAGCATCTTGTCCTGTTATCGGAACCTTTCCTGCTAGTCCTTGAGCACTTAAAGCTTGAATAGCTGCTCCTGCTGTACCGTCATTTGGAGCTAGAATTGCATCAACCTCATTATTATTAGCTGCTAATGCCGCTTCTACTATCTTAAGTGCATTTTCTGGTAACCAATTTTCCACTGCTTGTTCAGCTATAACTTTAATCTTACCCTTATCTATTAATGGTTGAATTACGTTCATGGCACCCTTTTTATATAAAGTTGCACAATGATCCGTTGGTGCTCCAGCTAATATAATATAGTTTCCTTCTGGAACCAGTTTAGTCAAATATTCACCTTGCATCTCACCAACTCTTATACTATCAAAGGTTAAGTATAAATCCAGTTTATCAGTGTTAGTAATTAGACGATCATAAGCTATTACTGCAACTCCTTCTTTCTTTGCCTTTTCAACTAATGATGCTGCTGCAGATGCATCATGGGGTGCTAAAATTAAAACATCTATGTCCTGAGATAATAATGATTCTACTTGAGTAATTTGTTCATTCATATTTGCATCTGCTACCTTAACTATAAGTTCAATTCCTTTTTCTTTAGCAACCTTCTCCATAGTTTCCTTATCCTTTACCCATCTTTCTTCTCTTTGAGTAGGTAAAGATAATCCAACTCTTATCTTTTTGCTTGACTGTTCTTCACTTGCTTGTTCTGTTTGGGCCTTGCATCCAGTAAAAACTGATATTAGCAAAGCAAAAGCCAATAACATTGATACTACTTTTTTTAATTTCATAAATCAATCCTCCTAATTTTTATTTTTTATTTTGACTGATATAAAATTATTAATCGTAATATATAATTTTATATCAATTAAAATCCTATAAAAATTTTCTTTTGCAAATAAAGCCATAATATAAAGTAATTAAATTAAAAACGTTTTCTACTTTCATCTCTGTGTTTATTATTCGATTTTTCTCTGATATTTGCCTCTAGAGGTTTTTATGATTTGCAATAGGATTTTGTCTAAAATAAATTTTTGTGAATAGTAGCTAGGATTTTTTTGACATAAAAAAATCCAGCAACATATATATGCTACTGGATAATATATCCTATTTGGATTTTCTGTAAATCTCATCCCTTAGATGAAATCCGTCTTTTATAACCGTATCATCTATATTAGTCTTATTCACAGCAATTGATTCAATAATCAATTGCGGAATATTACGTTTACCATTAAAAATACTATCTTCAAGCTTTATTTTTTCTCCATATGCAAGCTTAATAGACATTTCTGCTGCAGCTTCTGCTAATTTTTCTACAGGTCCGTAAACTGTCATAAGCTGCGTTCCCTCTACAATTCTTTGACATGCTGCTAAATCTGCATCTTGACCTACTACAACAACCTTTCCAGCCATTCTATACTCGGATAAGGCCTCTATTGCTCCACCTGCCAAGCTATCATTTCCACATATAATTGCATCAATTTTTTCCCCCTTGGAAAGGAAATCATGGGTTACTTTAAAGGCATGTTCCTTCATCCAGTTTATAGACCACTCTTCAGCGATTATTTTAATTTTTCCGCTTTCTATTTTGTTTTTAAGCACCTTATCATAGCCTTCTTTTATTATTTTAGTAGTGTTATCATTCTTAGCACCATTAATAATAAGAATATTTCCTTTATTTATTTCACTTAAAACATATTCAGCCATTAATTCACCAGTCCTTCTACTATCAAAGGATACATACAAATCAATATCAGAATTTAAAACTAGTCTATCATATGATATAACCTTTACTCCTTGTCTTTTAGCAAGTTCTACTGCAGATGCCGCCTTGTTAATGTCATTTGGTACTATTATAAGCACATCTATATCTTGGGATAACAAATGCTTTACCTGCTGTAGCTGATCTTCATCATCATTATTTGCATTCTGTACTATTATATCCGCTCCTAATTCTCTCATCTTTGCCATTAAGATATCTCTATCCTTAATCCATCTTTCTTCCTTCAGTGTTCCAATAGAAAAACCAATTTTTATTTTATTGTCTTCTACTTTTATATGCTCATCATTACTATTCCCCGTAAATGTATCTAAATTTAATATTTTTACTGTATAAAAGATTAGTATAGCTAAAATAATACTAAGTACTATAATCGTTATTATATAGAAATATTTTTTATAGTTCACTTTCTTATCCCCCCTTAGGACAAGACTCAATTCATCTTATTATTTATCCTATATTCTGACGGTGTTATACCTGTTATTTTTTTAAATATTCTACTAAAATAATTTGGATCATTATACCCAATTTTATAGGAAATTTCTTTGATGCTCATACTTCTGTCATTTAAAAACTCCTTTGATTTATCAATCCGTAGCTGAGTAAGATAATCTATAAAGCTTCTCCCTAATGAATCCTTAAAAAATTTACTAAAATAATGATAGCTCATATTTATTTCCCTTGCCACATCATCTAAACTGATATCCTTTGCATAGTTTTCTTTAATATAATCAACAGCCTTAGTAATCAATCCGTCCATTTCTTTTTCTCTAGATAATGCTATGGCTCTAATAAAACTATTTAAAAAATCTATAAAACATAACCTAAGTTCTTCTATATTTTTTATTTTAAATATATTCATTAAGAAATTCTGTGTCATGAAATCATTTTCCTCATAATTATATGGAATCTCTCTCATTAATACAGAAAAAAGCTCTACAAGCTTTGACTTCACCTTAACTATATCTCTACCGTAAAGTAATATTATAGAATTAAAAATATCTTCAAAGATTTCTTTTGAACCATCAACATCCCCAATCAATATATTATGGGATAATCTTTTTTCCATAACAACAGGATATGAATAATTATTTTTAAACATAGGTGCTATATCTTCAAAATGAGTAATGATTTCTTCACTTGGAATTAATAAAGAAGCTTGTGCTTCATTGTATGATTTTGTAAAATCCTCGATATCATAATCTTTTCCTAATCCAATTTTATAGCTAATCTTAATTTTTTCATATATTTTCTCAGAAATTCTTTCAGCAATATAAATAGCATTATTTCTAGCATCATATGAATCTTTTTCTTTATCTATAGGAATATATGCTACTATCCTATCAATCAAAGATGCACCTATTAGACATGGTACCATATCTTTAAGCTGGGAAGAAAAAAGCTCATAAAATTCCTGTTTGAGTATACTGTTTTTGAGGCTACCTTCTTTATTTTGATTTTCAGTTTCTATGATTTTTCCTATCATGACATAACCATGATTAATCTTCATTTCAAAAATTTCTTCGTAAAATTCTATATCCTTTAATTCCATGCTTCCAAACAAAAGGGAATATATTAGTTGATTCTCCATGTGAGGAATAATCTTATTTATTCTTTCCATTAGAACAATCTCTCTCTGCATAGCTTTTCTTTTATCTAATATCTCTCTCTTTAATTTATTCAATACATCAATGACTTTATTTTTACTTATAGGCTTTAAAAGATATTCGCAAACCCCTAAATTTACTGCCTCCTTTGCATAACTAAAATGCTCATATGCAGAAATTATTACAACATAAATATTATTAATCCTTTCTTTTATTTGTCTAACTGCTTCAATCCCATGAATTCCTGGCATTCGAATATCCATAAATATAATATCTGGCTTAAACTCCATAGCTTTTTCTATTGCTTCTCTTCCCGTCTGAGCTGTTCCTATGACTTCCACATCAGATACATATTTATCAACAATAAATTTTATTCCTTCCAAAACTATATACTCGTCATCAACAATTAATAGCTTTATCATTTGCCATCACCTCTTTATTAAAAGGTATTTTAATAATGATTGTAGTCCCATGCCCTATTTGACTTTTTATATCTATTACATCCTTTATATCCGAAATGTTATAGAAAATTCTAAGCCTATCAATAACATTATTTATTCCTATTCCATTTACATGTCTTTCAGCTAAATCTATACTGTTTTCAGAAAAAATAATCGATTTAATCTTATCTTCATCCATTCCCTTTCCATTATCAGTAATTTCAATTAAAATCTTATCTTGCACTATATTGATATTAAGATGAATCTCTCCTTTTCTCTCTAAATCTTCAAGCCCATGAATATATGCGTTTTCAACTATTGGCTGAATTATAGTACAGGGAATCTTAACATCAACTGCCCTTTCATCAATTTGACTATAAAATTCTATTCTATTTCCAAATCTTGTTTTTAAGATGTTCATGTAATTCTTAACATTATTTATTTCTTCCTGCAAAGTCACTGGTTTATCAAGTTTTCTTAGATTATATCTTAGAAGCTGGGCTATATTTTCAATAAATTCCGAAGACTTTTCAGCTCCTTCAATCATTGCAAGTTGACTGGCTGTATTTAAAGTATTGAAAAGAAAATGAGGATTTATTTGGGATTGTAAGGACTTTAATTCCATGTCCTTAAGTAGACTCTTGATTTTAAAATTTAATAGTTCTTGTTCCTTAAGCTTTTTTTCAATCTGTGCTTGTTTTTTTATTTCATATATATACTTTCTTATATTATTAATCATTTTATTGAATGCAATGGCTAAAACATTTATCTCATCAGTAGCTTCAATTTCTACAGGTTCAATATCAAAATCTCCCTGCGAAACCCTTTCAGCTGAATGTGCTAGCTTTATTATTGGTTTTGTTAATCTATATGTAAATAAAATTGCAAGAGAAATACTGATAATTATAGAAATAAATATTAAAACTAGGTTAATATAATTTATATAGATAGTATTATTATTAAGCTCTTCATAGTTAACTGAAACCCTTTGGAGCTTATTATTTAAAAGCCTATTAATGTAATGCTTTATATAGTCAGCTATTTCATTGGCTCTAGTAAAATGAGCTATGTATACCTCTTCCTGTCTACCCCTTTTGGCTTGTATTGCATTGTCTGCCTCCACAAGAAATTCTTCTATCATATATGCAATATCCTTCATCATAATATATTCACAATCATATACAATTTCTCTTGAGATAGCCTCAGACTTTTCCTTAAGTCGATTATATATTGTATAATAATTCAAAAGAGCATTAGAGGACTTTATAGTAAGATATTCTTCTAATTCAATAGTCAGAGAGCTAACATCATTGTTTAGATTATTTAGATAAACATAATCGGTAATAATAAGTTTTAATCTTGCTAAGGTGGCTTTTGTATTGCTGTATGAAAAAAAACTAACAGATGCAATAATTAGTGTTAATATAATGAAATAAATAATCAGCTTTTTCCTAATCCCAGAAAAATAAAAGAAATTTTTACTCATATATTCACCAACTATTCCAATACCCTAGTATTTTTGTGGTATTCATCAACATTTTCTCGAGTAATCACCTTTACACCTGTATCTATAAAATTTGAAGTATTGTTTTTTTCTTTAATATTTACCAAAGCTTTAACACTTTCATATCCCATTTCAAAGGGATAACTCATAACCGTGCCATAGATTATTCCATTTTTTATGTATCTTAAAATCTTCTCAGTATCCCCATATCCAACCATTACTATATCTCCAACTTTGTTATTTTCGACGATGATTTGGGCTGAACCTAAGGTGTCAATTGAATTAGTTGTATATATTGCATCTATTTTCTCATTATTATCAATGATTTTCTGTGTAATTTCTTCAGCTCCTAATATACCCATCTCTGATTTATATATCTTTACTAATTTCATATTTGAATAATTCTTGATAGTACTTAGAAAACCATTTATCTCCATACTTTGTCTTTCTTCAGAACTCAAATTATAGCCATTGCTCACTATAATTCCTATATTTGCTATTCCACCAGTGGCTTCTATCATAAGCTTAGCAGCTTCTTGTCCCAATACAAAACTATTTGTACCCACAAAGGCTTTCCTATTACTTTTAGGAGCATCATTTTCTATACTAACTACTGGAATCCCTTTCACATATGCTTTATTAATAAGCCTATCAAATTCAGATGTATTGTTTGAATGAGCTATTATTCCATCTACATTTGAAAGTATTGCAATATCTAGGTATTTTTGCTCTTCCTCAGGATTATTAAATCTAGGTGCATAAAACTCTATAGCTATATTAAAATCTTTAGCTGCCTTTTCAGCCCCTTGTTTAACAGACTTCCAAAAGGGATCCACGGAGTTTTTTGCAATCATAAAAAAATGGTATTTTGGATTTTTAGTTACTGGAATCTTGCTCTTTTTCTTAAGCCTATAAAGATTAATACTTATAGCTACTATAAGAATCAGCAATATTATAATAATCTTTTTCATAATAGAAAAATGACGTTTATTAAATTCCTTCATTAAATATCAACATCCTTCTAAACATATATCTTAGAGATGACACGGGGACGTTTCGTCTGACACGGGGACGCATCTGACACGGGGACGTTTCGTCTGTCATAGTTTTATAACTTTATAGCTTTTTCAATAATTCCACGTCCTAACCCCAATACCCTACTTAGTTGCCTTATACTTGCTCCTGTCGATTTTCTAATTTCTAATATTAATCTATCTCTCTCAAGTATATTAAGGTTATTAATTTCATCAATATTATTAAATTGTCTTCTCAGCTTGTCTTTCAACTCTATATCTGTATATTTTTTCTTATTTTCATATTCTAGACATTTATCGTTATTTAATTGAGTCATATAAAACTCGTATTCACTCCTATTTTTAAAGTATCCATCAACTATAGCTGTATCTAAAGCCTCTTTCTTTCCATTATATCTGTTAATATATTTATTATAACTACTCCATTTATACTCTGATGGTTTTCTTACTATTTTTGCCTGCACTGGATTTTGATGAATATATCTAAGTACTGCCAATAAATAAGATTCACTTTCTACCACTTCGCTTTTAAATCTATTTTGAAACAAGTGCCCTGTCCTTCCATATTTATTATTATGCCACTGCACATAGCTTACTGTCATCCTTTTTATACTGGCTCCTACTTCTTCCCCCTCTTTAATTAATAAATGAACATGATTATCCATTAAGCAATATCCATATAATAAAAACTGTCCTTTTTCTTTTGCATTGAATAAAGCCTCTATGAATTTTTCTCTATCTTCATTATCTATGAATATATTTCGTCCATCTATGCCTCTTAACATAATATGATATATCCCTGTTTTACTTCTTTCTCTTCTTTTTCTTGCCATTTTCATCACCATTTTAATTTTATACCATTATTTTTAACGTGTCAACCGAAACGTCCCTTTGTCATT
>NZ_FRAG01000118.1 GCF_900142245.1 Paramaledivibacter caminithermalis DSM 15212 | reverse complement strand
ATCATACAGTCATAAGAACGTCCTTGAAATTCTTTCAAGAAAAGGGAATGTTCTTACTATATTTTTTGAATTTTTCATTCAAATCTCAGTTTTTTCAATGATTTTTACGTGCGAAAGTTGAGTTATATACTTTAAAATTATTTCTCAAATACTTTTTTTCCTTAATGCTTTACTTTTTGAATATTGACATTTATACATTATTAGAATAAGATATGAGTGAGTAATCACTCATTTATTTGTATGAGGAGGTATTATATGACAATGAAAAAAACAAGTAATACAGAAGAAAGAATATTAGATGCTGCAATACAGGTTTTTGGAGAAAAAGGATATTCAGCAGCTACCACTAGTGAAATTGCAAAAAGGGCTAAAGTTGCTGAAGGCACAATATTTAGATATTTCCCCAAGAAAAAAGAGCTTCTTCATGGAATAGTATTAAAGGCTATAGATATATTTGGAGAAAAAGTTGTTGTAAAATCCTTGGAAGAAACTGTAGAAGCTAACAAAGACAAAGCATTTAAGGAAGTTTTAAAGGCTATAGTACTTGATCGTGTAAAAATATTTGAACAGCATTATGCTTACATGAAGGTAATATTGTACGAATTACAGTTCCATGATGATGTAAGAAGATTATTTATTGATAAAATCGCAAAACAGGCTATTGAACTTGTAAAAAAAGTGGTTGATATAGCTAAAAAAAATAGAGAAATCAAGGATATTGAATCTTTAATCATAACTAGATCTATGCTTGGTATGGTTTTAATGATGTTAATTCAAAGACAATTGATGCCATCAGAGACTTCTATAAGTAATATTGAGGATGAAATAGACTTAATGATAGACATGTTGATGGATGGTATAAGGAATAGAGATTAATTCTTGGAGGTTATGGTTATGAAAAAAACTGTAATTGTTTTTTTAATGTGGGTTTTCTTTCTTACGTCTTGTAGTATGAATTCTGATAATCAAAACCAAACCTATACAGGTACTATTGAAGCAGATGAAGTAAAAATAAGCTGTGAGCTAGGTGGAATAATATCAGAAGTTTTTATAAAAGAAGGACAAAGGATAAAGGCAGGAAATAGAGTTGCAAATATTGATATGACTGACCTTAATATTAAGCTTAGAAAAGCTGAAAACAGATTGGAATTTGCTAAAACAAAGCTTAATGAGATATTAAATGGAGCAAGAAATGAAGAAATAAAAAGTGCCAGGGCAAATGTTAGAAAAACTAAAGTACAATTGGAAGGATTTAAAAAAAATTATGAATACAGACTTGAAAATTTTAATAATATAAAAAAGCTTTATAATGAAGGTGCAGTTTCCAATCAACAGCTCGATGATTCAAAATCCCTCTTAGATTCAGCGGAAACAAATTTGAAAAGCATTGAAAAACAATATGAATCTTCCCTTGCAGCCTTAGAACTATTACTAAATGGAGCAACTGAATATAATATAAAAGCTAATCAATTAGAAGTTGAAAAGGCAGAGATAGAAATAGATAATTTAAAAAATCAAATAAATAAGTGTAAAATAAAAGCTCCTATAGATGGTATAATTCAAACATTGAATTTTAATAAAGGAGAATTAATTCCAACTGGTGGTGTTATATCAACGGTCATAGATACTGATAATTTATGGGTAAAGATTTATATTTCTGAAAAAGAGCTTTTTAAAATAAAACTTGGGGAAGATGTTTACATTCTCACAGATCCTAATGATAAAAATACTATTAAAGGTAAGGTTGTTTATATATCATCTGAGGCAGAATTCACTCCTAAGAATGTAGAATCAAAGGAAAATAAAGAAGAAATGGTTTTTGAAGTTAAAATAAAGATATTAGAAAAAGATAATAGCTTAAAACCTGGAATGTTTGTTGATATAAAGCTTAAGGAGGTCAATTAATGGATGTAGAATACGCTGTTGATGCTAAAAATTTAAGGAAAGTCTTTAATAATCATATTGCAGTAGATGATATAAGCTTAAAGATCTCAAAGGGACAGATTTTTGGTTTGCTAGGACCAAATGGTGCTGGAAAATCAACCACTATAAGGATGCTCTGTGGAGTTTTAACACCTACCGCTGGTAAAGGAAAGGTTCTGGGTTACGATTTATATAAGGAAGGAGAAAAAATTAAACAAAATATTGGATATATGTCTCAAAGATTTAGCCTTTATGAGGATCTTACAGTTTTGGAAAATCTAAAATTCTATTCTAATATATATTCCCTTTCTAAAAAGATGAGTAAAGAAAGGATTGACGAATTGATAGAAATGGCAGGCTTAAAAGGGAGAGAAAAAACTCTTTCTAAAAATTTGTCTGGAGGATGGAAACAAAGATTAGCTTTAGGCTGTGCTTTACTACATAGACCTCAACTCCTTATACTAGATGAACCAACAGCAGGAGTTGACCCAGTTTCAAGAAGAATATTTTGGGAGACGATTTATGAACTGGCAAATGAAGGTATAACTATATTAGTTACAACCCACTATATGGATGAAGCAGAAAGCTGCGATGAGATAGCCTTTGTTTTTAACGGAAAAATACTTACCAAAGGAACCCCACAGTCATTAATAAAGGAAAAGAATAGTATAAATCTTGAAGATGTATTTATTAGTTATGTGCAAGAACAAACTGGCGCTAAAGTGAACTCTTCCTTTGTTGGAATTAAGGAAGTTAGTAATAAACAGGCAGGTGACCAATGATGAGTATACAAAGACTTATTACTATAGTTAAAAAGGAATTTATCCACATAAAAAGAGATAGAGCTAGCTTAATAATAGCTATTGCAATGCCTTTGATTTTTATATTAATATTTGGATATGCAGTAAATACTGATGTTGAAAACATAGATATAGCAGTTTTTGATCAGGATAAAACTTTTGAAAGTAGAGAATTTATAAGTAAGTTTTCAGCTTCAAATTATTTTGATATAAAAACATATGTAAATAGTATCCTGAATTATTCATAACTCAATGAATTATGATGAAAATTAATGTTAAAAGGTAAAATCTTATATCTGAAGTTCTG